>NZ_CP135921.1:2400000-2771666 GCF_032397745.1 Bradyrhizobium prioriisuperbiae
AGAAGCGCACGCCCTCGGGGCCGTGCATGTGATGGTCGCCGAACAGCGATGCCTTCCAGCCGCCGAACGAGTGGAACGCCATCGGCACCGGAATCGGCACGTTGATTCCGACCATACCGACCTTGATGGCATGGGCGAACTCGCGGGCGGTGTCACCGTCGCGGGTGAAGATCGAGGTGCCGTTGCCGAACTCGTGCTCATTGACCATGCGGGCGGCGGTGGCGTAGTCGGGCGCGCGGGCGACCGCGAGCACGGGTCCGAAGATCTCTTCCTTGTAGATCTTCATGTCGGTGGTCACGCCGTCGAACAGCGTTCCGCCGATGAAGTAGCCCTTCTCGTAGCCCTGCATCCTGAAGTCACGGCCGTCGACGACCAGCTTGGCGCCCTCGGTGACGCCGGCGTCGATGTAGCCGCGCACCTTGTCCAGATGCTGCCTGGTGACCAGCGGCCCCATCTCGGCTTCCGGATCCGTGCCCGGTCCGATCTTCAGCGCCCGCACCTTCGGTTCGAGCTTCGCCAACAGCGCCGCGGCGGTGCCTTCGCCCACCGGCACGGCGACCGAGATCGCCATGCAGCGTTCGCCGGCCGAGCCGTAGGCCGCGCCCATCAGGGCGTCGGTGGCGCGGTCCATGTCCGCATCCGGCATGATGATCATGTGATTCTTGGCGCCGCCCAGCGCCTGGCAGCGCTTTCCGGTTTGCGCGGCGGTCTCGTAAATGTAGCGGGCGATCGGTGTCGAGCCGACGAAACTGATGGCCGAGATGTCGGGATGATGCAGCAGCGCATCGACGGTCTCCTTGTCGCCGTGCACGACATTGAAGACACCGTCCGGCAGGCCCGCTTCGGTCAACCATTCGGCGATCAGCAGCGATGCGGAGGGATCGCGCTCGGACGGCTTGAGAATGAAGGTGTTGCCGCAGGCAAGTGCCACGGGGAACATCCACATCGGGACCATGGCCGGGAAATTGAATGGCGTGATGCCGGCGACCACGCCCAGCGGCTGCCGCAGCGCGTGGCTGTCGACGCCGGTGCCGACGCTCTCGGTGATCTCGCCTTTCAGCAACTGAGGTGCGCCGGTCGCGAACTCGACGACTTCCAGACCGCGCTGGATTTCGCCCTTGGCATCGGAGTGCACCTTGCCGTGTTCGGCGGTGATGACATCGGCAAGCCGGTCGATCCGCTCCTCCATGATGCGCAGGAAACGATTGAGGATGCGGGCGCGGCGCAGCGGCGTGGTGGCGGCCCAGCCGGGCGCTGCCTTGTTGGCCGCGGCCACGGCCTCGTTGACGTCGGCGGTGCCGGCGACCGGCGCGGCGCCGGACTGTTCGCCCGTGGCCGGGTTGAATATCGGCGTGGTCCTGCCGCCGCGTCCTGCGATGTGTTTGCCGCCGATATAATGGGTGATCGCCGTGGTCATGTGCCGTGCTCCGTGTGGTTTGGTGCGGTCACCATGGCGCTCGACAGGAATGCACATCAACGCCAAGTATTGCGGTTTCGATGTGCAGAAATTAAAGTCCGGCCTATGGATTGGGATCGCATTCGAATCTTCCTCGACGTGGCGCGGACCGGCCAGATCCTGGGCGCGGCGAAGCGTCTGGGGCTCAACCACGCCACCGTCTCGCGCCAGCTGACGGCGCTCGAGCGGGAGCTGAAAACCAAACTGGTCGAAAGGCACACCACCGGATGCTCGCTGACCGGCGCCGGTGAAGCGCTGCTGGCGGCAGCCGAGCGGGCCGAGTCGGAATTCCTCAAGGTCGGCTCCCAGTTCAAGGGCGCATCCGACACCATCACCGGAACGGTCCGGATCGGCGCGCCTGACGGTCTCGGAAATTATTTCCTCGCCGAGCAACTTGGCGCTCTCGCGACCAAACACTCCGAACTGATGATTCAGCTGGTGCCGCTGCCGCGCACGTTTTCGCTGTCGCGGCGCGAAGCCGATATCGCCATTACTTTGGACCGCCCGAAACAGGGCCGCCTGATCGTCAAGAAGCTGACCGACTACACATTGAGCGTCTATGCCTCAAAGGCCTATCTCAAACGTCACGGACCGATCAGGCAGCAGAGCGATCTGAACGGGCGTCTCTTCGTCACCCATGTGGAAGATTATGTTTATAGCCGCGCGCTGGATTATGCAGCGACGCTGGGCAAAGTGATGACCTGGCACTATGAGTGCGGCAGCGTGGTCGCGCAGATGGAAGCGGTCCGTGCCGGTCATGGCGTGGGAATCCTGCACGACTACGCCGCGCGTCGTTATCCGGAGCTCGAACCGCTGTTGCCGGATATCCGGTTCACTCGAAGCTATTGGTTGGTGTCCCATCCCGACACCCACGAGTCGCGTCGGGTGTCCGAGGTCTATGACCATGTCGTCGCGCGCGTTCGTGCCGCCCGGGGCGATTTCGGTGTTGCGTAGTGCTCAGAGCGTGGTGCGCCCTATCACGCGCCGAGCTTTTCCGCGCTGAAGGCTGATGTCGTATAAGGCACCGTCAGCTCGGGTTTGCCTGCCAGCGTTGGTTCAGACGCAATCAGATCCCGCAGCTGCGCAACGACATTTGCCTCCTGGTCGGCAGGCAGGGCCGCGATGAAGCTGGTCGAGCGCACCCGGTTGATGATGACATCCTCCGGCGTTCCGGTGTGGCCGTGCGGAAAGATATCTTCATGCAGCGGACCGAATCCCGCGTGTGGAAACACCTTCTTCCACGCTCCGCTGGCATAGCGCGGCGCATCGCCTTCATGCTGATTGATGATGCGGGTGAGCTTGGCGATCCAGGCGACGCTCTCGTCGCGCACGTTCCAGATCAGGCCGAGCTTGCCGCCCGGTTTCAGCACGCGATGGATTTCTGTCAGTGCGGCCGATGTCGCGAACCAGTGGAAGGCTTGCGCGCAGGTCACCGCGTCGACGGAGGCGTCGGGCAGCGGGATGGCCTCGGCGGTGCCGGAGAGCGCTTCGACCTCGGGCAGCGTGTGCGAGAGTTTCTCGCGCATCTGCGTTACCGGCTCCACGGCGATGACATGCGCGCCGGTCTTCGCGAGATAGGCCGTGAACTTTCCGGTGCCGGCACCGAGATCGACCACTGTCTTGCCGGTGCCGAGGCCGAGCCGCTGCTGCAGCCAGTTGAGAACATCAGCGGGATAATCCGGCCGTCCCCGTGCATATTCGTCAGCCTTGGCGGCAAAACCGTCGGATGCGGAGTGATGGATCGCAGAGGTGGTCGTGCTCATGGTGCGTCTCCTGTGGCTGGCGCCGGACCCATGCACCACGCTTGTTTGACGCTCCAATCACAAATCGGGGATCTGCGTCATGCCGATGCCGATCGCCGCTCTGTCACAAACGCCACCAGTGCGATCGCCGGCAGCGCCAGGCCGATCCAGGAGGCGAGCACCCAGCCGCCGTGCACGAAGGCCCAGCCGCCAAGGGCGGAACCGACGGCTGCGGCGCTGAAGAATGACGCCATATAGAGGCCGTTGAGCCGGCTGCGGGACTCAGGTCCAAGCGCGAAGATGGCGCGGGATCCCAGCACGAAATTTCCCTGGACGCCGAAGTCGATCAGGATGCCGGCCACCACCAGCAGCGCCAATGCCAGCGTCGAACCGGGCGGCGCGATGTGGGTGATGAGATAGGCCAGCGCAACCGCCAGGATCGCTACTGCCGTAGCTGTGCGGCTCCAGCCGCGATCCGCCACGCGGCCGGCGATTGGTGCGGCGATGACGCCGGCCACGCCGGCAAGCGCGAACAGCGCGATGCCACGCTGCGACAGGCCGAACTCCGGGCCTGCGAGTAGCAGTGGAGTCACGGTCCAGAACATGCTGAACGATGCAAACAGCAGCGCCTGATACAGGGCGCGCCGCTGCAGCACCGGCGTGGTCAGCGCGAGGCGCAGCATCGACGCCAGCAGCGCGCCATAGTGCAGCCGGGCCACCGGCGCACGCGGGGGCAACGCACGTCCCAGCACGATCGCCAGCATCACCATCACGCCGGCCGAAAGCAGGAACACGGTTTGCCATGCGGAGATGGCTGTCAGAAAGCTTGCCAGCGGACGCGCCGCCAGAATGCCGAGCATCAGTCCGGTGGCCACGTCGCCGACCACCCGGCCACGGATGGCTTCAGGGGCAAGATGCGCCGCATAGGGAATGATGATCTGGATCGCGACCGAGCCGAGCCCGATGAACAGTGAGGCGATCAGGAAGGGGAGCGGATGCGTTGAACACGCCGCGCCCAGCAACGCTAGCGCACCGACGCCGAGGGCGATGCAGATCAGCCGGCGATTTTCCAGGAGGTCGCCGAGCGGCACGATCAGCAGCAGTCCGGTGACATAGCCGACCTGTGTCATGGTGACGATCAGTCCCGCTTTGTCCAGCGAGAGCCCGAGTGCGGCACTGATCGGCCCGATCAGCGGCTGAGCGTAATAGATGTTGCCGACAATCAGGCCGCAGGCCAGCGCGAGCAACAAAGTCAGCCGGCGCGATATCATGCCTTGATCGGGCGGGACATCGGCGCTCGTGGTGATCGTCGTCATCAGGTTACTCCAAATAGCTATCTGAATTGAGGCTGCGTCCTGGTTTGGTTTGCACTCAGGCGAGCATCTTCATGGCGGTGTCGACCAGGGCGTCGCCGTCGAGATGGGCGCGCGCCTTGCCGACCACGCGCAGGCCCTGGGTCAGGCAAATCAAGGTGCGCGCGGCGATGTCAGCGTCGATATGTGCCGGGATCGAACCGTCGGCCTGACCCTGACGGATGAGGTCGGTGAGAAAGGCTTCATTCGCCTTCAACGATTCAGCGACGCGGGTGGCGACCACGGGATCGCGTGCTGCAAGCTCGATGGTCGAACTGACCACCAGACAACCGCGCCGGCCTTCGATGCCTTGCGAAGCGCCGGCATAAGAAAGCAGCACATTGCGCAGCCGCTCGCGACCGGATGCACCAACGGCGGCGGCGCCCCGAGTCTCAGCCGTGCGTCGTGCTGCGTAACGATCGAACGCGGCGAGGAACACCGCGTGCTTGTCCTTGAAGGCCTTGTAGATGCTGCCCGACGCGAGCTTCATCGCCTCGGCCAGATCGCCGATGGAGGTGGCGTGATAGCCGCGCTCGCGGAACACCCGCACGGCCCGGTCCAGCGCCTCATCCATGTCGAATTCGCGGGGACGGCCCGGGCCACGGGTCTCGGGGGTAATTGTTTGCATTCACTCCTAATAGGGAATGACCATTTCCAAATCAAGTGAAAATCATCGGGCACCGATAGAAATGACCAGGACGGATGTCCCGGCGATAGCCATGTCGAGATTCCGCGGATCAGCGGCGCGCGTGGCAGGCCCGAACTGCTTCTCAAAACGACCTTCTCAGCAGCGCGCTAGATAATGCCTTCAAGCTCATCCGGGCGAGCGACAAGTATTTTTCTACACCCGCCCGCGGCGGCTTCTTCCGACGTGCCGAACGGAAAAACGGCACTGATCAGGCCGCGTCGGCCATCCACAGACGCCATGAACCTCCACTCGACTCCGCTCGCACCTCCGCTCTGGCTCTCATAGATCGTGCTGGTTCCGGGGCGATAAATGACGATATTCGCCATGACACTCTCGCTGGCCTTGGTGGGTTGGGTGGGCGTGACGTCGTGCCCATCCAAATGGTGTCGACTACCTGGCAATGGGTTCGGAGAATGGCTTGCTTTATTCGACGGCGTTGGTCCGGCTGTACGTCAGCACGTGCTTGTGGTGCTGAGCATCTCCCAAATGAGAATGGCCGGGACATATGTCCCGGCCATTGCCGTGTGGTGATCCCGTGCCTCAGCGGCGCGGCGGCGCGGTGCCCGGAGGCGGTGGCGGCAGCGAGCCGTTCTGGCCTGTCAGCAGCGGTGTGATGCGGCGGACGGTGACACGCCGGTTCAAGCGCTCCGGTCCGTCGGTCGGCACCTTCAGATACTGCTCGCCATAACCCTGCGATGTCAGGTTTTCCGCGGGCACCTGGAATTGCTGGGTCAGCAGGTTGGCGGCGGATTCCGCGCGGCGATCCGACAGCGACAGGTTGTCGACGTCGTTGCCGACCGCGTCAGTGTGCCCTTCGATCAGGAACACCTCGCGCGGATTGCGCGAGATTGCGCGATTGAGACCGTCCGCGATCACTTGCAGCTTCGACGCCTGGTCCGCCGAAATGTCAGACGAGCCGGTTTCGAAGGTGATTGTGTCGAGATCGATGCTCGGCATGCGCTGGCGCACCGACGGGCTGTAGCGGATTTCATCGAGCGAGTAACGACGTTCGATGCGTTCCACCGGCGGCGCGATCATGGTGTCATAGATCAAGTCCGGCGATGCGCGATCGGCGTCGACGATGTAGCGATCCGCGGGGATGCGAAGCACCGGCGGCGGCAGCGCGACGAAGAAGCCGCCGATCGCAGCCCGATCGCGATAGCTGTTGTCGATGATGATGATCTCGCGGCCTTCGCGGTCGCGACGGATCCGGCGCAGCAAGCCGCCGTCCGAACCGGTCACGGTGATGATCTGCGAACCGTCGGGACGGATGATCACGGTGCGGGTGTCATTGCCCTGCCGCTGCACCTGCACGTCGCGGGCGCCGTAGCGGAAGCGGTCGAACTCGTCGTGGCGAATGTACGACTGTCCGCCCGGATCCTGGATGATGACGCGCCCCGGCTCGCGGATGATGGTGCGTCCGCCTTCCTGCGTCTGCTGACGCTGGCCGCGGAAGTCCTCGAGCCGGCCTCCGCCACGCGGCCCAGTGGCCGGCAGCGGCGTGATGGCAGCAGGGGCTCCGGCGGTTGGCGCCGCAATGGACGGCAGCGGTGCAGCCACGGTCGGTGCGGGCGCCGATGCGGGCGTCCCTGGCGGCAGGCCGGGCGGCGGTCCGCGCCGCTCGGTGCGCGGTCCGCCGGGCGCACCCGGTGTCGGGGCAGCACCGGGCGCCGGCGCGAAGCCGGTGCCGGGAGCGGCCCCTGGCGTTGCGGCTGGAGCTGTACTTGGCGTTGTACTTGGAACTGCACCCGGAGCCGCGGTGGGAGGCGTGCCGGGTGCCGGAGGCGTTGCGGCCGGACGTGCTCCCGGTGCTGGAGCAGCATTCGGAGCTGCTGCTGGAGGTGTAGCGGGTCCACCGGCTGCCGGTGGGGCGCCGGGTGCGGGGCGTTGCGGCGTGACATCGCGAACGCCCGGCGCGCCCGGAGGTGCATTCTCGGGCCGGCGGCCAGGAGGCCGTTCGGCTGCGGGAGGTGCGCCTGGAGGCGTTGCGCCTGGCGCTGACGCCGCTGGTGGTGCTGCAGGCGGAGTAGGCGCAGGCGCTGCCTTGGGTGCGGCCGCCGGAGGTGGCGGAGGCGGCGCGGCAGGCGCGGCCTTCGGTGCTGCGGCTGGTGGTGGCGGAGGAGGTGGTGCTGCCTTCGGAGCCTGGGGCGGCGGCGGAGCGGCCGGTCGTGCCGGAGGTTCGGCATGCGGCTGCGCAGGCGCCGCCGGAGGTGCGGGCGGTCGCGCGACCGGAGGTGGCGGCGGAGGCGGAGCCTTCGGTGCAGCAGCAGGCGGCGGTGGTGGCGGAGGCGCAGCAGGACGCGGCGGCGGAGCAGCGGCCGGTGGGGGAGGCGGTGGTGGTGCCGGATGTGCAGCCGGGGGCGGTGGTGGAGGCGCCGCTTTTGGCGCAGCGGGAGGAGCCGCCTTCGGCGGAGCTGCAGGTTGCTTCTTCTCGCCTTCCGCGGGCGCTGGCGCCGGCTGGAATTGCGCGAGGACGATCGGCGCATTCTGTGCGTGCGCGACGATCGATGTGATGGGCACGATCGAGATCGCCGAGGTGGCAAGAAGAGCAAGACGGAGCTTTGTCATGTCGAGATTGTCCCGGAAAAATGTCTGACAAAAATAGTTTCGGTTCGCCGAAGCGGTTCGGCATGAACGATCAACGACTAATCATTAGGCCGGAATGTGGCAGTGACCAAACGCTATCGGGACTTTATTTTGCGCATCTCCCGGAACCAATGCGCGCTTATTCAGCCGGCATTCACACCATGGTCCGCGGTTGCTGTGGCGATGGCGGCGTGACATCGGGGCGCGATGGTGGAAATTCCTGGGGCTGTTCGGGCTCCGCTGGATCGTCGACCACAGGTGGAATCTCCGGCCGCGGCTGCCCTGGAGGCTGCTCACGCGGAGGCTCGCGGGGCGTGCCCGGTGTCGGCGGCGGCACCTCCGGCGGATCTTGTTTCGGATGCTCGGGTGTGATGGGTGTCATGGCGTATTAACGGTCGAGCCCATCTTGCGTTCCAGAGTCCGCAATGCTGACAAGACGTCCGCACGAGGGCCGATCTGCAATGATCATTGCCGGCGACGACGACGGGAGCACAAAATGCCGCTTGCCTACTGGTGTGTGTTGATCACGGCCATTCTGCCGATCGCTATCGTGAGCTTCGCCAAGGCCGGTGGCGGCGGAGACAATCACGATCCGCGTGCCGGAATCGACAGCCTGCCAGACCGGCAGCGCCGCGGTTATTTCGCGCATCTCAACGCCTACGAGAATTTCCCGTTCTTCGCGGTTGCCGTTGTTGTCGCTGTTACGATGGGGGCGCCGATCCACATCGTGAATATTCTGGCGGTCATCTATGTGGCACTGCGGATCGCGCACGCGCTGCTTTATATCGGCAACATTCCAACAGCCCGCTCGCTGGTGTTCCTGGCGGGTTATCTCGTCAACATCGCGATCTTCGTGCTGCCGGCGTTCAAATAGTTCGGGAGAGCTAGCCCGGCGCGTGGCACACGGCCTCGATATTATGTCCGTGGGGATCGCGCACGAAAGCGCCGTAATAGTTGGGATGATAGTGCGCCCGGATACCCGGCGCGCCGTTGTCGCGGCCGCCGGCTGCGATGGCTGCCGCGTGGAAGGCGTCCACCATGGCGCGGCTCTTGGCCACGATCGCGACGTGCAGCGGCTTGTCGATGCCACCTTCGCCGCCGATCCAGAAATCCGGCTTGCCGTCCGCGCCGAAGCCGGCGGCGGGCGCGTCGGCCTCGTTCTGCCGAACCTCCATCATCAGCACATAGCCCAGCGGCGCGAGCGCCTGGACATAGAATGCCTTGGCCCGGTCGTAGTCGGATACGGGAAAGCCGATGTGGTCGATCATGAAATGCGTCTCCTGTCGAAACGGAAGAGCGCGCATCAGAATCGAATCAGGCAAGACCTGCAAGAGCGCTTATTGCCACGCAGATCGCCACCGCTGAGGAGCAATCGGTGTTGTGCCGTGTCTCACGCCTCAGATCTGGCGTTCGACCATCTTCAGCTTGAGATCGGCGATGGCTTCCGAGGGGTTGAGGCCCTTCGGGCAGGCCTTGGCGCAATTCAGGATGGTGTGGCAGCGATAGAGCCGGAACGGATCCTCGAGATTGTCGAGGCGCTCGCCGGTGGCTTCATCGCGGCTGTCCTTCACCCAGCGGCTGGCCTGCAGCAGTGCGGCCGGGCCGAGGAAGCGGTCGCTGTTCCACCAGTAGCTCGGGCATGAGGTCGAGCAGCAGGCGCAGAGAATGCACTCGTAGAGACCGTCCAGCTTCTGGCGGTCTTCCGGAGTCTGCTTCCATTCCTTCTGCGGGGTCGGGCTCGTGGTGTGCAGCCACGGTTCGATCGAGGCGTACTGCGCATAGAAGTTGGTGAGATCCGGCACCAGGTCCTTCACCACCGGCTGGTGCGGCAGCGGCTTGACGTTGACGGCGCCGCCGTCGACATCGTGCATCGACTTGGTGCAGGCCAGCGTGTTCTGGCCATCGATGTTCATGGCGCAGGAGCCGCAGACGCCTTCGCGGCAGGAGCGTCGAAACGTGAGCGTCGGGTCGATGTTGTTCTTGATCCAGATCAGGCCGTCCAGCACCATCGGACCGCAGTCGGCGGTGTCGACATAATAGGTGTCGATGCTGGGGTTTTTGCCGTCGTCCGGATTCCAGCGGTAGATCTTGTACTCGCGCAATTCGCTCGTGGTCTCCGGCTTCGGCCAGGTCTTGCCGCCGGTGATTTTCGAGTTTTTCGGAAGTGAGAATTCAACCATTGATCTCGAGCCTTCTGGGAATGCGCTAATTAGTCAAGGTGCAGCTTGGGTGACGTCAGCCTTGGGAGACATTTGCCTTAGTAAACGCGGGCCTTCGGCGGGATATACTGCACGTCGTTGGTCATGGTGTAGTCATGCACCGGGCGGTATTCGATCGTGGAATTGCCACGGTCGTCGAGCCACGCCAGCGTATGCTTCATCCAGTTCTTGTCGTCGCGCGCCGAGAAATCCTCGCGCGCATGGGCGCCGCGGCTCTCGGTGCGGTTGGCGGCGGAGTCCATCGTGACCACCGCCTGCGAAATCAGGTTGTCGAATTCCAGGGTCTCCACCAGATCGGAATTCCACACCAGTGAACGGTCGCTGGTGCCGACATCACCGATGCCGCCATAGACCTTGTGGATCAGGTCCTTGCCTTCGTGCAGCACGTCGCCGGTGCGGAACACGGCGCAGTTGGTCTGCATCACCTTCTGCATGTTGGCGCGCAGTTTCGCGGTTGGCGTGCCGCCGGAGGCGTTGCGGAAATGATCCAGCCGGCCCAGCGCCATATCCGCCGAGTTCGACGGCAGATCCGGCTGCGAGGCGTTCGGTGTCAGCTTCTCGGCGCAGCGCAGCGCCGCGGCGCGGCCGAACACCACGAGGTCGATCAGCGAGTTGGAGCCGAGACGATTGGCGCCATGCACCGACACGCAGGCGGCTTCGCCCACCGCCATCAGGCCGGGCACCACTGCATTGTCGTCGCCGTTCTTCTTGGTGACGACTTCGGCGTGGAAGTTCGTAGGTATGCCGCCCATGTTGTAATGCACCGTCGGCACGATCGGGATCGGCTGACGGGTGACGTCGACATTGGCGAAGATCTTCGCCGATTCGGAAATGCCGGGCAGGCGTTCGTGCAGCACCTTGGGATCGAGATGATCGAGGTGCAGGAAGATGTGGTCCTTGCTCTTGCCCACGCCGCGGCCTTCGCGGATCTCGATGGTCATGGCGCGCGAGACGACGTCGCGCGAGGCCAGATCCTTCGCAGACGGCGCATACCGCTCCATGAAGCGCTCGCCTTCGGAATTGACCAGATAACCGCCTTCGCCGCGGGCGCCCTCGGTGACCAGGCAGCCGGAGCCGTAGATGCCGGTCGGGTGGAACTGGACGAACTCCATGTCCTGCAGCGGCAGTCCGACGCGCAGCGCCATGGCGTTGCCGTCGCCGGTGCAGGTGTGCGCCGAAGTGCACGACGCATAGGCGCGGCCGTAGCCGCCGGTGGCGAGAATGGTGGTCTGGGCCCGGAAGCGATGCAGCGTGCCGTCGTCGAGCTTCAGCGCGATCACGCCGCGGCACACGCCCTGATCGTCCATGATCAGGTCGATGGCGAAGAACTCGATGTAGAATTCAGCCGAATGGCGCAGTGCCTGGCCGTACATGGTGTGCAGCATGGCGTGGCCGGTGCGGTCGGCGGCGGCGCAGGTGCGCTGCGCCTGGCTCTTGCCGTAGTCGATGGTCATGCCGCCGAACGGGCGCTGGTAGATCTTGCCGTCCTCGGTGCGCGAGAACGGCACGCCCCAGTGCTCGAGCTCGTAGACGGCTTCCGGCGCGTTGCGCACCAGGTATTCGATGGAATCCTGGTCGCCCAGCCAGTCCGACCCCTTCACGGTGTCGTACATGTGCCAGCGCCAGTCGTCCTTGTGCATGTTGCCGAGTGAGGCGGAGATGCCGCCCTGCGCCGCAACCGTGTGCGAGCGGGTCGGAAACACCTTGGTGATGCAGGCGGTGCGCAGACCAGCCTCGCTGCAGCCGACCACGGCGCGCAGGCCGGCGCCGCCGGCGCCAACCACGACAACGTCATAGGTGTGGTCTTCGATCGGATAGGCGTGGCCGTTGGTGGCAGGACCACTCTTGCCGTTTGCGCCGTTGCCAGTGGCGGCCATGCGCTACACTCCAGATGAAAGTTTGATGATGGCGTAGATCGAGGCAAGTCCAACCGCGATCGAGAAGAAATTGTTGGCGATCACCGAGAGCAGCTTGAGCTTCTCGTCGTGCACGTAGTCCTCGATCACCACCTGCATCCCGATTTTCATGTGCCAGCAGCTGGCGACGATGAACAGCATCATGATGATCGCGATCAGCGGCGAGCCCAGGATCTGTGCTGCAGCGGCATGATTGCGCCCGAGCAGCGTCATGATGATGACGACCACCGGGATGAACAGCAGCAGCAACGCGAGCGCGGTCAGGCGCTGGCGCCAGAAGTCGGAGGTGCCGGAATGTGCGGCGCCAAGCCCGCGCACGCGCGCGATCGGGGTGCGGATCGATTTGACGGTGGATTTTCCAGCCTGGCTCATCGGCCGCCTCCCACTGCATAGGCGACGACCCACACCAGAAGGGTCAATGAAATCGAGCCGATCAGCACCGCGCGGGTGAGCCATTCGCGCTCCGTCGGGCCGAAACCGTAGCCCAGGTCCCACACGAAATGCCGCAGGCCGCCCAGCATGTGATGCAGCAGTGCCCAAGTGTAGCCGAACAGAATGAGACGGCCGATCCAGCTCTGGGTGAAGCCTTGGATGTTGGCATAGGCGGTCGGACCGGACGCGGTGGCAATCAGCCACCAGGCCATCAGCAGGGTGCCGACATAGAGCGCGATACCGGTGATGCGATGAACGATGGACAGCGCCATCGTCAGCGTCCAGCGGTACGTCAGGAACGGCGAAAGCGGACGGTTTGTTTGGACTGTCATCGATGTCTTTTTGAGTTGCAGGCCGCGCGCAGGTCCAAAGGCGGGTGATGATATCGGGTGGGCCGACGGCGCTGGGCGGCTGGATAGAGCAATTCTATTTACGGAGTCACTGGATTGAGCGCAACGCAGAAATGATGATGCCGCGAACGCGAGTTCATAGCTTGCATTTTGCTGGTATACCAGCAAATTCCGGCGATAGCGCAAAGCAATGACGCTTGTGTTGTGAAGCATGATTCATCTCGTGACACTGCCGTTCGCATGCCGCGAAGTGGAGCGTTGTCCGAGGTGCGATAACGACACTGCGCATTTTGGTCCCGCATGGCGGCGCGCACAATGCGGAGGATACGCAACCAGCCTTCGGACAATCCGAAGGCTTGAGCGGCTTGGATGGCGCGTAGGGCTAACCCGCCCCGCTGACTGCGGCCTACTTGGTGTAGAGATTGGCGTAGGTGTCGCGCAGCACGTTCTTCTGCACCTTGCCCATGGTGTTGCGCGGCAGATCGTCGACGAAAATCACCCGCTTGGGCATCTTGAACTTGGCCAGCCGGCCGTCGAGCGCATGGATAATGGTATCTTCGCTCAGCGCTGCCGCCTTGTCGGCCACCACCACGGCGGTGACGCCTTCGCCGAAATCGGCGTGGGCGACGCCAATCACCGCGCTCTCGATCACGCCCGGAACCGCGTCGATCTCGCTTTCGACCTCCTTCGGATACACGTTGAACCCGCCGGAGATCACCAGATCCTTGCCGCGCCCGAGAATGTGGACGTAGCCCTTGTCGTCGATCTTGCCGAGATCGCCGGTGATGAAGAAGCCATCATCGCGGAACTCGGACTTGGTCTTTTCCGGCATCCGCCAGTAACCCTTGAACACGTTCGGCCCCCTGACCTCGATCATGCCGATGGTGTCGCGGGCCAGCTCCGTGCCGTTTTCCGGATCGGTGACCCGCACCGACACGCCGGGCAGCGGCAGGCCGACCGCGCCGGGCACCCGGTCGCCGTCATAGGGGTTCGAGGTGTTCATGTTGGTTTCGGTCATGCCGTAGCGTTCGAGCACGGCGTGGCCGGTTTTTGCGGACCATTCGCGATGGGTGTCGGCGAGCAGCGGCGCCGAGCCGGAGATGAACAGCCGCATGTTCTTGGTCGCATCGCGCGTCAACCGCGGGCTTTGCAGCAGCCGCGTATAGAAGGTCGGCACGCCCATCATCACCGTTGCTCGCGTCATCAGGTCGATTACCTGGTTGGGATCGAACTTGCTGAGGAAGATCATCGAGGCGCGCGCGAACAATGTCACGTTGCTCGCTACGAACAAGCCGTGGGTGTGGTAGATCGGCAGAGCGTGGATCAGCACGTCCTTGTCGGTGAAGCGCCAGAAGTTCACCAGGGTTTGCGAATTCGACACCAGATTGTCATGGCTGAGCATCGCGCCCTTGGAGCGGCCGGTGGTGCCGGAGGTGTAGAGAATGGCGGCGAGATCGTCGCCGGCGCGCGCCACAGTAGCGAATTCGGGTTGGCGGCCCGCCGCGCCGTCGGCGATGCTGCCATGGCCGGCCGGATCAAGCGTATCGACCTTGGCGCCGATGCCATCGGCGAGAGTGGTGATGCCGTCGACCTTGGCCGGGTCGCAGACGATCAGCGATGGCTCGGCGTCACCGACGAAATACGCAATCTCATTCAGGGTGTAGGCCGTGTTGAGCGGCAGGAACACCGCACCGGAGCGCACCGTGGCGAGATACAGCACCAGTGCCTGGACCGACTTCTCCACCTGCACCGCGACCCGGTCGCCAGGCTTGACGCCGCGCGAGATCAGGTAATTCGCGGTACGGCCGGACCGCTCGATCAGGTCGCCATAGCTGATGCGCCCTCCGTCGGCGGTTTCAATCGCCAGGCGGCTCAAATCCCTGACATCGTCGAACAGGCGCGAAAACAGGTTTGCATTCATGGCGGCCGAAAGCTCTGGTTGATGGTGTCCGATGGCGTGGACGGAGTGTTCGATTTTTATTCGCGCATTTGGCCAGCAAGATCAAGTTGGTGGGTGCGGTGCGGATAAGCCGCATCGCGGCCCTGCGGCGCGCGCCTTTCCGTATGCCGGCGTCATTGGTTGTGCCGATGTCATGCGGAGCATATGACATCGGTTCCAATGCTGCCCCGGAGTGTTGTGCATGGCGTCTGCAACGATTGCTCAGATGAGAGCCGTGGAGGCCCTTGCCCGGACCGGCAGGTTTTCGCGTGCGGCGGAAGATCTGGGCGTTAGCCAGCCCACGGTATCGACCCAAATTCAGGCATTCGAGGAGCTCTGCCGAACCCGGATCTTCGTCCGCGACGGGCATACCATCCGCCTGGCGCCCGGCGCGAGCGAGATGATCGCAAAAATCCGGGTGGCCTTGAAATGCATCGATGAGGTGGATCGGAGCATCACCGACACGTCTGCCTTGAAAGGCGGGCTGCTTTCGGTCGGTTTCAGTGCGCACCGCTTGATCATGCCGACCTTGACCGCCTTTGTTCGCAAATATCCGACCCTGCATCTGCAGACGCGCGGGGGACCGTCGCTGGAACTCACGGCCTCGGTGCTGCGGGGTGAACTCGATGTCGCCTCGGTGTCGCAAGCGGCTCCGGACCATCGTTTCGCCTCGGTCAAGCTGCGCAGCTCCCGCGTTGCCATCTATGGCGCCAAAGGGCACCGGCTGTTGAAGAAGGGCCGGTTGAAGCTGTCCGATCTCGACGGCCAGGACATGGTGCTTTGGAACAGCGCGTCGGGAACGCGCGTGGTTCTTGAGGAAGCGGCCAGCAAACAAGGGGTTCGCTTGAAGCCGGTTCTGGAGGTGGCGACGCTGGATGTCGCCTATGCGGCCGCGGCCGCTGGTGTCGGGCTTGCGATATCGATCGAAGGCGAAGTGCGTTCCGACGAGTATATCGACGTCGCGCCCGTCGTCGGGCCCGAGCTTGCCATCGGACATTATCTGATCACGTTGCCCGATTGCCGTGAGCACGCCGCGGTGAGTGCGTTTTTTGACATCGCCATGGAGCAGGGATCGGCTGAGGGCGGCGCGATGCCCTGACGGGGGCTATGTATTCATAGGTGGAATCTATAATTTAGCCATTTTCATTTGATTGTCATATAATTGGCCTAGCTCTTGCAGACGTGTTTGAGGTCGGAGGGCATAGCAAATGAAGAGATACGGCTTTGGTCTTGTGTTGATCGCCGCTGCGATCGCCGGCAGTCCGGTCAGGGCCGACACGACGCTCACGGTCTACACCGCGTTCGAGGCGCAGGATCTGCAGCGCTACAAGGAGACGTTCGAGCGGGCCAATCCCGGCATCAAGCTGAACTGGGTGCGCGATTCCACTGGCGTGGTCACCGCCAAGCTGCTGGCGGAAAAAGATAACCCGCGCGCCGACGTGGTGTGGGGGCTGGCCGCGAGCTCGCTGCTTCTGCTGAAAAGCGAAGCCATGCTCGAGGCCTATGCGCCGAAAAAATCCGAGCGCCTCGAGGCGCGCTTCCGTGACAAATCCAATCCGCCGAGCTGGGTCGGCCTTGATGCCTGGGCTGCGGCGTTGTGCGTCAACACCGTCGAGCTGAAGAAGTCGGGTGCGCCGATGCCGAAAAGTTGGGCCGATCTGACCAAGCCGGCCTACAAGGGCAAGGTGACGATGCCTAATCCCGCGTCGTCCGGCACCGGCTTCCTCGACGTCACCGCCTGGCTGCAGATGTTCGGCGAGGAGAAGGGCTGGGCCTATATGGATGCCCTGCACCAGAACATTGCCGCATATTCCCACTCCGGTTCGAAGCCCTGCAAGGACGCCGCGCGCGGCGAAGCCGTGATCGGTATCTCGTTCGATTTTCGGGGCGCCAAGGAAAAGTCTGCCGGCGCACCGATCGAAGTCGTCGTTCCCGAGGAGGGCATTGGCTGGGAGGCGGAAGCGGCCGGCATCATCGCCGGTACCGACAATCTCGCCGCTGCCAAGGCGCTGCTCGACTTCACCGTCAGTGACGAAGCCATGGCGATGTACAATGTCGGCTACGGCATTGTCGCGGTTCCCGGCATTGCCAAGCCGGTCGAGAATTTTCCCGACAACGTCGCCGCCCGGATGATTCCCAACGACTTCGAATGGGCCGCGGCCAATCGCGAGCGCATCCTCCATGAGTGGAGCAAGCGCTATGACAACAAGAGCGAGCCGAAAGGCTAGCTCATCGGCATGTGCCCGCGCCGCGAGAGCGGCGCGCGGCGGTTTACCTTTCCCTCCAGAACCGCAGGTGTTTCGATGGACAAGTCGGTGAGCCCGCAGCCGCACGTGGCGATCGAGCACGTGACCAAGCGTTTCTCGAATTTTCTGGCGCTGAACGATGTTTCGCTCGACATCAGGAAGGGCGAGTTCATCTGCTTTCTCGGCCCGTCCGGCTGCGGCAAGACCACGCTGCTGCGGGCCATCGCCGGCCTCGACATCCAGTCGGAAGGCCGCATCTTCATGAATGGCAAGGACGTCTCCGGACTGCCGCCGTCGCAGCGCGATTTCGGCATCGTGTTCCAGTCCTATGCACTGTTTCCCAATCTGACGGTGGCGCACAATGTCGCCTACGGGCTGCAGGGGCGCGGCATGCCGCGCGCCGATATCGCCAAGCGGGTGGCGACACTTCTGGCGCTGGTCGGTCTGCCCGATCAGGGCGGCAAGCATCCGGCGCAGCTGTCCGGCGGCCAGCAGCAGCGGGTGGCGCTGGCGCGTGCGCTCGCCACAGAACCCAGCCTCATCCTGCTCGACGAGCCGCTGTCGGCGCTCGATGCCAAAGTGCGCAATCATCTGCGCAAGGAGATGAAGGATCTGCAGCGCAATCTCGGCGTCACCACCATCATGGTGACCCATGATCAGCAGGAGGCGCTGACCATGGCCGATCGCATTGTGGTGATGAACAAGGGCCGGATCGAACAGATCGGAACGCCGGAGGGTATCTATGCCCGGCCGGCCAGCGCCTTTGTCGCCGATTTCGTCGGCGAGATGAATTTCATGCCGGGCGAAGTGATCGGCGACAACCAGATCCGGATCGGCAAGGCCAGCTTCCAGGCCGACACCAGCGCCATCAAGCGGCGCGAAGTCGTCGCGGCGATCCGCCCCGAGGACATCATCATCCAGGACGTCACGGCCAGCCAGCCGAACCGGGTGCAGGCCACCCTGCTTGAAAGCGAATTCCTCGGCTCGTTCCTGCGCGCCCGGATGACCGGCGGCGATCTCGCCGACACCACATTGCGCGCCGATATCGCCATGAATCTGGTGCGCAATCTCGGCGTCAGCCAGGGACAGCAACTGCCGATCGTGCTGCCCGCCGACCGGCTTCGCGTCTATCCGCTGGAGGCGTGACATGGCGGATGTCACCATCGCGTCGGGCGCAGCTGGCATCGACGCGCCGGTCCGGGTGCGGCCGAGGCTGTCTCAGGACGAGGCATTGCAGCGCGGCCTGCTGGGATGGGTCATCCTGTACCTGGTGTGCGCGCTGCTGATACCGCTCGGCATGGTCGGGATGAAGGCGTTCCAGACCTTTTCGTTCCGGCTCGACCAGGTCGAGGTGGAATTCCAGCGCGACGGCCGCTGGGGCGAGCGCGCCACGCTGGCCGATTGGGCCGCGCGGTCGAATTACATCGTCAATGGCGGACTGCGCGCGAGCGAGCGAACCCGCGAGCTGCCGAGCAAGATCATCTCGCGCGGCGATCGCCGGGGCGTCAGCGCGATGCGTCTGCGCGACCTGTCGGCGAGCAGCAACCTGCTGATGGTCGACAGTGCCGCCGTTCGGTCCGGCGACTGGTGGGAGGTCCCGGCAAGCGCATTCGGACAGGTGCAGATCCGCCCGGCGATGGCCTACGGCATCGACAATTTCCGGCATTATTTCGGAACGCCGTCGCTGCGGCAGTCGATCCTCAATTCGGTTGGCATCGCGCTCTTGGTGTCGGCGATCGTCACGCCGATCGCCTTCATCTTCGCGTATGGCCTGACCCGCACCAACATGCGCGGCAAGGGGACGTTCCGCCTGATCGCGTCGGTGCCGGTGCTGATCCCATCTTTGTTGCCCGCGATCGGGTTGATCTATCTGTTCGGCAAGCAGGGCGTGCTGACGCCGCTGTTGTTCGGCGCCTCGATCTACGGGCCGCTCGGCATCGTGCTCGCCAGCATCTTCTTCACCTTGCCGCACGCGCTGGTCATCATGATCGTGGCACTGGGGGCGGCCGACCAGCGCCTGTATGAGGCCGCCGAGGTGCTGCGGGCGTCGCCATGGCGCATCTTCCGCACCGTCACCCTGCCCGGCGCGCGTTATGGCCTGATCTCCGCGACGTTCGTGGTGTTCACCCTGGTGGTAACCGATTTCGGCGTGCCCAAGGTGGTCGGTGGCGATTTCCAGATGCTGGCGCTGGATATCTACAAGCAGGTCATCGGCCAGCAGAATTTCCAGATGGGCGCGGTGGTCTCGATGATCCTGCTGGTGCCCGCGGTGTTCGCCTTTGCGCTCGACCGTGTCGTCAGCCGCAAACAGGTCGCGTTGTTGACCGCGCGCGCCGTGCCTTACGAGCCGAAGCTGGATCCGGCGCGGGACCGCGCGTTCTTCGCCGCCTGCGCCATGATCTCGGTGTTCATCCTGGCTGTGCTCGCCACCTGCCAGATCGCAGCCATCGCCAAGTTCTGGCCTTATGACCTCACGCCCAGCCTGCGGCATTTCGATTTCAACCGCATGGACGGTGGCGGCTGGAAATCCTACTGGAATTCATTGCAGCTCGCGGTGCTGGTCGCGACCATCGGCGCGGTGCTGATCTTCCTCGGCGCCTATCTGATGGAAAAGACCCGTGGCTTCGAGGTCGGCCGGCTGATCACGCACCTGCTGGCAATGGTGCCGATGGCGGTGCCCGGCATGGTGCTGGGCCTTGCCTACATCTTCTTTTTCAACAATCCGTCCAATCCGCTGCATGTGATCTACGGCACCATGGCCATCCTGGTGGTGTGCACGGTCAGCCATCTCTACACCGTGCCGCATCTCACCGCCTCCACCGCGCTGAAGCAGATGGACGGCGAGTTCGAGTCGGTGTCGATGTCGCTGAAGCAGCCGTTCTGGCGGACGTTGGGGCGGGTGAGCGCGCCGGTCTGTTTCCCCTCGATCGCCGAGATCTGGATCTATCTGTTCGTCAACGCCATGACTACGGTGTCGGCGGTGGTGTTCCTCTACAGCCCGTCGACCACGCTGGCCTCGATCGCCGTGCTCAACATGGACGATGCCGGCGATATCGCACCGGCCGCGGCGATGGGCATGATGATTTTCTACACCAACGTCGCGGTGCGGGTCGCCCACACCTGGCTGGTGGGGATGATGGTCGAGCGTGGCCAGAAGTGGCGCAAGCGCTAACGATTGCTCGAAATGGAAAGTGAGTCATGACTGACGGATATGATCTTGCGGTGGTGGGTGCCGGCATTGTCGGGCTCGGGGTGGCGCTGGCGGCGGCGCGGCAGGGCAAGCGCGTGGTTGTGCTGGAGCGCAATCCGCAGGCCATCGGCGCGTCGATCCGCAATTTCGGTTTTGTGACCGTCAGTGGCCAGCGCGCCGGCGATCACTGGGCGCGCGCGATGCGCAGCCGCGACATCTGGGCCGAGATCGTCAATGAGGCCGGGATTGCAGTTCATCATCGCGGCCTGCTCATGCCGGCACGGCGCGACGAAGCGGCGACGGTGCTGGAGGCCTTCCTGAAGACCCCGATGGGGCGGGACTGCCGTCTGATCACCCATGCGGAAGCCGCTGATATGGTACCGTCGCTGCGGATCGAACCGGTGCAGTCGATCCTCTACAGTCCGCATGAGTTGCGGGTCGAATCCGCGGACGCGCTGCCGAGGCTTGCAGCCTGGCTCACCCACAAGCACGGCGTTGAGATTCGCTGGCGAACCGCGGTTCGCGCCATCGATGGCCACCGCATCGAAACCAGCCGCGGGCCGGTGCATGCGGACGCGGTTGCGGTTTGTCCGGGCGACGATTTCTCGACGCTCTACCCCGAGCGCATTGCCGCCCACAATTTGCGTGTCTGCACCTTGCAGATGCTGCGCGTTGCGCCCGGTCGCACCACGCCGTTCCGCGCGGCCGTGATGTCCGACATGAGCCTCGCCCGTTACGAAGGGTTCGCGGCGCTGCCGGAAGCCGACGCGCTGGCCAAACGGCTGGATAGCGAGCAGGCGGAAAGCCGCGCGGCGGGCGTCCACCTGATTGCGGTGCAATCCGCGGACGGATCGCTCGTGGTTGGCGACAGCCATGTCTATGGCGACGCCCAGCAGCCGTTTGCCAGCGAACGTTTCGATCAGCTGATTCTCGACGAGTTCGACCGGGTGTTCGACCTGCCGGAGCGGACGGTGTCGCGCCGCTGGATCGGGACCTATGCCTCGTCGCACGAGCACACGGTGCTGGTCGATCGGCCGGAGGATCACATCCGGATCGTTTTGGTGACCGGCGGCACCGGCGCATCGACAGGGTTCGCGCTCGGCGAACAGGTGATCGACGATCTCTATGGTTCAGAATCAGTGATGAAGCGGGTGGCGGGATGACCAAACTCAAGGCGGCGGTTTTCGACTGGGCGGGCACGGTGATCGATTTCGGCTCGTTCGCCCCGATGGGGGTTTTTGTCGAGGCGTTCCATCGCTTCGGCATCGAGGTGACGATCCCTGAGGCGCGCGGCCCAATGGGCTTGCCGAAATGGGATCACATCAACGCCATGTTGCAGTTGCCCCGGATTCGCGACGCCTGGGCGGCCCGCCACGGTGCGCCACCGACATCTGCCGATGTCGATGCGGTGTACAAGGTGTTCGTGCCGATGAACGAAGAGGTGGTGCATCGCTATGCCGAGCTGGTGCCTGGCACCGCCGAGGTCGCCAAGGCGTTGCGCGCCCGTGGCCTGAAGATCGGCTCCACCACCGGTTACACCCGCTCCATCATGGAGCGCCTGCTACCGCTGGCGAAGGCGCAGGATTATGAAGCGGACAATCTGGTCTGCGCCGGCGACCTGCCCGAGGGGCGGCCGACACCGATGAACATGTACAAATGTTTTCTCGATCTCGGGGTCTGGCCCGGGTCCGCGGTGGTCAAGGTGGACGACACCGGCGTCGGCATCGACGAAGGCGTGGCCGCCGGTTGCTGGACGGTCGGTGTGACCCTCAGCGGCAACGAAGCCGGCCTCACGCCGAAGGAGATCGCTGAATTGTCTCCCGACGCGCTGGAGCAGGTGCGGCAGCGTGCGGCCGCGGCGCTGCGCGCCCATGGCGCCCATTATCTGATCGACACCGTGGCCGACCTGATGCCGGTGATCGACGACATCGAACGCCGGCTCGCCGCCGGAGAGCGGCCGTAAGCGCAACGGTCAAGCCGCGCAAACAGGGAGCGCGCCGGAGCATGGCATGCTGCGGTGATGCAGTGCGCGTGGCTGCGGGTTCCCGACAGGCGCACGCGCAGAACCCGCCGCCCGGCAAAAAGTTTCAAAATGCGCGAAAAATATATCCCGAAACCGCCTGTCCGGCGCCTCCGTAGATCGAGCAACGACAGCCAACAGCTCTTGGGTTTCAAGCCCTGGGTTCAAGCCCTGGGTTTCACCGGGGCTTCCAAGCTCGCTGTCGTTGAGACCTTGATCGCGGGCGGATGGTCCGCCGCAAAATCCAGTCGGGAGATGTCGCATGTCGAAGTACGCAAGCTTGCTGTCGGCCGTTGCAATCGGAGCGCTGATGATCTCGGCGCCGGCCGGCGCGCAGGACAAGATGTCGAGTGAGAAAACCGTGAATGTCGGCGGCGCGCCGATGTATCCGTCCAAGAACATTGTCCAGAACGCGGTCAATTCGAAGGATCACACCACGCTGGTCGCCGCGGTGAAAGCCGCCGGCCTGGTCGATACCCTCTCGGGCGCCGGTCCCTTCACGGTGTTCGCGCCGACCAACGCAGCATTCACCAAGCTGCCCGCAGGCACCGTCGACACCCTGCTGAAGCCCGAGAACAAGCCGAAGCTGACAGCGGTTCTGACCTATCACGTGGTGCCGGGGCGCCTGACCGCGGCCGCGCTGATGAAGGCGGTCAAGGACGGCGGCGGCATGGCCAAGTACAAGACGGTCGAGGGCGATGAGCTGACCATCAAGCAGCCGTCCGCCGGCAAGCTGTCGGTCACCGATGCCAAGGGCGGCACCTCGATGGTGACGATTCCCGACGTGCTGCAGTCGAACGGCGTGATCCACGTGGTCGATACCGTGCTGCTGCCGGGCTGAGGGTGTTCACGACGGACAGTCCCCAAAACCGATCCCCATAGTGCGAGCAGCGAGCCGGGGTAACCCGGCTCGCTTTTTTTTAGCCCCGATCTTTCATACCTTGAGATGTCCGGACGTCGATACCGCGACCGGTCTGAATGCGAGAGTCCCAAGCTCACGGAAAACTGATAAATTCGAAGTAGCGGGAAATTTAACCCGTGTAACGAGTGTTAGTTTATTGCGTAGCAAGAGATAGTCGAACCGCATTCCACGGAACCGCCCATGTCCAGTGTCACAGCCGATCACGATCATGTGTCCGACGCCCCAGCCAAGATTCCAACCAAGTCAAAGGTGATTCAGCCCGGCTGGGTGCGGATCGTGCACTGGATCAACGCGGTCGCGATGATCCTGATGATTATGTCCGGCTGGCAGATCTACAACGCCTCGCCTTTGTTCAATTTCACCTTCTCGCCCTCGATCACGCTTGGCGGCTGGCTCGGCGGTGGCCTGCTGTGGCATTTCGCAGCGATGTGGTTGTTGATGGTCAACGGCCTGGTGTACCTGACCGTCGGGCTGCTCACCGGGCGCTTTCGCAAGAAGCTACTGCCGCTGTCACCATCCGGCGTGGTCGCCGACACCAGGGCGGCGTTCACCGGCAAGCTCTCCCATGATGACCTGACCAAGTACAATCAGGTGCAGAAGCTGCTGTATGCCGGCATCATCATTGTCGGCATCGTCATCGTGCTGTCCGGTCTCTCGATTTGGAAGCCGGTGCAACTGCAATGGCTGACTGCGCTGTTCGGTGGTTACGATGTCGCGCGCTACGTGCACTTCGTCTGTATGGCGGCGATCGTCGGCTTTCTGGTCATTCACGTCGCTCTCGCGCTGATCGTGCCGAAGAGCCTGCGCACCATGATTATCGGTCGCTGAGGATCGTTTCATGAGAAAACTTCGCGAATTGATCATCCCCGGTGTCGACAAGCAGTTGCTGGTCAAGGACGCGGTCAAGCTGATGCCCGACGTGACGCGGCGGCGTTTCATCGCCGGCGGCGCGAGTTTCGGCGCGCTGACGCTGCTGACCGGTTGCGACGTCTCGGATAGTTTTTCCGCAGACAATCTGTTGACCCACATTTCGAAATTCAACGACTCGGTGCAGGCGGCACTGTTCAACCCCAACACGCTGGCGCCGACATTTCCCGACAGCGCGATCACCAAGCCGTTTCCGTTCAATGCGTATTATTCGCTGGACGAAGCTCCCGAGGTCGACGGCGAGGAGTACAGGTTCGAGGTCACGGGCCTGGTCGAGAACAAGAAGGCCTGGACGCTGAAGGAGCTGCACGCGCTGCCGCAGGTCAAGCAGGTCACCCGCCACATCTGCGTGGAGGGATGGAGCGCGATTGGAAGCTGGACCGGCACGCCGCTGCGCGACTTTCTCAAGCTTGTCGGCGCCGACACCACGGCCAAATATTGCTGGTTCCGCTGCGCCGAGGGTTACACCAGCACACTCGACATGCCGACCGCGCTGCATTCGCAGACCCAGATGACCTTCAAGTTCGGCGACGAGATCCTGCCCAAAGCTTACGGTTATCCGATGAAGATCCGGGTCCCGACCAAACTCGGGTTCAAGAATCCGAAATACGTCATCGGCATGGATATCACCAACGACTACCGGGGCGGCTACTGGGAAGACCAGGGCTACAATGCCTTCAGCGGCAGCTAGTGGCGGCATCCGACTGACGGCCTCCGCCGATTGTGGAGCCTCGAGGTATGCCTTTCACACCTTACAAGGTATGCCGTTGTGGCGTGTCTTTTCGCAGGACGTGCTAGTTTATCCCATCGCCAATCAAGCCATGAGGTCATGATGATCGTTCGCGCTTTGCTCACCGCCGTCGCTTTTGTCGCACTCGCCACCAACTGCGCCGTCGCCCAGACGGCGAAGGCTGCCGTCAAGAACGCGGATGGCGCCACCGTCGGCAGCATCGATTTGACGCAGGTGTCCGACGGCGTGCTGGTGAAGCTTGCCGTCAAGGGCCTGCCGCCCGGCGAACACGCGTTTCACGTCCACGCAGTGGGAAAGTGCGAGCCGCCGTTCACCACGGCCGGTGGTCACTTCAATCCCGGCAACAAGAAGCACGGCATGATGTCGACTGAGGGCCATCACGCCGGCGATATGCCGAACCTGATCGTCCCGGCGTCCGGCGAAGTCGCGGTCGAGGTGGTCAATACCGGTGTGACCCTCGAAAAGGGCAAGCCGAACTCGCTCTACAAGCCCGAAGGGACCGCGTTCGTGATCCATGCCGCAGCGGACGATTACAAGACCGACCCCACCGGCAATGCCGGCGGTCGCATCGCCTGCGCCGTGGTCGAATAACCAGTCTTTGGATACCGCTCGCCCGGTCCGGTTCCGGGGGCTGTTGGATACCGCGTCCGCCTCCGGAATAAATTCCGGGTGGCGGACGTTGCTTTTCCTGGGCCCGACTTGTTGTCAGGAAACTTGCTCCGATCGCGATCTAACGTAATCGTGAGCGCTCTCACGGCTTCAAAAACTCTTTCCGCTCCATGCGTTACGCCGACGCGACAACAGGTCGCCGGGCGCTGATGTTGCGATGCAAAAGGATGCGGCTCATGTTGGCCAATGAACAGATCTTCAGAATCAATCGCGTTTGATTCCGTCTGCGATCTCTCAATCATCTCATCTGAAGGCTTCAAGAAGGACCTGGAATGTTAGGGCGCTTACACGTGGTTCCGTCGATGCTGCTGGTGTTCGGCGCGGCGGTGCTTCTCTCCGGTTGCAACGAGCAGAGCGTGGCGTCCGCGTCGCCTCCCGAGCCGCCGGAGGTCAGCGTCGTTACGGTCAAGCCGTCGCCGCGCGCGATCGTTCGCGAATTGCCGGGGCGCATCGCGCCGCTGCGGGTCGCCGAGGTCAGGCCGCGGGTGTCCGGAATCATCGTAGCGCGCTCGTTCCAGCAAGGCAGCCGCGTCAAAGCCGGCGATGCGCTCTATCAGATCGATCCGAAGCCGTTCGAAGTGGAACTGCAGGCGACCGAAGCCGCATTGGCAAAAGCCGAAGCGGTGAAGGAACAGGCGGGGCAGCACGCCCGGCGTGTCGGCATTCTCGCCAGCGGCCAGGCCGCGTCGCAAGCCTCGAACGAGACCGCGATCGCTTCGCTGCGTCAGGCCGAGGCCGATATCGCCGCGCGCCAGGCGGATGTCGCGCGCGCGCGGCTCAATCTCGGCTACGCCACCATCCGCGCGCCGATCAGCGGCGTCATCGGTGCGGCGCTGCTGAGCGAAGGCGCGCTGGTGGTGCAGAATGAAGCCAGCAGCCTCGCCACCATCCAGCAGCTCGATTCGGTTTATGCGGACTTCACCCAGTCGATCAGTGAAATGAACCGGCTGCGCCGGGATTTCGAGCGCGGCGATCTCGATCGCGTTGCGCCGGACGCGGCCAAGGTCCGCCTCGTGCTGGACGACGGATCGGTCTATCCGGAAAATGGCAAGCTGCTGTTCTCCGATGCCAAGGTCGACGCCAACACCGGGCAGGTCACACTGCGCGGCGAATTCAGGAATCCAAAGCAGGAGCTGCTGCCCGGCCTGTATGTCCGCGTGCTGATCGAACAGGGCCGTGATCCGGATGCTCTCAGCGTGCCGCCGCAGGCGATCCAGCGGAACAGCTCGGGGGCCAGCGAAGTCTACCTGGTGAAGGACGACAATCGCATTGTTGCGCAACCGGTCCGCACCGGAAACCTGGTCGACGGCCAATGGCTGATCACTGAAGGCCTGGAACCCGGCCAGCGCGTCGTGGTCGAGGGTTTCCAGAAATTCGCCGTGGGCGACGTCGTCAGGCCCAGCGCATGGAACGACGCGCAGGCGGTCGACGGTGCGGCAGCCCGCGATCAATCCGCCGCGGCCAAGCAGACTCAGCCGGCGGTGCGCTGACGAGAGATCGGACTGAGTGTCTCCTCATGGTGAGGAGGCGCGATAGCGCCGTCTCGAACCATATGGTCTCATTTGCCGAGAGGTAGCCAAAGCTGCTGCTCGGAGTCTGACTTAAAGAATAGCTGAAGGCAGCTCGCCACATTCAGCGTCATCACCGGGTTGACCCGGTGATCCAGCTTAGACCCGATCTTTGCCGTTGTTTTGCAGAAGAAAGCTGGATTGCCGGGTCGAGCCCGGCAATGACGGAGTGGGGACGATGCGACATACAGGGACGTAAACCAATGCCAGCGTTTTTCATCGACCGCCCGATCTTCGCCTGGGTGGTCGCGCTCTTCATTTGCTTGCTCGGCGCGATTTCGATTCCGTTCCTGGCGATCGCGCAGTATCCGATCATCGCGCCACCGTCGATTTCGATTTCGACCAGTTATCCCGGCGCGTCGCCGGAAGAGCTCTACAACAGCACCACGCGGCTGATCGAAGAGGAGCTCAATGGCGCCTCCGGCATCCTGAATTTTGAATCCACCAGCGATTCGCTGGGGCAGGTCGAGATTATCGCCAACTTCGTGCCGGGCACCGACTCCAGCCTTGCCTCGGTCGAAGTGCAGAACCGCATCAAGCGCGTCGAAGCGCGGCTTCCCCGCGCCGTGATCCAGCAAGGCATCCTGGTCGAGGAAGCCTCCAGCGCGGTGCTGCAGATCGTCACGCTGCAGTCGACCGACGGAAGCCTCGACGAGGTCGGTCTCGGCGATTTCATGATCCGCAACGTGGTCGGCGAAATCCGCCGTATTCCCGGCGTCGGCCGCGCCACGCTGTATTCGACCGAACGCTCGCTGCGGGTCTGGATCGATCCCGCCAAGCTGGTGGGCTTCAATCTGACCGCCGACGATGTGACCAGGGCGATCACCGCGCAGAACGCACAGGTCGCTTCGGGCAGCATCGGCGCGGAGCCCAGTCCCAAGGATCAGCAGATTTCCGCACTGGTGCTGGTGAAGGGACAGCTTGCGTCCACCGAGGAGTTCGGCGCTATCGTGCTGCGCGCCAATCCGGACGGTTCGACCGTGCGGCTGCGCGACGTCGCGCGCATCGAAGTCGGCGGTCTGGGTTATCAGTTCACCACCCGCCAGGATGGCAAGTCCAGCGCCGGTCTCTCCGTGCTGCTGTCGCCGACCGGCAATGCGCTGGCCACCGCGAGCGCGGTGGAAGCCAAGATGAGGGAGCTGTCGAAGTTCTTTCCGTCCACCATCACCTACGACATTCCCTACAACATCACGCCGGTGGTCAAGGCGTCGATCACCAAGGTTCTTGAGACCCTGGTCGAGGCGGTCGCCCTCGTCTTTGTCGTGATGTTCCTGTTCCTGCAGAACTTCCGCTATACACTGATCCCCACCATCGTCGTTCCGGTGGCGCTGCTCGGCACCTGCTTCACGCTGTTCCTGTTCGGCTATTCCATCAACATGCTCACCATGTTCGGCATGGTGCTGGCGATCGGCATCCTGGTCGATGACGCCATCGTGGTGGTGGAGAACGTCGAGCGCATCATGGCCGAGGAAGGCCTGTCGCCGCGCGAGGCGACGCGCAAGGCGATGACCCAGATCACCAGCGCGATCATCGGTATCACCTTGGTGCTGATTGCGGTGCTCGTGCCGATGGCGTTCTTTCCGGGATCGGTCGGCATCATCTACAAGCAGTTCTCGGTCACCATCGTCGCCGCCATCGCCTTCTCGGCGCTGATGGCGCTGACGCTGACGCCGGCGCTGTGCGCGACCCTGCTCAAGCCAGTCGAGGCCGGGCATGGCCATGCCCGCAAGGGTGTGTTCGGCTGGTTCAACACCCGGCTCGATCAGGTGAAAGATGGTTATGGCCGCGTCGTCGGCTGGTCGATCCGCCGCACCGGCCGACTGTTGCTGATCTATCTGGCGCTGCTTGCCGGTCTCACCTTCGCCTTCATCCGCCTGCCCGGCGGCTTCCTGCCGATCGACGATCAGGGCTTTATGACGGTCGACGTGCAGACGCCGCCGGAATCGTCGTTTAATCGCACCGAGGGCGCGGTCGAGAAGGTCGAAGCTTATCTCAAGACCCGTGCGGGTATCGAAAACGTGACCTTCCTGACCGGGTTCAGCTTCCTCGGCCAGGGCATGAATACCGCGCAGGCGTTCGTCACCCTGAAGAACTGGTCCGAGCGTGGGCCGAAGGAGTCCGCGGCTGCCATCGTCGATGACGTCAACAAGTCGCTGTCCTCGATCCGCGACGCCAAGATCTCGGCGTTGCAGCCGCCGCCGATCGACAACCTCGGAAATTCCAGCGGTTTCAGCTTCCGCCTGCAGGACCGCGGCCAGAAGGGCTACGACGCGCTGATGAAAGCGAAGGACGAATTGCTTGCGGCGGCGAAGCGCAGCCGCATTCTGCAGGACGTCTATGCCGAAGGCCTGCCCGAAGCACCGCAGGTGCAGTTGCTGATCGATCGTGAGCAGGCGGGCGCGCTCGGCGTGACGTTTGCCGATATCAACAGCACGATCTCGACCAACCTCGGCTCGAACTATGTCAACGACTTCCCCAACCGCGGCCGCATGCAGCGGGTGATCGTGCAGGTCGACGGCATCAGCCGGATGAATCCGAACGACATCCTGGCCTACAACGTCAAGAACAGCCGCGGCGAACTGGTGCCGTTCTCCTCCTTCGCCACCGTCAAATGGGCGGTGGGGCCGACCCAGATTATCGGCTTCAACTATTACCCGGCGGTGCGTATCAGCGGCTCGGCGCGTCCCGGCTTTACCTCGGGCGACGCCATTGCCGAGATGGAGAAGCTGGCGGCGCAGCTGCCGCGCGGCTTCGGCTTCGAGTGGACGGGGCAGTCGCTGCAGGAGAAGCTGTCGGGATCGCAGGCGCCGTTCCTGCTGGGATTGTCGGCCCTGGTGGTGTTCCTGTGCCTGGCCGCGCTCTATGAAAGCTGGACGATCCCGATCGCGGTGCTGATGACCGTTCCGCTCGGCATCTGCGGCGCCGTCATCGCCGCCATGACGCGCGGTCTGCCCAACGACGTCTACTTCACGGTTGGCCTCGTGACGATCATCGGACTAGCCGCGAAGGATGCTATTCTGATCATCGAGTTCGCCAAGGATTTGCGCGCGCAAGGCAAGCCGTTGCTGGAGGCGACCATGGAGGCCTGCCATCTGCGTTTCCGCCCGATCCTAATGACCGGTTTGGCCTTCGTCTGCGGTGTGCTGCCGATGGTGATCGCCAGCGGTGCCGGCGCCAAGAGCCAGCAGGCGCTCGGCACCGGTGTGATGGGCGGCATGATCGCGGTGGTGGTGCTGGCGCTGTTGATGGTGCCGGTGTTTTTCGTGGCGGTGCAGAAGTTCTTCAGCCGCTCCGAGCGCGGCGATGCCGCGGGCGACGACACCACCGGCACGAAGCGCCGCCCCTGGTGGCAGCGGCTGCGCTTTGGCAGGTCCAGCACGGATCATGCGCCGCGTGCGGAGTCCGCAGAGTAGCCCTCCGCGTTCCGGTCACGCGGGCTGCGGCAACTTGCGCTGAAACGCGCTGGCAATCGCGCCGATGGCAAGTGTCAGCGCGGAGATGTTCAGCGCGGTGCCGAGGCTGCCCATGGCATCGCTGATGGCGCCGGTAACGATCGGACCCAGTGTCTGGCCCAGGCTGAAGGCAATGGTCATCACCGCGATCGCTTTCGGCCACGCGTCCGGCGGATAGTTGAACCGTACGAAGGCGGTGGTGGAGGTGACCACCGCAAAGAAGGCGTTGCCGAACACGAGCGCCGAGGCCACCAGCATCAGCGGCGAATGCCTCAGCAGCGGCAGCACCGCGCCGACCATTGTGATGCCGATCAGGATCCCCGTGCTCATGCCGCTGGCGCCACGCGCCATCAGTCTGCGCCAGACCCAGGGCGAAGCGAATGCGCCACTGCCGATCAGGCACCAGAACGCCGATTGCGCCAGCGGACTGCCCCCGGCGTCGCGCACATAGGCGATCATGAAGGTCATGTAGGCGATATAGCCGGCGCCGAAACAGAAGTAGCCGACGAGATAGGCCAGCACGGGCGTCAGCGGAATCCGGATCGCGCTGGCGTGCGCCGGCAGCGGTGCGCTGGCGATCGGGTTGAGCATCAGCACGGCGGTCATCAGCGCGGAGATGGCGGCGAGCACCGCCCACACCGTCCACCAGGAGCCCGGGCCAAGAGCCTGCAGCAGGAACGGCGCGATCAGCCCCGACAGCACGATACCGAGTGCGGGGCCGGTGTAGAACAGGCTGAGCAGCAACGAAGCGCGCGCGGGCTGCGACTGCGCGATGGTGGCCCCGAGCGCGCCGCCGCCGACGAAGGAAATCGCAGCGCCCGCGCCGGCGAGGAACCGCGCCAGGCTCAGCACTGTGAAGTTGCCGGTGGCCGCGCACATCGCCAGCGAGATCACGCAGATCACGGCCCCGATCCAGGCTGCGGCAAACAGGCCGGCGCGGCGCACGAAGCTGGCCGCGCCCAACGCGCCGGCGAGATAGCCAATCGCGTTCATGGTGTTCATGAAGCCGGCGGCCGAATATGACCAGCCGAGGCTGTCGCGCATATCCGGGAGCACCAGCGAATAGGCAAAACGGCCGATGCCGAGCCCGATCGCCGGCGACAGGGCCAGAATGAGGATCAGGCGTGCGGGGTGTGCATAGGCTGGTGGCGTCTTGTCGGGGATGTGAACCATCGAAGCTCCGGCGGGCCCCCATTTGGACAGCGCCGGCCCTGTTCCGCAAGCCGGGCGCCCGGAATTGGTGTCTTGCAAATCCCGCAATGGCACTCTAGCACGTGGCCATCTCATCCTTTGGTATCGGTAAAGGCGACCCCCAATGTCGATAAATATGGCGACGACCCATAAGCTGCTGCTCCTGCCCGGTGACGGTATCGGCCCTGAGGTGATGGCCGAGGTGAAACGTCTGATCGACTGGCTGAATGCAAAGGGCATTGCCAAGTTCGAGACCGAAAGCGGCCTGGTGGGCGGCGCCAGCTATGATGCGGACAAGGTGTCGATCACCGACAAGACCATGGCACTGGCGCAGGCCGCCGACGCCGTGATCTTCGGAGCGGTCGGCGGTCCGAAGTGGGACAGCGTGCCCTATGACGTGCGGCCCGAAGCCGGGCTGCTGCGGCTGCGCAAGGACCTCGCGCTGTTCGCCAATCTGCGGCCGGCGATCTGCTATCCGGCACTGGCGGAATCCTCCAGCCTGCGCCGCGAGGTGGTGGAAGGCCTCGACATCATGATCGTGCGCGAGCTCACCGGTGGCGTGTATTTCGGCGAGCCCAAGACCATCACCGATCTCGGCAACGGCCAGAAGCGCGCCATCGATACCCAGGTCTACGACACCTATGAAATCGAGCGCATCGCCCGAGTCGCGTTCGATCTCGCGCGCAAGCGCCGCAACAAAGTCACCTCGATGGAAAAGCGCAACGTCATGAAGTCCGGCGTGCTCTGGAACGAGGTGGTGACGCAGGTGCATGGCCGCGAATACAAGGACGTGCAGCTCGAGCACCAGCTCGCGGATTCCGGCGGCATGCAGCTGGTGAAGGCACCCAAGCAGTTCGACGTCATCGTCACTGACAACCTGTTCGGCGACATGCTGTCGGATATCGCGGCGATGCTGACGGGGTCGATCGGCATGCTGTCGTCGGCGTCGCTCGGCGAGACCGATGCCAAGACCGGCAAGCGCAAGGCGCTGTACGAGCCGGTGCATGGCTCGGCGCCCGATATCGCCGGCCAGGGCGCGGCCAATCCGATCGCGATGCTGGCATCGTTCGGCATGGCGCTGCGCTATTCGCTCGACCTCGGCACCCTTGCCGACAAGCTCGACGAAGCCATCGCGGCGGTGTTGGCCAAGGGGCTGCGCACCGGCGACATCAAGTCCGAAGGTTCGACCGTGGTCAGCACGGCACAGATGGGCGAAGCGATCGTGAATGAGCTGCAGGCGCTGCACGCCTGATCGGCAGGCTCACCGCGGGGAATAAAAGATTCCATAAAAAATGCCCGGCGGTGAGCCGGGCATTTTTCGTTGGGATAGATGAACCGCTCAATCCGGGTAGAACGGGAACCCGGTCGGATAACCGCCGACATCGGCCGGCGTGCTCAGCGGTGAGCGGCGGAAATCCATGTGCGAATTCAACCGGTCGAGGTTCTCGAAACGGCCAGGGCCGCCGGTCGCATAGTCGGTGAACTTGCGCTCGCCCGGCAGCACTTCGGTGCCGGCATCGAGCCAGGACCGCTTGCTGACATAGATGCGGGTGCGTGGGCCGGCCTGATAAGAGGCGTTGACCGATGATTTCGACGCATAAGCGCGCCGTTTCGGGGCCGCATCCGCCTCGTGGGTTGCGAAGGCCGTCATGAGAACGGCTGCGGCAACACCAATACTCAAGAGGGACGGGCTCAGGAATTTCAAAGTCATCATGTCCTCATCGGGAATCCGAATGTCGTCCCATTTTAGCCGGGCGGGCAAGGGAGCCACAAGGTGAATCGGGCAACACCTGCTTACAATAATCATCACCCGTGACGAAATATTTCATCAAAGGCAGGCCTTTAGCTCAGGTCCAATGGATATGGGTGGTCATGCGGCTTTTACAAAGCCGGCCTTGCTTCACGATCTAGATGCGGCCGCGCAGCCGCGGAGCGCCCTCTGTGTCGATCCCGTCCGCAGCCGCGGCTCTGTCACAGCGGCCGCGCTCGGCCTTGGCTTCGGTCTTGGCGAGGCCTTTCGCCTTGCCCTGCTCCTTGTCTTGGCAGGACACGTCGGTACGGCTCTTCGTCGGTTCCAGCAGTCGCTGGCGGCGCATCTGATCCCGTGGGGCCGGCGCGGGCGCTGCCACAGGTGGGGTCTGCTGATTGGCCGCTCGATCGGATGTGGTGTCCGTGGTTGGTGTTCGGTCGCCGTTCGGGATGCCATCGGAGGCTTGTTTTAATGGGGCTTCGGCCCTCGCGGATTCTTTAGAGGAGATTGTTTTTGTAGCCGAATCAATGAGTTCGGTCAGGTTAGATTGACTGGCGGACCACAGCTCCATGGCGATCAACACCAGCGCAATCGGGATGCAGAGATACGCCAGCAGCCGGAGCAGCAGTGCGCGGGTCTCCTGGGCAAAGCTGCGCAGCAGCGGGTGGACGCCGCCGTGTCTCTGGGATGCTTGATCGGACGAGGTCGGCGGCATAGCTGCAGGGGATGCTCTCGGTGGTCGGTGCGGTGATGCAAACGATGCTGTTTGCGATCAGGACGTGCCGGAATTCCCGGGTTTGGCTGCGGAAGCGTTGTATTTTGGGCGTTTTTCGCATAGAAGCGCCCACGCTTCCGTTATCCGCAGTGCGGGTGCCGGAGCATTTTTGAGCGGAGAGTGAACGATGGGTTACAAGGTTGCTGTGGTGGGCGCGACCGGCAATGTGGGCCGGGAGATGCTCGACATCCTGTCCGAACGAAGCTTCCCGGCCGACGAGGTGGTTGCCCTCGCGTCCCGGCGCAGCCAGGGCGTGGAAGTGTCCTACGGCGACAAAACCCTCAAAGTCAAAGCCCTCGAGAATTACGATTTCAGCGACGTCGACATCTGCCTGATGTCGGCGGGCGGCAGCGTGTCGAAGGAATGGTCGCCGAAGATCGGCGCCGCCGGCGCCATCGTGATCGACAATTCGTCGGCGTTTCGCATGGATCCGGACGTTCCGCTGATCGTGCCGGAAGTGAATGCGGATGCGGTGGCGGGCTTCAGCAAGAAGAACATCATCGCCAATCCGAACTGCTCGACCGCGCAGCTCGTGGTGGCGCTGAAGCCGCTGCATGACAAGGCCAAGATCACGCGCGTCGTGGTCGCGACCTATCAATCGGTGTCGGGTGCCGGCAAGGATGCGATGGACGAACTGTTCTCGCAGACCAAGGCCGTCTACACCACCGAGGAGATCGTCACCAAGAAATTCCCCAAGCGCATCGCCTTCAACGTCATTCCCGAGATCGACGTCTTCATGGAAGACGGCTACACGAAGGAAGAGTGGAAGATGATGATGGAGACGAAAAAGATCCTCGATCCGAAGATCAAGCTCACCGCCACTTGCGTACGCGTGCCGGTGTTCGTCGGCCATTCCGAAGCGGTCAACGTCGAGTTCGAGAATCCGATCAGCGCGGATGAAGCCCGCAATATCCTGCGGACCGCGCCTGGCTGTCTCGTCATCGACAAGCGCGAGCCGGGCGGCTACGTCACGCCGTATGAGGCGGCAGGAGAAGACGCCACCTACATCAGCCGCATCCGCGAGGATGCGACGGTTGAGAACGGCCTGTCGTTCTGGTGCGTGTCGGACAACCTGCGCAAGGGCGCGGCGCTCAATGCGATCCAGATCGCCGAATGCCTGATCAACCGCAAGTTGATCAGCGCCAAGAAAAAGGCGGCCTGATCCAGCCTTCTGACGTCAACTGATCCATCAACACGATGCCCTCGAGTGACCTCGAGGGCATTTTGTTTTTAGAGCGTTTTCGAGCGAAGTGGATACCGGTTCGCGTGAAGAAAACGCGTCAAATCAAAAATCTAGAGCCCCGTTTCGATTCTATCGAAACGGGAAAGGCTCTAGGCGCGCTACTTCGCGTCGATGTTCTGCACGCAGTTGCCACCGGCGGCCGCGGCCTGCTGGCAGGTTTGATAATCGTAAAACCGGCAGTCGGTGCGCGTGCCGCCGCCGCCTTCGCCGCCGCCGCCTCGGGCGATGCAGAATGGTGGCGGGCCGCTGTGGACGGCGCTTCGCTTGGTGGCTGCAAGAGCCGGATTGATCAGGCTGAGAGCAATTGCGATCGCCGCTAATGTGGTGGGACCCGGATTTGAAATCGACATCGGCAATCTCCGCGGAGTCGTGAACATCGCGTTCTATATGGGCGGGCAGCGATGTGAACGCCCATCACAATCGCGCAACCGTGACCAGCGTGGGCTCGTCCGCGCGGTTACGCCGCAGCGACACTGACGAATTCGCCGGTCGCCTGGTCCAGCACCGAAAGCGATCCGCGGGCTACGCCGAAATAGGCGCCATGGAGATGCAGCTTGCCACGCTCGGCCAGGATCTGGACGCAGGGAAACGTCATCAGGTTCTGCAGGCTGGTGGAGACCGCCTTCTTCTCCAGCCGGGTGATGAAGTCCTGAAAGTCTTCGTTGGAGCGGCGCGCGTTCTGCTCCAGCGTCGGCTCGAGCAGGGACATCCATTTGCCGATGAAGTCGCCGGGCGACAGCGGGGCTGCGTCCTGCACCAGGGCTTTGATGCCACCGCACTGGGCGTGCCCGAGCACCACGATGTGCTTGACGCGGAGCACCTGCACCGCGAACTCCAGCGCGGCGGAGACGCCATGGGCGGCACCGTCCGGGGCGTAGGGCGGCACCAGGTTGGCGACGTTGCGCACCACGAACAGTTCGCCCGGGCCGGCGTCGAAGATCACCTCCGGCGACACCCGGCTGTCGCAGCAGCCGATCACCATCACTTCCGGCGACTGGCCGCGCTCCGACAGTTCGCGGTAGCGCGACTGCTCGGTGGGCAGGCGCTGGGTTGCGAACGTCCGGTAGCCGGCGACGAGGTCTTGCGGAAACGTGGTCATGCGTGATCCCGTGGTTGGTCTAGTGTCCCCGAATTCAAAGTTCGCCAAACCTGGCAGCACGCTCTTCAGCGAACTTCGAATTCGAGAGGACACTAGCAATCATGATTCTCGTGTGGTTTTGGGTCAGAAATTCCCCTGATGAGCCAGTTGCAAGGTTGGGGGAATTTCTGACCCCCACACGAGGATGGCTAATCATATGCGCTCGGCCCGAACAAGTCTTCCGCCGGAAGCCTTGAAATGCTATCGCGCAAGGCCTCAGCCAATTGACCGGAATGACCTCATGATCCGTCCCCGCCGCAGCCTGCTGTTCATGCCCGGGTCCAATCCGCGCGCCCTGGAAAAGGCCCGCACCCTGCCGGTGGACGGCATCATCCTCGACCTCGAGGATGCGGTGGCCCCCGACGCCAAGGCGGTGGCGCGGGATCAGATCGCACAGACCATCGCGGCCGGCGGCTTCGGCAAGCGCGAGGTGCTGATCCGTATCAACGCGCTCGATACGCCCTGGTGGGTCGATGACCTGGCGATGGCGGCCAAAGCTTTGCCCGACGGCATCGTGGTGCCGAAGGTCTCCAGTGTCGACGATCTCGCGGCGATTTCCGACCGGCTCAACGATCTTGGCGCGCCGATGTCGGTCAAGGTGTGGGCGATGATCGAAACGGCGTTTGCGATCCTGCATGTCGAGGAACTCTCGACCCAGGCCCGCCATGCCGAGGTGCGGCTGGCCGGCTACGTGATGGGGCCGAATGATATCGCCCGTGAGACCCGGATCCGGATGGTGGAGGGCCGCGCCACCATGCTGCCGTTCTACATCAATTGCATTCTCGCCGCGCATGCCTACGGCCTCGAAATTCTCGACGGCCCCTACAGCGATTTCAGCAACGCGGCCGGCTTCGCCGCCGAATGCGCGCAAAGCCGCGACATGGGCTTCGACGGCAAGACCCTGATCCATCCGAGCCAGATCGACGCCTGCAACGCCGCCTTCACTCCGCCGGCCGAAGAGGTTGCGCAGGCGCGGAGAATTCTCGCCGCGTTCGAGTTGCCGGAGAATGCCGGCCGTGGAGCGATTCAGCTCGATGGCCGCATGGTCGAGCGGCTGCACGCTGATATCGCGAGGCGGACCATTGCGATTGCCGATGCGATTGCGGCGATGGGGTAGGCCAACACGTTGCTGCACTCTCTGCAGTCCTGCCCGGCACAAGGCCGGGCAGGACGCAGAATATAGCCAGTGATGTCGAGCTTCTGAGCGTCAGTTCACAGCCAGGGCCGCGAAACCTTTTCCTTGGCTTCGAAGCTGGCGATCGACGCGCTCTTTTCCATGGTCAGGCCGATGTCGTCGAGGCCGTTGAGCAGGCAGTGCTTGCGGAACGCATCGATCTCGAATGTCACCGTGCCGCCGTCGGGGCCGCGGATTTCCTGCTTCACCAGGTCGACGGTGATGGTGGCGTTGGCGCCGCGTTCGGCGTCGTCGAACAGCTTCTCAAGATCTTCCGGCGAGACGCGGATCGGCAGGATGCCGTTCTTGAAACAGTTGTTGTAGAAGATGTCGCCGAACGAGGTCGAGATCACGCACTTGATGCCGAAATCGGCCAGCGCCCATGGCGCGTGTTCGCGGCTCGAGCCGCAGCCGAAATTGTCGCCGGCCACCAGGATCTTGGCGTTGCGATAGGACGGCTTGTTCAGCACGAAGTCCGGATTCTCGCTGCCGTCGTCCTTGTAGCGCTGCTCCGAGAAAAGCCCCTTGCCAAGGCCGGTGCGCTTGATGGTCTTGAGGTACTGCTTGGGAATGATCATGTCGGTATCGACATTGATGATCTTCAGCGGCGCCGCGACGCCTTCCAGTACCGTGAACTTGTCCATCTTGGTTTGTCCTGAGCAGGGGCGTGCAATTCGCCCGTGGAGCTGAGTTTTTATCGCGATTGGCCCTCGGGTAAAAGGCCGAAATCGCATGGCTGGTCATGGGAATGGCTGGTCACTGGATTTCGGCCTCGATCGCCTCCATGTCGGCGTCCGACAGGCCGAAATGGTGGCCGATTTCGTGAATCAGCACATGGCCGACGATATGGCCGAGGGTTTCGTCGTGATCCGCCCAGTAATCCAGGATCGGGCGGCGGTACAGCCAGATCATGTTGGGCAGCGGCGCCACCTCGTCGACGCTGCGGAACGGCAGTCCGACCCCCTGGAACAGCCCGAGCAGGTCGAACTCGCTCTCGGCCTTCATGGTGTCCAGCACCTCGTCGGTCGGGAAATCGTCGATCTGGATGATCAGGCCCTCGCACAGCGCGCGAAAATCGGCCGGCAAGCGCTCAAACACATCACGCGCCATGATTTCGAACTCGGCCAGCGACGGCGCCTTGGCGGAGGTCCAAGGGGCACTGGATAAGACGTCGGATGGGGTATCGGTCATGGGTCCTTCAATAGAGCCCTGAAGGTCTCCGGCCAAGGCGATCTTGAAGGCGATCTTGGGCGGTTGACGGATGCGCGCTAATCGGAGAGCGTGGCGCCGATTGAGGGGTTTTGGTTATTTCGGGGTAAAGGCGTCGACATGCGGATCACAAAAGCGGCGATTTGGACTGCAGGCGCCCTTGCGCTCGCGATCGGTCTGGCCGGACTTGCGCCTGCCGAGGCATCGCCGATGAAGCGCGAGGGTGCGGTTGTCGCGCAACAGGGCCCGACTGATCTTTCGGCGCAAAGCCGACGCCGACGCAGCCCCACCCGGTTGCGGGTCTACCGCGAGTACGACTATCCCGGTCCCAATGCCACGCGCCAGTGCGTTGCCCATTATGAGCAGGAATACCGGCAGGCCGGCACCGTCATCGTGCCGCGCATGCGCTGCTGGTGGCAGCGCGGCTGATCGCGGGCTCAGGCTGCGCGGGTGTTTCGCGACGTTGCTAATGTTTCCATAGCGGGCCGAGCAGGCCGGCGGCGACCACTGCCGCACACGATCCATAGACCACGACAGCCATGGCAATCTGAGTGAAGTCGCTTGCCGTGCCGGGCATGGTGCCCGGGCCTTGCGAAGCAACAGCCGCTGTCGAGCAGGCCCCGATCGCGGCGATAGTTCCGGCGACAATCGATAAGCGAGACATCATCGGGTCTCCCGAGTTGCGCGAACACGACAAGATACGTCGCAGTCGGATTTCGGTTTCGCCGGGTCTGGACGCGAACCGCGAACTGATCAATGCACGCATTCACTTCGCGTTCACGTCGCGAGCCGTAGCCTTTGCAATGCCGATGCAACTTGAGTTGGGAACAATTTGCGGCGTCGGCGTTATTATGGCGCCCACTTGTCAGGAGGACTCCAGAAATGAAAAAAATGTTCGGCTTGCTCGCTGTTGCAGGCTTGTTGTTCATTGCCGCTCCGACCCAGCATGCGCAGGCGCTTTCGCTTGCGAATCCCGGCGCCGCAGCGAGCACAAAATTCGCGTCCGAAAATCTCGGAATCACCACGGACGTCCGCTGGCATCGCCATCACGGACGCCGCCATCACTGGCACCATCGCCATCACTGGCGCCGTCATCATCACCGGCGTCACCACTGGCGCTGATCGCAGCGTCGGCGAAATCACGTCAATGCAAGGCTTCGGCGCAGCTCGCGATCGAAGCCTTGCGTGTTTCGACGGCCTGCTGTGTCACCACGGTTTGATCGAAATGCTGTGACCAAGTGTCGCGATCCGCTGGGTCGCTGATGGCCTTGGGGTTCATGCTCTCGCTAATATTTCGCGCGGATGGGAGGCGTGGACCAACAGCAGAAGGAGTTTCTTGTGATGAGATCGTTGATTGGAGCGATCACGGCGGCCGCGGCGTTGATCGTCATCTCGACCGCGGGTGTCGCACCGGCATCCGCGAAGGCGTCGACGTCGTCATCTGGATATGATGCACGCCTCAACGAGACGGGCGCGACTGATGTCAGCGCCCAGCGGCGGCGGCATCGTCACTATCGCCATTACCGCCCCCACAGCTACTATCAGCCTTACAGCTATCACGGCCCGAGCTACAGTTATTATCGGCCGGCCTACCGACCCTATTACTATCGCCCGTATTATTACCGGCCTTACAGTCCGGTGGTGCCGTTCTATGGTTTCGGCTTCGGGTTCGGCTGGTAACGTCAGGCGTTGACGCTCTCAAACAAACAGGCGCTTCTCTGAAGCGCCTATTGTCATGAGACGGGGGCGAAACCCTTGACCAGCAGCACCACGGCTTCCGCGCCGGCCTTGCGGTCGCGGGAAATCTCCTGATAGCCGGGCGATTGTTCAAACGCGCGAAACGAAGCCTCGTCGGGAAACGACATCATCACGAGCTTGTCGCGCTCCCAATCACCCTCGAGCACCGCAGGCTGTTCGTCAGCCGCAAGCAGGCGCCCGCTGAACTGTCGGAACACCTCGAAGAAGCGTGCCTGATAACGATCATAGGCGGCGCGATCGGTCATCTTGAGCTGGGCGATCACATACACCGTCATGATTACCCCTCTCGTTGCCTGCGTGTGCTGTCGTTAGCCGGTAGGATGGGTTTCGCTGCGCTCAACCCATCCTACATCCGACCCGACCCAATGTCCGCGATGAAACTCAGCGCCAGTCGCGGATGTCGACGAAGTGGCCGGCGATCGCCGCGGCTGCCGCCATCGCCGGCGACACCAGGTGGGTGCGGCCCTTGAAGCCCTGGCGGCCCTCGAAGTTGCGGTTCGAGGTGGAGGCGCAACGCTCTTCCGGCGCGAGCTTGTCCGGGTTCATCGCCAGGCACATCGAGCAGCCCGGTTCGCGCCATTCGAAGCCGGCCTTCAGGAAGATCTTGTCGAGCCCTTCGGCTTCCGCCTGCTCCTTCACCAGGCCGGAGCCCGGCACGATCATCGCGCTGACATGGCCGTTGACCGTGCGGCCATCGACCACCTTGGCGGCCGCGCGCAGATCCTCGATGCGGCCATTGGTGCAGGAGCCGATGAAGATGCGGTCGAGCTTGATGTCGGTGATCTTGGTGCCGGCGACCAGGCCCATATAGGCCAGCGCGCGCTCCTTCGAGGCGCGCTTGGTCAGGTCGGCGATATCTTCGGGATTGGGCACCATGCCAGTGACGGAGATCACATCCTCGGGCGAGGTGCCCCAGGTGACGATCGGCGGCAGTTTCGCGGCGTCGAGCCGCAGTTCGGCGTCGAAGTGCGCACCTTCATCCGTGCGCAGCGTCTCCCAGTAACGCATCGCGGCGTCCCAGTCGGTGCCTTTCGGCGACTTCGGACGTCCCTTCAGGAATTCGTAGGCCTTCTCGTCCGGAGCGACCAGGCCGGCGCGGGCGCCACCTTCGATCGACATGTTGCAGACGGTCATGCGGCCTTCCATCGACAGCGCGCGGATTGCGTCGCCGGCGTACTCCAGCACATGGCCGGTGCCGCCCGCGGTGCCGATCTCGCCGATGATGGCGAGGATGATGTCCTTGGCGGTGACGCCGTCGGGCAATGCGCCGTCGACGGTGACGCGCATGTTCTTGGCTTTCTTCTGGATCAGTGTCTGCGTCGCCAGCACGTGCTCGACCTCGGAGGTGCCGATGCCGTGGGCCAGCGCGCCGAATGCACCATGGGTCGAGGTGTGGCTGTCGCCGCACACGATGGTGGTGCCGGGCAGGGTGAAGCCTTGCTCGGGGCCAATGATGTGGACGACGCCCTGGCGCTTGTCGAACTCGTCATAATATTCGACGCCGAAATCGCGGGCGTTGTCCGCCAGCGTCTTGATCTGCTCGGCGCTCTCCGGATCCGGGTTCGGCTTGCTGCGATCGGTGGTTGGCACGTTGTGGTCGACAACGGCGAGCGTTTTCTCCGGTGCTCGCACCTTGCGCCCGGTCAGGCGCAGGCCTTCGAAGGCCTGCGGCGAGGTCACCTCATGGACCAGATGGCGGTCGATATAGAGCAGGCAGGTGCCGTCGGGCTGCTCGTCGACCAGATGGTCGGCCCAGATCTTGTCGTACAGGGTGGTTGGTTTAACGGACGTTGATTTAGCGGACATGGGATCAGTCCCTCGATAAGCGTTGAATGGGTTCGACCGGCAGCGCCGGCGCAGGCATCAGCGGCGCGAGCGTCAAAGGCCCGCGGCGATCGAGGCTGTGAACCGTCCATAGAATCGCCCGGGCAGGCGGCGGTGATCGTCGAGCACGATCCGCTCCGTCGGCAGGCTGGCTATGGTGGTGTCTGGAACCATTCTACGTTTCTATCACCGGTGTCCGGCCGCCACAATCAAGCAGCCATGCTTTGGCGGAACGATCACATATGCACGCCCAACAAAAAAGCGCGGCCCGTAAGGCCGCGCTTTTGTAAAACTCTCCGTGAGGAGAAAAATTACTCGCCGACGGCGGCCTGGCGTTCCTGCTTCTTCTCGACAATGCGGGCAGATTTGCCGCGCAGGCCGCGAAGATAATACAGCTTGGCACGACGCACCTTGCCGTGACGCACCACCTTGATGGAGTCGATCATCGGCGAATAGAGCGGAAACACGCGCTCGACGCCCTCGCCATAGGAAATCTTGCGGACGGTGAAGCTCTGGTGGATGCCACCGCCCTGACGGCCGATGCAAACGCCTTCATAGGCCTGCACGCGGGTACGATCGCCTTCCTTCACCTTCACATTGACGATGACGGTGTCGCCCGGGCCGAAGTCGGGGATATCGCGACCGGCAGACAGCTTGTCGAGCTGCTCTTTGTCGATCTCTTGAATAAGGTTCATAGTGAAATCTCCATCGGCGGCGCTCCCGGTCGGCGGGGCGCAACGTCCTTCTATCCTGCGCGGATTGGGCGCTCCTATACGGCAAAGCAGACCGGTTGTCACCCTTCCGTCGTCTTTTTTGGCGGCTTTTTGGCCGGGCGGGTGGCGATTTTTGCGGCCCACAAGTCGGGCCGGCGGGCTTGGGTCAGGGCCTCGGCCTCGGCCAGGCGCCAGGCGGCGACCTTGGCGTGATCCCCGGACAGTAAGATCTCGGGGATCGTCCGCCCTTCGAACTCCTGAGGGCGGGTGTATTGCGGGTATTCCAGTAGTCCGTGAGAAAAACTCTCATCATCTCCAGAGCTTAGTCGACCCATCACTCCCGGCAGCAGCCGCACGCAGGCATCGATCAGGGCCATGGCGGCGATCTCACCGCCGGAGAGGACATAGTCACCGATGGAAACCTCCTCCAGCCCCCTGGCCTCGATCACCCGCTGGTCAATGCCCTCAAATCGGCCGCAGACTATCAGCGGGCCGGGCCCGGCAGCGAGTTCCGCCACCCGCCTCTGAGTGAGGGGGGCGCCGCGCGGGCTCATCAGCAGCCTTGGGCCCGCCGTCTCCACCCCATCGATCGCGCGTGCCAGGACATCGGCCCGCAGCACCATGCCCGGGCCGCCGCCGGCCGGCGTGTCGTCGACACTCCGATGCCGATCCGTTGCGGCATCACGGATGTCGCGCGCCGTCAGGGCCCATAGCCCGGACGCCAGCGCCCTGCCGGCGAGGCTGATGCCCAGTGGTCCCGGAAACATCTCGGGAAACAGGGTCAGCACAGTGGCCTGCCACGGTGCGGCCGGCGGATCTGGAAGCGAAGTGTCTGGAATCGAGGTCGTCATGGCCGGCAAACTGGCCTGCCGCGTGCGTGAGGTCAAACCCGCGCCCGGGTCAGATGTGGCGCAAGAATGAAGGCGAGAGGACATATCGCCATGGCCGTGATCGCTGTCGCCATAGTGGCCGCGGTGGGTCCCAGAGCATCGCCGAGCACGCCATAAAGGATCGGGGCGATCGCGCCCGAGCCGATGGTGCCGGTGTAGAACAAAGCAAAAGCGCGCTCCGTGCGACCGGGTGCAAGCTCCGGCACGGTGCCGTACAGCACCGATGAGGTGCCGTTCAGCATCACGCCGAGCAGCGGCAGCAGCATCATCGTTCCTGCGAGAGGCAGCACCAGAACCGCAAGGATGCACGCCGCGGTGCCGCCTTCCGTCAGCAGGATCGTTCGCAATGTGCCGACCCGCTCGCCGAGCCACCCGCATACGAATTTGCCGGCGGCACCGCCGATGAAAACGAGTGTGAGCGCAAGGCCGCTGGTCGGAAGCGAAGCGCCCTTTGCCTGCAGCAGAAACGGCAGGAACGTCAGCAGCCCCATTCTGACGGCGGTGTCGAGAATGCCGATGGTGAACAGCAGCGTGAAGCCGCTGTTGGTTGTCCCAGTCGACGATGCCGCGGCAACTGGCCGTCCTGCGCGTGTTTTTCCAATCGGCGGCATCGCGGCGGCGATGTAGATCGCCACTGCTGTTCCGGCGAGCGCCAGCACGAGCAAGGCGTGGCGCCATGGCATGATGATCAGCAGCAAGGACAGCAGCGCCGGGATCGCAGCCTTTCCCAGATCGCCGGTGAAATTGTAGATGCCGAGCGGTCCCTTGGCGGCCGCGCCGTAGGCGCGCGACACCGCAGCCGATGCAAGAGGGTGCTGTGTGCTCGATCCGGCGCCGGACAGCAGCAATGCGAGACAGAGTCCGATGGCGCTGCCGGAAAGTCCGGCGAGACCATAGCCAAGCGCCGACAGCACCGTCCCGATCACAAGCACGATCTTGCCGTCGATACGCTCGGCGAGGCGCCCGGCGGGAATTTGCAGCCCGGCCATGGCGCCTGCGTAGAGCGCCCGCATCAGCGCAAGGGCGCCGTAGCCGAGTGCGAACTCGTTCTGCCAGATCGGCAGCAGCACATAGATCAGATCGGTATAGCCGTCATGGAGAGCATGATTGACGCCGGTGGTTGCCAGCGTACGCCGGCGATTGCCATGCGTGGTGTCCGGGATCGGCGTTGCGGTCAGTTGATCCAAGATTGTCCTCCGATCATGGCGCCGATCGCTCGTCCGGCTTCACGCCGCACCTCGGCGTTTCGAGTAGCTAGAAAATCTGATTTTGCGGCTGGAGTTGGCCGGCGCCTGATGTTTGTTATAAAGCTAAGATTCTCCAAGATTCTTAAGGCACTATGAGCCGCTTTTTGCCCCGTCACAAATGAGTAATAATCTGGCTATGGGTTAGAGAATCTAACAATGGCTATGCTTGCTCGACGCCGTACCCTGCCGCCGCTCAACGCCATCCGCGCCTTCGAGGCGGCTGCGCGTCTCGGCAGCTTCAAGGACGCGGCCGGCGAACTCGGTGTCACGCACGGCGCGATCAGCCAGCAGGTGCGCGTGCTGGAGCAATGGCTCGGCGCGCCAGCGCTGTTCCGGCGCTCCACCCGGCGCGTGGTGCTGACGGAGAGCGGCGCGACCTTGCTGGCCGAGGTGGGTCCCGCGCTCGATCGTATCGCGGCGGCCGTGCGTCATCACATCGAGCGCCAGGGCAGATCGCCAGCCATGGTGCTGCGCGTCAATGCGCTGGCGACATTCAGCCTGCGCTGGCTGATGCCGCGGATGGCGCTGTTTCGCGCCATGCATCCCGACATCGAGGTGCGGCTGACCACGTCGAACGATCCGGTGGATGCGCTGCCCGAGGCCTTCGACGTGGTGATCCGTGGAGGCCCGGACGCGTTCCACGGCTTTGTCTCGCGACTGGTGCTGTCGGAGCGGCGGTTGCCGGTGTGCGCTCCCGCGCTGCTGACAAGCCTGCCGCTCACCGACATCGCGGATCTGTCGCGCCACACGCTGTTGCATGTGACGTCGATGCCGCGGCTGTGGCGCGACTGGCTGACCCTGGCGGGACAAACGGGTCTGGAGTCCGCGGCGGCGCTGACCTTCGACCACTTCTATCTCACCATCCAGGCGGCGCTCGACGGGCTCGGCGTGGCGATGGGGCCGACGGCGCTGGTGGCCGACGATCTCGCGGCCGGCCGCCTCGTGACGCCGTTTCCGCACCCGAGCCTGCCCGCGCGAAGTTACTTCGCCTACCTGCCCGAGGCGCATCAGGCCGATCCGCCGTCTCTCTTGTTCTGCGATTGGTTGGCGCAGCAGGGACAGCCGGAGATGTGAAGGCGACAGATCCGTACTGCGCGGTCTGGAGCTCAAGCGCTCCCTGCGGGCTTGCTGAAGATGTCCGACAGGGCCAACAGCAGCCGGTCGATCTGGCTGTCCGTGCCCACGGTGATCCGCAGATAATCGGAGATGCGAGGCGCGGAAAAATGACGGACGATCACGGCCCGTTCGCGTAGCGTGGCCGCCAGCACCGCGCCATCATGCGTCGGATGACGGGCGAAGACGAAATTGGCGGCGGATGGCAGCACGTCGAAGCCAAGCCGGATCAGTCCGTGGTTGAGCCGCTCCCGTCCCTGGATCACGAGAGCCCGGCACTGCTGAAAATAGGCTTCGTCCTCCAGGGCGGCGATGGCGCCGGCCTGGGCGGGACGGCCGAGAGGATAGGAGTTGAAGCTGTCCTTCACCCGGGTGAGCGCTTCGATCAGGTCGGCATCACCGATCGCATAACCAACCCGCAGCCCGGCCAACGCCCGGGACTTCGACATGGTCTGAACGACCAGAAGATTTGGGTAAGAGGCGACGAGCGGAATTGCGGTCTCCGCTCCGAAATCGACATAGGCCTCGTCGATCACCACGGGAGCGTCAGGATGCTGTTCCAGCAATGTCACGATCTCAGCACGTGATAGGGCGATCCCTGTTGGTGCATTCGGATTGGGAATGATGAGGGCGCCGGCCGGCCGGCGATAGTCGGCAACACGAATCTGCAGGGACCGATCGAGTGGCACGGTTTCATGAGTGATGCCGAACAGGCGGCAATAGACCGGGTAGAAGCTGTAGGTGATATCAGGGAAAAGCAGCGGCGCATCATGTTTCAGCAAGGCAGCGAAGACATGGGCCAGCACCTCGTCCGAACCGTTGCCGACGAACACTTGTTCGGGTCGTACCTGGTGGTAGGCGGCGAGGGCTGCCCGCAGCGCGGTGGCCTGTGGGTCGGGATACAGACGCAGCGTATCGGTGGCTTCGCCGCGAATGGCCTCCAGCGCCCGTGGTGAAGGGCCAACCGGGCTTTCGTTGGTGTTGAGCTTGACCAGATCCGCGATGCGAGGCTGTTCGCCCGGCACATAAGGCTTCAGGCCGTGGGTCAGGCTGCTCCAGAAGCGACTCATTTTTTATCCAGATCTCAAGGCAGCACGGCCGCCGACAAGTTGAAACGCGATGGTCTCTTTAACGCCGGGGAAGCTCTGCAGAAACATCCAAAGGTGGATGCGGCAAAACTTTTTGTGATCTGACGATTGTCTGCTGAGACCAGCCTCGGCTCACACCGTGCAAGCCCGCACAATTGTCGGGAGATGGCTCTGGCAGAAATCCAGATACGTCCTGACGATGGTGGATTGGTAACGGTGCGGCGGATAGAGCAGGTTGAGGGACCATTCGGGCAGCGGATGCTGCGGCAGCAGGTGCATCAAACGCTTCTCCCGGATTGGCGCGGCCGCCAGGAAGGGCGGTAGTTCCGTGACTACGGAGCCACCGAGGGCGAGATCGCACAAGTGATGATAGTCGTTGGTGGTCAGCACGGGCTTGAGCTCGATCGCGTGATCGCCCAATTCCCACCGGGTGGGGACATCGCCGCGCGACGCCCACACCGCGCATGGGAAACGATGAAGCGCATCGGGCTGTGCGGGTTTGCCCAAGCGTTTCACCAGCCGTGGGCTGGCCACGAGAACATTGCGAAAACATCACGCGTCGCGCCACCATCGCCTCGTGAACAATCGCGCCGACGCGAAGGGCGACATCGATGCCATCCTCGACCAGGTCCATCCGACGCTCGGTTGAGTAGACGTGAATCTGAATGTCCGGATAGCGTCGCTGGTCATCTCTCCGTGGTCATCGGCGACAGCTGCAGCTAGAATAATCCCCGCGATATGGTCAGGGGCACATGCATGCGGAGCCAAACCCGGAAGGCGTCGCGGTCACTCGGTCAACGCGGGCCGTCTCCGCAACGGCCGATTCGCGTTTTTGTCGATAGCCACGAGAGCCGGACCTATGTGGTGCCGCATCGCCATCTCGATCATATGCAGTTTCTCATCCCGACGCAGGGGGTCCTCAAGGTCGCCTCGGCCGACGCATTCTGGATCGTGCCACCGAAACGTGGGATCGTGATCCCGAGGGCTTTCGAGCATTCGACGGCCATGCTTGGCCGCGCCACACTGGTGGTCGCGAACATTCATCCCGATGCCATCGAGGAGGCGGACGCGTGTTGTCGGGTCGTGAACGTGAACGAGCTCATCATGACCTTGCTCGGGACCATAGCAGACATGTCGCCGGAATATTCGCCGGACTCCCCCGAGTCGCGGCTGATCAACGTCTTCTTCGACCAGTTCCGGGCGGCGCCGGCTGAGCCGTTCCGGCTGTCCCGCCCCCGCAATGCCAAGTTGCGCGCGATAGCGGACACCCTGATCGCGACGCCGGACGACAGCACCACTCTCGCGGAATGGGGCCGCAGGCTGGGAGCGAGCCAGAGAACGTTGGCGAGGCTCTTCGACGCCGAGACGGGGATGGGTTTCCGGGACTATCGCAAGCAGGTCCAGATGCACGCGGCGATCGGACTGCTGGCGACGGGCGCGCCCATCAGCCAGGTGGCGCTGGATCTCGGATACGAAACGCCCTCGGCCTTCATCCACGCCTTCCGTTCCGCGATGGGAATTACGCCCGGCCGATTTCGTGGCGTGCCGCGGGCGGATCGGTAGGGTTGCTAGCATTCCCATCCATTGTCACAGATCCAGCACGAGCGATGGGGTTTTCGTGCCGGAGCAGCACGTGATCATCTGATCGTTCCGTGCGTGTTCGTCCGGACTCAAGACCTGGTCGCGATGATCCGGCAGGCCTTCGAGGACCCGCACCTTGCACGATCCGCAGACGCCCTCCTTGCAGGAATGCGGGACGTCGATCCTTGCGGCCAGCAGGGTCTCCAGGATCGTGCTTCCCCGTCCCACCTTGAGCGTCAATTTGGAGCGGTGAAGGCGGATCTCGAATCCGCCCGCAGTCGCCGGCGCTCCCTTCCTTGCGAAATGCTCGACATGGATCTGCGATCGCGGCAGCGCCACGGTCGCCTCCTCGAAAGCGGCGATCATGGGTTGGGGGCCGCAACAGTAGAAGTGCGAGAACGCGGGCGCGGCCGACACGATTGCGGCGAGGTCGAGCCGCGCCCCGTTTGCTTCCGCGCCGAAATGCAACCGGACGCGCCCTGGCCGGAGGCTCTCCAGATGCTGCAGTTCGTCGAGAAACGCCGCCGCGGCCCGATTTTTCGCAGCGTAGAAAAGTTGCCAGCTCAGGCCCTGGCTCCCCAGCCTGTGGATCATCGCCATCAGTGGCGTGATGCCGATGCCTCCCGCGATCAGCACCGTGTGCTGCGCGGTTTCGTCGAGCTTGAAGTTGTTGCGCGGCGGATTGATCCGGATGCGGTCGCTGACCCGAAGGTCCTCATGGACATGACGGGAGCCGCCGCGGCTGCCCGGATCCTTCATGACGGAAACGACATAGCGGTCCCGCTGCTGCGGATCGTTGCTCAGCGAGTAGCTCCTTGTGAGGTTGGGCGCGAGGAGCAGGTCGATATGCGATCCGGCGGTGAAGGGCGGCAGGATGCCGTCGTCCAGAGCACGAAGTTCCAGCGAATGGATGCCTTCGGCCTCCCGGCGGATCGTGCTGATTCGGAGCTCGAGTTCCGGCACCCGGTAGATGAGCGGTTCATGCGGCAGCGGCGGGAGCTCGACCTCGATGGGATCGCCGGGCCGCACGTCGCCCCCTTTCAGGACGATGCTCATGACGCCCGCGCGGCGGACAAGGCCGGTCGGCTTCGGCTTCACGACATGTTTCAGCAGTCCGGGCTGAAACGTCTCGATCTGATGGCACGGATTGCGCAGGCCGGTTAGCTCGATCACCGCCTCCGGACCGAGCCGAAGACGGGTGCCGGTCGGCAGACCCAGCAGGTCGATATTGCGCGTCGACACGTTCTCGCCGAGGTCGCCGGGGCGAACCCTGTGTCCCTTCCCGGACAACTCGTCGAACAGCTCTGTCTGGATCAGGTGGACCTGCCGCAGGTTCGGACGATGGCCAAATCGCCTGATGTGGTAGAGATGCTGGTCGGCCGCGCCGGCATGCGCGTCGCCATCGACCCCGAAGTTCTCGATCAGCCGGATCACATCGGCCGGCGGCTTGCTGAAAGCGTGCTTCTTGCTGATCTGCACGCCAGCGACCCTGGGTAGATTCTCGTCATCGATCGTCATCGATCATCGCTCTCCGAATCACGAGGACATGCGTCTTCGGCCCTCACATCTCCGGCATGATAAGGGCTGCCGCCCCGGGCTGTCTGGCGATAGTTTGACTATAAATGTCGATGTTCGGTCAGACACACAAAACTCCGCTCACGCGGCGGCGCCGGCATCGAACAAGGTGTTCTTGCGAAGAGGGCGCTTCAGGCTGACGGCGCCGCCGCGTCCGGGCTGTCGCCCTCGATCTCCCGCGGCAGCTCAATGATGACGCGTCCTGCTGCGAGGTCGACGGTCGGCACTACGGCGTTGGTGAACGGCAGCAGCAGGGTAGGGCCTTGCGGCGGCGCGATCTCGATGATGTTGCCGGCACCGAAATTGTGGATGGCGGTGACACGACCGATGGGTGCGCCAGCGGTGGTTTCCGCAGCCAATCCGATCAGGTCGGTATGGTAATATTCGTCCTCGTCGGTCGCGGGCAGTTTGTCGCGCGCGATATAGAGTTCGAGGCCATTGAGGCGCTCGGCGTCATCGCGGCTGGCGACGCCTTTCAGCACGGCAACCAGATGTCCCTTGGCCTCACGTGCGCGCGTCACTTCGAACTGGCGCGCGCCGTCCTTGGTGGACAGCGGCCCATAGTGCAGCACCGCGAGCGGATCTTCGGTAAATGGCCACAGTTTCACCTCGCCGCGCACACCATGCGCGGCGCCGATTTTCGCAACGCAGATTTTGGTGTCCTGCGCCAATGGCTTGTCCGGCGAAACTTGTGATGGCGTTGGGATACGCATGAAAAGCCCGTGCGTATCCCACTTTGTCGTCGTTGCCGGGCTTGTCCCGGCAACCCCGCATAGGGAGGCACTGCGCCGATGATCGGGATGGCCGGGACAAGCCCGGCCATGACGAAAACTCAAGCCAGCTTAGGCCGCGGCGGCCTTGCGTTCCTTGCGCGGCACCGCCTTCTCGGGGTTCTTGCGCGCCGGGCGCTTGGCAATGCCGGCGGCATCGAGGAAACGCAGCACGCGGTCGGAGGGCTGCGCGCCCTTGGCGAGCCAGGCCTTCACCTTCTCAAGGTCGAGCTTGAGGCGGGCTTCGTTGTCCTTCGGCAGCAGCGGATTGAAGTGGCCGAGACGCTCGATGAAGCGGCCGTCGCGCGGAAAGCGGGAGTCGGCGACGACGACGTGATAGACCGGACGCTTCTTGGTGCCTGCACGAGCGAGGCGGATCACAACGGACATAATGTTCTCCTTTGAATGTCTGTTCGGTGAATTGCTGTGTGAGAGTTATTTCTTCTTGCCGAAGCCCGGAAAACCTCCGAGGCCCGGCAATGTCGGCTTTCCGAGGCCTGGAAGGCCCGGCAGTCCGGACGGCGAGCCGCCCGGAAAATCCTTTGGTAGTGACGGCATACCCTGAGGCAACCCGCCCGGCATTTTCTCGGCCATGGCCTTGAGCTGGTCCGGCGAGGGCATGCCGCCGCCGAAACCCATCGCCTGCGCAAGGCCCGCCATCGGGCCGCGCTTGCCGCTGCCCATGGCCTTCATCATGTCGGCCATGTTCCGGTGCATCTTGAGGAGCTTGTTGACCTCCTCGACCTTGCTGCCGGCGCCGGCGGCAATGCGCTTCTTGCGGCTGGCCTTGAGGATGTCGGGGTTCTTGCGTTCGCCGCGAGTCATCGAATCGATGATCGCGACCTGACGCTTCACCACCTTCTCATCGAGATTGGCGGCGGCGAGCTGGTTCTTCATTTTCGCGATGCCGGGCATCAGGCCCATCAGGCCGCTGAGGCCACCCATGTTCTGCATCTGCAGAAGCTGTTCGCGCAGATCGGCCAGGTCGAACTGGCCCTTGCGCATTTTCTCGGCGGCGCGTGCGGCCTTCTCGGCGTCGATATTAGCGGCGGCCTTTTCCACCAGCGACACCACGTCGCCCATGCCGAGGATGCGGCCGGCGATGCGGTCCGGATGGAAGTCTTCCAGCGCATCGGTCTTTTCGCCGGTGCCGATCAGCTTGATCGGCCGTCCGGTGACCGCGCGCATCGACAGCGCCGCGCCGCCGCGGCCGTCGCCGTCCACACGGGTCAGCACGATGCCGGTCAGGCCGACACGCTCATTGAAGGCGCGCGCGACATTGACCGCGTCCTGGCCCGTCAGCGAGTCGGCGACCAGCAGCACTTCGTGCGGCTGTCCGGCAACTTTGACCTGCGCGGCCTCGTTCATCATCTCTTCGTCGAGGGTCGTGCGGCCGGCGGTGTCGAGCAGCACCACGTCGTAGCCGCCGAGCCTGGCGGCCTGGATGGCGCGGGTGGCGATCTGCGGCGGCATCTGCCCCGCGACGATCGGCAGCGTGTCGACGCCGACGTCGCGACCGAGCACGGCCAATTGCTCCATCGCCGCCGGACGGCGGACGTCGAGCGAGGCCATCAGAACTTTACGCTTGTCGCGGGTGGTGAGACGGCGGGCGAGCTTTGCGGTGGTGGTGGTTTTGCCGGAGCCCTGCAGGCCGACCATCATGATCGCGACCGGGGCCGGCGCATTGAGGTCGATGACCTGGCTGTCGGAGCCCAGTGTCTGGATCAGCTGGTCGTGAACGATCTTCACCACCATCTGGCCCGGCGTCACCGACTTGACCACGGTGGCGCCGATCGCCTGCTCACGCACCCTGTCGGTGAACTCGCGCACCACGTCCAGCGCGACGTCGGCTTCCAGCAGCGCGCGGCGCACTTCGCGCATGGCCGCATCGACGTCGGCCTCGGTCAGCGCACCGCGCCGCGTCAGCCGATCGAGAATGCCACCAAGCTTTTCCGACAGATTGTCGAACATGCCGTCGCTTCCTGCTGCCTCACCCTGAGGAGCATGCGCAGCATGCGTCTCGAAGGGTGGCTATTCTGCCGTGGCCTCGTCCTTCGAGACGCCGCTTCGCGGCTCCTCAGGATGAGGGTCTAAATCCAAACACCTTTACACCCGAGGGCGCATCGCGCTGTCGGGTGTTGACCTCCGGCCTCTGGGACCGGGCGGCGGGTCGAAAAGAAACTCTTTCCGAAAGATGGCGGACTTAAAGCCGCTGGAGGGGGCAAAGTCAACCGAAAAAGGCCGGCAAGGGCGACCCGGCCAGCGGCTATCAGGTTGATTAAACTAGAATTTTTCGTCTCCGCGGTGCCGGAAGTCATCCGGGAAATCGCGATAAAGCGCGAATTTCACATTCTGGACCGAGGAATTGACGCCAAAATGCAGGCTTTCGATGGGGTCGCGGCGGGAGCCGACGCGCTGGAACGCGCGGTCGAACTGATCGAGGGTTTCGAACTCCATCATCAGATGGAATTCGCCGACATCGGCCGCGCTCAGCCCCAGCTTGCGGCGCATCAGCCGCCAGCCGGCCAACAGGCCCTCGGCCGCGAGGCCGTTCATATAGGTGGCCAGCCGATCGCAGAATTCGACGTCGCTGAGGCCAGGCTTGAGGTCGAACCAGGCGTTGTAAATATTCATTGTCGGCACCATCTCGCTGGGGTGCCAGTGTAATGGCTATCGCGCCGGGCCTTCCACCCGATTTCCGTCATTCGAAGTTGTCCGGACCTCTTGATGCCGACCTACCAAGGCCCTGTCTCCGATCATTTCAACGGCACGCACTTTTTCGATCCCGACGGCGTCGCGCCGAAACGGCTCGGCGATGTCTGGCGCTGGCAGCGGACCCGCAAGCCGGCGAAATGGCCGGCGTGGCAGCCGTCGTCCTATGCCGACACGCCGCCGCAGCGTGTGAATGGCACCGCGGCGCGCTTCTCGTTTGTCGGCCATGCCTCATGGCTGATCCAGGCCGGCGGACTCAATATCCTGGTCGATCCGGTGTGGTCGCAGCGCGCCTCACCGTTCAAGTTGCTGGGGCCCAAGCGCGTCAACGATCCCGGCATTGCGTTTGAGGCGCTGCCGCCGATCGATGTGGTGCTGGTGTCGCACGGTCATTACGACCATCTCGATCTGGCGACGCTGTCACGGCTCACCACGAAGTTCTCACCGCGTGTGATCACCCCGCTCGGCAACGACCTGACCATGCAGGCGTTCGACCGCAAGATTCGCGCTGAGGCCTTCGACTGGGGCGACCGCATCGATCTCGGCGGTGGCGTTGCGGTGAATCTCGTCGCGACGCGGCACTGGACGGCGCGCGGCCTGTTCGATCGCAACAAGGCGCTGTGGGCGAGCTTCGTGCTGGAGACACCGGCCGGGAAAATCTATGCCGTCGGCGATTCCGGTTATGGCACCGGCGCGCATTTCCGCCGGGTGCGGGAACAACACGGAGAGTTGCGTTTGGCGCTGCTGCCGATCGGCGCCTACGAGCCGCGCTGGTTCATGCGCGACCAGCACATGAACCCGGACGATGCGGTGAAGGCATTGTCCGACTGCGGTGCGCAGCAGGCACTCGCGCATCATCATGGCACCTTCCAGCTCACCGACGAGCCGATCGACGAGCCCGCGCAGGGGCTCACTACCGCGCTTGATGCCGCCGGCGTCGCGCGCAACACGTTTGTCGCGCTGAAGCCGGGACAGGTGTTCGAGATCTAGAGCGTTTTCGAGCGAAGTGGATACCGGTTCGCGTGAAGAAAACGCGTCAAAACAAAAATCTAGAGCCTCTGTTGTGATTCAACCAGAACGGAAAAGGCTCTAGAACCTGATCCCAGCGCAAACGCGACGCGCGGAGCTCAGCCCGGCTTCTTTGGCTGAGTCAGCAGTTTGGCCAGCAGCCGCCCGCTCGGCGGCAATGGCCGATCGATCGCTGATATCAGCGAGAACTGTGTTGTGTAGCGGAAAGCCTCTGCCCCCCGGACTTCCTGGAGACGATGGATGGGCCCCAGCATCTCGACGTAATGCGTCGGCAAAAAGCCGATGAAACGGCCGCCGACCAGCATCGTTGCGACGGCTTCCAGCCCAAAGGCGACGGCATGCTGCTTGATCTGCAGGCGTCTCGCCAGGTTCTGTGTGCGTCGGTCGTTTGTGCGCGTCACCAGAACAATCTCGCTGTCGTGCAAATCATCCAGCTCCAGCGGTAGTCCCGCTGCCGCATACAGCCGGAATTCTTCCGTAAACAACGAGGTGTATTCGAGCTTGCCGTTGCTCGCGGGCTGACCGCTGATGGCAAAGTGCAGGCGTCGTTCCAGGACGTCCTCGACCAGCGCGCTTGGCAGGCCGATCGAGATATTGAGCGTGACATCGGGCGCGGCTTCGCGAAAGTGCGTCAGTGTCTCGGCCAGTTGGCAGCGCGGGTTGGACAGGCAATTGTCGGCAATGCCGATCTTCAGTTCGCCCGATAGAATGTTTCGGGCCAGATTGAGTTCGTGACGCACCATGTCCAGCGCATCGCAGGCCGCGATGCTGGCATGCAAAGTCCTTCGACCGAAATCGGTCAGCTCGAAGCCCGACGGACCGCGAAAACAGAGCCGGCCACCCAGTCGTGTTTCCAGCGCCAGCAGATGCCGGCTGATGGTCGAGCGCTCCATGCCGAGCTGGGTTTCCGCGGCGGTCAGTCCGCCGGCTTCCGCGACGGCGCGAAACACCCGCAGCAGCCTCAGATCCGTTTCGGTGAGTTGTGGAACCGGCGCAGGCGTGACGTGCTTCATCGCGGGCGATACGTGCTTCATGTTGCACTCCCTACAAGCATGGTTTCAGCAGTCGTCATTCTGCACAAGGCGAAGCCCGGATTACCGTGCGCCATCACCTCGGCGACCCGCGGGCCGATCGCTTTTCGGTCAGATGCCGATTTGTTCGGCAAATCGAACACGGCGTTATTTGGAGGACGTATGGCTCTGCCCTTGACGGTGCCGCCTTCGCTAAAGCACCAGAGCCTGCTCTGGTCGCCCATCTGCACCGATCTCGATGCTCTTGACGCGCACGTCGCCATTCTCGGCATCCCGTTTGGCAGCGCTTACCAGGCCTCCGCGATCACGAACGATCAGAGCAAGGCGCCGGATGCGGTTCGGTCCGTCACCGATCGCATCTGCCGCGGCCTGGAACGCTACGATTATGACGTCGGCGGCCCGATCTACGGCGGACGTGCCTTGAAAGTGGTCGATGTCGGCAATGTTCCCGCCGACATGACCGACCTCCGCAGCCATTACGTTCGCGCCGAACAAGCAGTAAGCAAGATTCTTGCCGCCGGTGCCCTGCCGATCACCATCGGCGGTGACCACGGCATCCCGATCCCGATCCTGCGCGCCTACAAGGACCATGGCCCGATCACGCTGATCCAGGTCGATGCGCACATCGACTGGCGCGACCATGTCAATGGCGTCCGCGATGGCCTGTCGAGCCCGATCCGCCGGGCATCGGAGATGCCGCATATCGGCGAAATCTTCCAGATCGGGATCCGTGCGCAAGGCAGTGCGCGCCCGGAGGAGGTCGAGGCGGCGGCTGCCTACGGGTCCAACATCATTCCGGCATACGAAGTGCATGACCGTGGCATGGACACGGTGCTCGAGCGGATCCCGGACGGGGGCCAGTACTACATCACCATCGATGCCGATGGCCTTGACCCGAGCGTGATGCCGGCCGTCGAGGGCCCGGCTCCCGGTGGGCTCACCTTCCATCAGGTGCGCAAGCTAATCCACGGCCTCGTTCGCAAGGGACGCGTCGTGGGCATGGACATCGTGGAGATCACGCCGTCCACCGACGTCAACATGATCTCCTGCATCACCGCCGGTCGCCTGATCGTGAATCTGATCGGGGCGGCCGTGCGGGCGAACTATTTCGACGCGCCGCCCGCCTGAGACGATGTCATCATCCGCAACAGCAGAAGAGGTGCCGCCATGCCGCAGATCAAACGCAAAGTGATGGGTCTTCTCGCAGGGAGTGCCTGTTTCGTCGTCGCTGCGAGCGCGCCTGCCTTCGCCGAGACGACGCTGGAGAAGATCAAGCGGACCGGCGAGGTGACGGTCGGCACCGAAGCCGCCTATCCGCCGTTCGAATTCGTCAGGGATGGCAAGATCGTCGGCTACGGCCCCGACATCCTGGCTGAGGTGGTGAAGGAATTCGGTGTCAAGAAACTGAATCAGCTCGATCTGCCCTGGCAAGGCATCTTGCCGGGTGTGCTGGCCGGCAAGTTCGATTTCGTCGCCACCACGGTCGGCATCAATCCGGAGCGCGCCAAACGTTATGCCTACACCATGCCGATCGCCGACGGCGTGTCGTATGCCATGAAGCGCAAGGGCGACAAGCTGAGCAAGCCGGAAGACCTCAACGGCAAGGTCGTCGGGACACAGCTCGCGTCCTCGACGGAGCCAGTGGCGCGGGCCCTCGACGCCAAGCTGAAGGCTGCGGGTGGATCGGGCTTCAAGGAATTGAAGCTGTTCACGGCGTTCCCCGAAAGCTACGTCGCACTCGCCAATGGCGAGGTCGATGCGGTGATCCAGCCGCTGCCGAGCCTCGCCGCACTGGTCAAGGACAAGCCCGACGTGTTCGAGCTGCTGGCCCCGACGCCTCAGGACGGAGGCTTCACGTATCTGTCCTGGGTCACGCGACCCGACGACAAGGATCTGCGCGATGCCATTTCCGCCGTCATCCGCAAGATGCGCGACGACGGCCGGCTCAGCGCACTGCAGAAAAAATGGTTCGGTTTCGAGATGAAGATTCCGGACGACGGCTACCTGCCGCCTGGTGCGATGTAGGCGAGTGGATGGGCGGTCTTTGACCGGCGTGAAAGGTCGATTGCATGGGCTTCAAGCTCGATTATCTGCTCTCGATCCTGCCCGCTCTGATGCGCGCGGCGGCCGTCAACATCCGCCTGGCGCTTCTGATCATGCTGCTGGCGCTGGCGCTTGGCACCGCGCTCACCATCCTGCGCTCCCGCAAGATTGCCGCGGTAAACGCGTTCATCGCCGTCGTCATCAGCTTCGTGCGCGGCACGCCGCTGCTGATCCAGATCTTCATCGCCTATTATGTGCTGCCGGCTGTTGGTCTTGATCTCTCGCCGCAAGTCGCGGGTGTCTCCGCCATTGCGTTCAACAGCATGGTCTTCGTCAGCGAGAGCATGCGCGGCGGCCTCGCGACCATCGATTCCGGTCAGATCGAGGCAGCGACCGCGCTCGGCCTGCCGCCGCGCGCCATCTGGTTCAAGGTGGTGCTGCCGCAGCTATTCCGCCGCATCGTGCCGGTGCTGATCAACGAGGCGACCATCGTGGTGAAGGGCACCGCGCTGCTGTCGGTCATCACCGTGGTCGAGGTGCTGCGCACGGCCCAGCAGATTGCAAGCGCGAGCTATCGGCCGTTCGAGACTTTGATTGGCGCGGCGCTGATGTTTCTGGCCATCAATCTCGTTATCAGCCTGTCCGGCCGGGTGGCGGAGAGCCGGTTCGCGCGGTCGCGGATCTGAGCCATGCATTTCAATCCCGCTTTGCTGCTCGATTACTGGCCGCTGTTGCTGCAGGGCGCTTGGCTGACCGTCCAGGTCTCGGCCACGGCCCTGGTCATCGGCTATGCCGCAGGGATTGCGGTCGCATTGATTGCGCTGATGCCGGGGTGGCCGCCGCGGCTGGTCACCGGGCTCTATATCGAAACGCTGCGCAACATTCCCTTCATCATCCTGCTGTTCGTCGTTTATTACGGACTGCCGTTTTCAGGCATTCGCCTGCCGGCGACCTTCGTCGGGACGCTGGCGCTCGCGCTGTTCGCCAGCGCCTATTATGCCGAGATCGTGCGTGCGGCGATCCTGGCGCTGCCGCGCGGCCAGTTCGAAAGCGCGCGCGCCATCGGCATGTCGCCGGCAGAGGCGATGTGGCATGTGGTGGCGCCGCAGATCCTGCGCACGCTGGTGCCGCCGTCCACCAATATGACGCTGACGATGATGAAGGAGTCCGCCGTACTCTCCTCCATCACGGTGCCGGAGCTCACCTACCAGAGCCTTGTCGTGCAGGGGAACACGTTTGCGCCCTTCGAGGTATTCGCGGCGGTGGCGTCGATCTACTGGCTGATCGCGGCCGTGATTGCGGAATGCTCCAGGTGGCTGGAGCGCCGCGTTGGCGCGACCCAGGCCGGCGGCGTCAGCCGCAACACCATCGCCGAGCGTTACCTATCCCTTGTCGCGCGGAGGGCCTCATGAGCGCGACGCCGATCCTCCGCGTCTCGGGCCTGACCAAACGCTTTTTCGGCGCTGTTGCACTCGACAATCTGTATCTCGACGTGCGCCCGAGCGAGATCGTCGCGCTGATCGGCCCGAGCGGTTGCGGCAAGAGCACATTGCTGCGCTGCCTGACCTGGCTGGAACAGCCCGACGACGGCTTCATCGAGGTGATCGGCAAGCCGTTCGGGCGGGAGTTGACCGGTGGCGGCGTGGTGCGCCGTCAGAGCCGGCGCGAGATCGATGCGCTGCGACCGAAGATCGGCCTGGTGTTTCAGCAGTTCAATCTCTGGCCGCACATGACGGCGCTGGAAAACGTGGTGCGCCCGCAGATGGTGGTGCTGGGGCGATCGCGGGCCGAGGCGACCCGGCGTGGCGAAGAATTGCTGGTGCGGCTGGGGCTCGCGGACCGGATCGATCGCCATCCGCATGCGCTGTCCGGAGGGCAGAAGCAGCGGGTAGCCATTGCCCGCGCGCTCGCGATGGATCCAGCCTTGATGCTGTTCGACGAACCGACCTCGGCGCTCGATCCGGAGTTGGTCGGCGAGGTGCTGGCGGTGCTGCGGTCGCTGGCCGAGACCGGCATGACCATGCTGGTGGTCACCCACGAGATCGGATTTGCGGCCAACGTTGCCGACCGTATCGCCTTCATGGATCACGGCCGCATCCTGGAAGAGGGGCCGGCACGCGAGATTATCGCCGCGCCCAAGGAGCCGCGGCTGCGCAATTTTCTCGATCTGGTGCTGGCGGGCCGCCGTCAGGCCGCGTCCGCGATCAATTCAACGGAGTAACGTCATGTCCTTCAACGTCATGTCCCGCGTCAACCGGCCCTATGTCGGCATCCCGTCGTTCCTGCGTGCACGGATCTGCGAGGACCTGTCGAAACTCGACGCGGCCATCGCCGTGCTTGGCGTGCCCTTTGACGAAGGCTCGCCGTTTATGCCCGGCAGCCGCTTCGCGCCGCGCGCACTGCGCGAACATTCGCTGCGATTTTATGGCGGCGGCAAGGGTTACTACGATCCGGAGACGCGCTGCGAATATCTCGTCGAGGAGATGTCGCAGGGCCTGATCGCCGACGTCGGCGATGTCGATATCCATCCGGCCAACGCGCCGCGCACCTTTGAGAACATTACCGCCATGGTGCGCGGCATTCTCGATCGCGGCGCGCTGCCGGTGGTGCTTGGCGGCGACCACTCAATCACCTATCCGATCTTCCGCGCGTTCGACGAGAAACTGCACGTCATTCACTTTGACGCGCACACCGACTACGCGCCGTTCGAGAACGATCTGACCCTGACCAACAGCCACGCCTTTCGCCACATCGCCGGCATGGATAACGCGCTGAGCCTGACCCAGGTCGGCATCCGCAGCCTGCGCCATTCGCCGGCGCAGGTGGAGGACGTCATCGCGTCGGGCAATCGCATCATTCCAATGGGCGAGTTCCGCCGGATCGGCCCGCAAGGCGTTGCCGATCTGCTGCCGGCTGGCTCGCGCGTCTATGTCAGCATCGATGTCGATGCGATGGACATGTCGCTGGTGCCGGGCTGCGTCTCGGCCGAGCCCAACGGGCTGACCTATCCTGAATTGCGCGACAGCCTGAAGGCCATTGCCGAGCGCCACGATATCGCGGGCTTCGACTTCGTCGAGGTCAATCCGCCGCTCGATGTCGGCACCGGCGTCACCGCCTATCTGGGGGCGCTGACCGTGATCGAATTTCTTGGCCACATCTGCGCCCAGCCCCGTTGGGCCGCTCGTCGCAACACCCGTTTCGCCGCTTGAAGGAGATCATCATGAGCGAAGTCAGCGAGACCATTCCCGCCACCCGCGGCAAAGCCATTCGTCTTGGCCGGGGCCAGGCCGTCAAGGTGATCAACACCCACGGCTCCCAGGTGGTGGACACCTGGGCGTTCTGCATCGAGGATCTGCGACATCACATGTCGATGGAGCATACCAGGGTCGAGAACGCCCGGCTGATGCCGGCCGCCGGCCAGACGCTGTTCACCAACAAGCGCGAGCCGATCCTGGTGCTGGAAGAAGATACCTCGCCCGGAATCCACGACACGCTGATGGCCGCGTGCGACCGCTGGCGTTACAAGCATCTCGGCTGCACCGATTATCATCGCAACTGCGCCGACAACATGATCGAGGCCATGGCGGAGATCGGCTTGAGCGCCGGCCATGTGCCGCAGCCGCTCAATCTGTTCATGAACATCCCGGTCAACAGCGATCTCAGTCTGACCCAAGGCGAGCCGGTCTCGCGCCCAGGCGATCATGTGCTGCTGCGGGCGACACGGGATTGCTACGTGGTCTTCTCCGCCTGCCCGCAGGACATCACGCCGATCAACGGCGCCGAACGCAAACCGACCGAGGCGCATATTCAGCTGATGGGCTGATCGCGTCGGATGGGAGGCCCGGGGATTCTCACATTAAGCGAGAATCCCACATCAATGTATGCGTGTCGTGCCGTCGCGCGGGGCTCTCAGCCATTCCGCGGGGAGCACGATGATCGAAAGGCCCAGCAGGATCAGGGCCATGCCGGCGTAACGCGCCGGACTGAAGATCTCGCCGAACACCAGCGCTGAGGCCAGCACGCCCGTACAGGGCGACAGCAGAGCAAACGGGGCAACTGCGCCGGCAGGATAGCTTTGCAGCAGATCGCCCCAGATCGCATAGGCCATTGTCGCGGCCGCTCCGAGATAAACGGCGCCTGCGAGTCCCAGGAACGAGGCGTCCGAAATCGCTGTTATGAAGCTCGGCTCGTGGTTTTGCAGCGCGGAGATTACTAGCGACGGCAGCGGCGGGATGAGGCTCGCCCACACGATGATGGAAAAGATCGGCACCGCGGGCGCTCGCTTGACCAGCACATTGCCAACCGCCCAACTCAGCGCACCAGCCAGCGCAAGCCCCAGCGCCAATGGTTTGAAATCGGTCCCGACGGTCAGCCCGATCAATATCAGCCCCGCAAAGGCGACAGCCATGCCCGTGCATTGGCGTCGGTTGGGAATGTCGCGCAGGACAATGGCGGAGAGCAGCACGGTTAGAAAAACCTGCATCTGCTGCGTCACGGACGCGAGGCCCGGTGGCAGGCCAGCTTCGAAAGCGAAGAACAACAGCAGGAATTGTCCGGCGAACAGGGTGGTCCCGATCATCACCAGCATGCACCATCCGATCCGTGGTCGCGGCACAAACAGGATGGGCACGCTCGCGATCAGAAACCGCAAGGCGGTGAGCTGCGGTGCGGAGAAGCTTTCCAGGCCCCACTTGGTCGCGACAAAAGCGAAACCCCAGATTAAGGACGTGAGGGCCGCCAGGATCATGTGACGCGGGGTCATCGCGCGCGCTCGTTTCCGCTTGCCGGGTCTCGGGTGGGATGGTGAGCGAGAGGTTAATTTGCTAATGGATCTGCAAGAAGGTCCACTTTCAATATTTAGGTAGACCACTTGAACGAAAAGCGCCCACGTTCGCCCCGTCATCGGGATCAAGTGCTGCCGGCTGCGAGGCCGGGATGGGCCATGCTCTATGACTGGCGACAGGTGGATCGCGGCAGCGAGGCCTCGGTCGTTCACCAGGCCTATTTGCAGGTTCGCTCGGCTATCCTGTCGCGGGGGCTTCGTTCCGGAGCCAGATTGCCGTCCTCGCGCAGTCTGGCGTCGCGGCTCGGCATTGCGCGTGCGTCGGTCATCGCCGCTTATGAGCAACTGCTCGCCGAAGGATATCTCTCGTCCAAACGAGGTTCGGGGACTTACGTTTCGACCGATCTTCCCGAAAGGGTCGACACGGGCTCGCCGGATCGGCAGCGGCATTCGCTGCAGGCAGATCATGTGCGACAAGAAGATCCTGTCCCGGTTGAAAGCGCCGCTGGGTTTCTGGCTCACACGGACGAGCGGCCCTTCAACACGGGGCGCACGCTGCTGGATGAGCGTACCGTCGAGGTCTGGCGGCGCCTGACCCGGCATGCGGCCCGGACTTTCGGGCCCGACCACCTCGGCTACGCCAATCCCTGCGGCTCGCCGGAGCTGCGCCGCGCGATCTGCGATTACCTGCGGGCTGCGCGGGCGGTGCGTTGCGATCCCGGACAGATCATCGTCACCGCGGGCACGCAGCACGCGATCGATATTGCGACCCGCGTGCTGCTTCGCCCTGGAGACCAGGCCTGGGTCGAGGATCCCGGCTATCCCTTTGTCCGGCAGGCGCTCATCAGTTGTGGAATCGTCGTTCGGCCGGTTCCGGTGGATGCGCAGGGGTTGGATGTCGGTGCAGGCATCGGACTGGCGCTGGCGGCGCGGGCGGCGTTCGTGACGCCCTCTCATCAGTATCCGACCGGCGTGGTGCTCTCGATGGCGCGACGGCTCGAGCTTCTTGCATGGGCACGCACGAACGACGCCTGGATTGTCGAGGACGACTATGCCAGTGAATTCCGCTATTCGGGCCGGCCGCTGGCGTCGCTCCAGGGCCTCGATGACAGTGGGCGGGTGATCTACATCGGCACGCTCAACAAGGCGCTGTTTCCCGGTCTGCGGCTCGGCTATGCCGTGGTACCGGCGCCATTGCTTGCGACATTCGCGACCGCGCGCAGTCTCATGGATCGGCAACCGCCGAGCCTGCAACAGGCAGTTATGACCGCGTTCATGCGCGACGGTCATCTCGCCGCTCACATCCGCCGCATGCGATTGCAGTATCGCGTGCAACGTGATGCGCTTGCGGAGGAGCTGACGCGGACGGCGGGTGACGTACTCACCGTGGACGTGCCGGATCAGGGCATGCATCTGGTCACCTATCTCGGCGATGGACTCTCCGACGTCGCTGTCGAGCAATCGGCGCGTGCGCGCGGCGTGATCGTCAAGGCCATGAGCAAGCTATACATCGATGCGCCTGCGCGCTCGGCGCTCATGCTCGGCTTCAGCGGATATCCTCGTGAGGTGATCGTGCCCGCAGCCGCGCGTCTGGCCAAAATCGTGATTGCGGCGAAGCGAGCCAGGCGAACGGAATCGTGAACGGAACTCATTCCGGAGAGCCGCGGCGCGGCTTCCGGAATGACGATTTCATGAAGGTCAATTCTTAAATTACTGCTGCTTGATGGCGTAGGACACACTCACCGCGATCCGCAGCGTCTCTGCGCCCGGTGCGATCGGAGTCGAGTCGGCGCTGGCCGACATCTTGCGCGCATACATCGGCACCGGGCCCGGCGATCCCTCTTCGGAAATGCTGATCGGCGCGCCGAGGTTGACATTGGCGGCCTTGGCGTAGATCTCCGCCTTGCGCTGGGCGTCGGCGATGGCGTGGCTGCGCGCCTCGTCCAGCAGTTTCGAGGCCTGCGACACCGAGAAGCTGATGCCGCTGATCTCGTTGGCGCCGGCGCTGACCAGGGTGTCGATGGCGGTCGCAACCTTGGTGACGTCGCGCAGCGTTAGCGTCACGCGGTTGCTGGCGCGATAGCCGGTGATCTGCACCGGTCCGTTGGGATTGCTGCGCGGCGCGCTCTGCTGCGGCTGCAGCGACAGCCGCGAGGTCTGGATGTCCTTCTCGGCAATGCCCGAGGCTTTCAGGGCCGCCAGCACGGCGCTCATCGCCTTGTTGTTGGCCTCGGCCGCTTCGCGCGCGGTCTTCGCCTCGGTGGTGACGCCGCCATCGATCTCCGCCCGGTCCGGAGCCACCGAGATGGTGGCTTCACCAGCCACCGTGATCGCCGGCGGCATGGTCTGCGCATGGGCCATCGATCCGGCAAAGGAGGTGCCGGCTAGGGCCGCAGCACAGATCAGAGCGAGAGAGGTCTTGCGCATCATTGAAAACTCACTTCCAAAAACCTCACTTCAGAGGCACGAACACATTGATGACGAGCTTGTCTTCCGCGGTCTTCAGCGGATCGGTGACATACTCCTCGATGAAGGTGTCTTTTGCCTCCAGCTTTTTGTCATCAAGATGGTTGGTGATGGCCTCGTAGGTATTGTCCATGTTGTCGTAGGAGCCGCGGTGCACGAACTTCAGCACCTTGCCCTCCGGCGATTTGCTGACCGACATGTCCTTCGCCAGGTTCTTCGGCTCCTGCTCGACCGGAATTTCCGCCAGGAACGTGAAGCCAGCGTCGTCGGTCGAGGTGTAGACGATCATCGAGGAGCCGGCCGCCTTGACGCCCTGCTTGTCCAGGAACGTGGTGAGGGTCTTCAGCGAGTCGGTCAGGGTGTCGAAGGCGGAATCCCAGTTTGCGGTGCCCTTGAGCGCCAGCACGGTTTTCGGCGCCAGGGTCTGTTCCTCGCCGAACGGGTCGACGACCTGGGCCTTCTGATCGGCGGGGGGCGGCGTGGCCGGGGTCTGTGCCGTGGCGGGCGGGGTCGCGGGGGCCTGGGCGGCGGGTGGTGAAGCCGGAGTTGGTGTCGCCGGTGTGGCTGGGGTTGCCGGGGGTGTGGTGGCCGCCGGCGGTGTCGCGGGGGTGGCGGCCGTAGGAGACTGAGCCCAGCCCGTAGTCAGGGTCAGGGATATGGCGGCGGCCGGGATCAACAGGGTGATCGCATGACAAAAAAGGCGGACGCGGCTCATTCAAAATCTCCCCAGGATGATCGCCAGACGTCGACCTGTAAAAGTCGAACGTTTCACGTGACGGATCAGACTACCACGCCAAATCCGCTTTCGTCTCATGACAGATATGTCATGCGATCATGACGGCGAAAAGCAGGCGGAAACGCCGCTCTGGCCAATCCGCAGGCATTCGCCATATAAGGTTTCAAAGGATTGTCATGAGCGCGCTCGCCAACCATAGCTTCGTCAAGATGAACGGCATCGGCAACGAGATTGTCGTGCTGGATCTGCGCGACTCTGCCGGTTCGGTCAGTGCCGACGAAGCCCGGGCGATCGCAGCCCCAGCCGGGGTTCCGTACGATCAGCTGATGGTGCTGATGAAGCCGCAGCTGGCTGGCACCGAGGCCTTCATCCGGATCTATAACAATGATGGTTCGGAGGCGGCGGCTTGCGGCAACGGCATGCGCTGCGTGGCGCGCCGGACCTTCGAGGCCACCGGCAAGACCGCGCTGACGTTCCAGACCAAGGCCGGCCTGCTGAACTGCTGGCAGGGGCCTGAGGCGGACACCTACACCGTCGACATGGGCCCGCCGCGGCTGGGATGGAAGGATATCCCGCTGGCCGAAGAGTTTCGCGACACCCGCGCCATCGAGCTGCAGATCGGCCCGATCGATGCGCCGGTGCTGCACACGCCGTCCGTGGTCAGCATGGGCAATCCGCATGCGGTGTTCTGGGTCGATGACGTCAACGCCCACGATCTCGGCCGTTTCGGTCCGCTGCTGGAAAACCACCCGATCTTCCCCGAACGCGCCAATATCACGCTGGCCCATATCGTCGACCGCGAGCACATCGTGATCCGTACCTGGGAGCGCGGCGCGGGACTGACCAGGGCCTGTGGCTCGGCCGCATGCGCCACCGCGGTGGCCGCCGCACGGCTGCGGCGCGCCAACCGCAAGGTCAGGATTACGCTGCCTGGCGGCGATCTCGTGATCGAATGGCGCGAGAGCGACGACCATGTGCTGATGACCGGCGCCGCAGACTTCGAGTTCGAAGGCAAGTTCGATCCGGCGCTGTTTACACGAGCATGATCCGGAAAAGTGGATACCGGTTTTCTGATGAAGGTCATGCTCAAGAAAAACGTCGCTTAATCGGATGAGCGTCGACGTCGTCACCTTCGGCTGCCGCCTCAACGCGTTCGAGTCCGAAGTGATTCGCCGCGAGGCAGAGGGTGCGGGCCTGGCCGACACCGTCGTGGTCAATACCTGCGCGGTGACCAACGAGGCCGTGGCACAGGCCCGGCAAAGCATTCGCAAGTTGCGGCGTGAGCGCCCCGAGGCCCGCATCGTGGTCACGGGCTGTGCCGCGCAGACGCAGGGGCCGATGTTTGCCGCGATGGACGAAGTCGATCGCGTGCTCGGCAATGACGACAAGATGCAGAGTGCCGCCTGGCGTGCCACCCGTGCCGCGTTCGATGCGGCGCCGGCGTTTGGCATCGACAGCACGCAGAAAATTGCCGTGTCGGACATCATGGCCGTCACCGAGATGGCGCCGCATCTGGTTGAGGGTTTTGGTGCCGGACAGCCGCGGGCGTTCGTCCAGGTGCAGAACGGCTGCGATCATCGCTGCACCTTCTGCATCATCCCTTATGGCCGGGGCAATTCGCGCTCAGTGCCGATGGGCGTCGTGGTCGATCAGGTGCGCGCGCTGGTGGAGGCCGGCCACGCCGAGATCGTGCTCACCGGTGTCGATCTCACCAGTTATGGCGCGGACCTGCCCGGTGCGCCCAAGCTCGGCATGCTGACGCGGCAGATTTTGCGGCACGTGCCGGAATTGCAGCGGTTGCGCATCTCCTCGATCGATTCGATCGAGGCGGATCGCGACCTGCTCGAGGTCATCGCCGATGATGTCAGGCTGATGCCGCATCTGCATCTGTCGCTGCAGGCTGGCGACGACATGATCCTGAAGCGGATGAAGCGGCGGCATTCGCGGGACGATGCGATTGCATTCTGCGCCCAGGTGCGCCGGCTGCGACCCGACATGGTGTTCGGCGCCGACATCATTGCCGGCTTCCCGACCGAGACCGAGGACATGTTTGCGCGCTCACTCGATCTGGTCGAAGTCTGCGATCTCACCTTCCTGCATGTGTTTCCGTATTCCCCGCGGCCCGGCACGCCGGCGGCGCGCATGCCGCAGGTCAAGGGCGATATCATCCGCGACCGCGCGCGGCGGCTGCGCGCCAGCGGCGAACGTGCTTTGCAGCGGCGGCTGGCCGCCGATGTCGGCCAGACCCGCGCCGTGCTGATCGAAAGCGCAAGCCAGGGCCGCACCGAACATTTCCTACCCGTTGCGATCGCCGGCGAGATGCCCGGCGCGGTTCGTGCGCTGACCGTGACCGGCCATGACAACAGCCGGCTGCGCGTCGCCTGATGGCTTTCGCGGTCTGCCTGCTGCTTGACGCGGCGTCGTCATCGGCCATCCGCGCCTATTGGGAGCGGCTGGCGGCGGCGAATGTGTCGCGATCGATGGTCGACCTCGGCTATCCGCCGCATGTCACGCTGGCGGTGTACGACACGCTTGACCGGGACGCCGCGCTGATTGCTCTGGATTGTGTGTTTGCGGGCCGTCCGGCTCTCGATTTCGCGCTGACGCTGCTTGAGACGTTCGGCGCCGAAAGCGGTGTGCTTTATGCCGCGCTCGCGGTTTCGGATGAATTACAGCAGCTCCAGAGCGAGGTTGTCACGGCGATTACCGGTGACTGCCGGTTGCATTACCAATCGCAACACTGGACGCCACATTGCACCATGGCAACGGGACTGTCCGCGGCCAAACTCGATGCGACCCAGCGGTTGCTGCAGCAATATTGGCAATCGAGGCCAGGCGTCTTTCAGGCGGCCGAGCTGATCGAATTTGTTCCGGTTACATCGATCAGGCGCTGGGATCTAGCGCCTCGTTAGCATTCCAGCCACAGGCCAGCATGCGTTCGTGCAGATGGTCCGGCACCGGCGCGGTCACGCACACCGGCGGCTTGTTCTTTGACAGCGGGACCACGATCTCGCGAGCATGCAGATGCAGCGACGGCTCGCCGAAGCGCGGACCATTGCCGTAGATGTTGTCGCCGACGATCGGCCAACCCATCGCCGCGCAATGCACGCGCAACTGGTGGGTGCGGCCGGTGATGGGTTCAAGGGCCAGCCAGGTCAGTCCGTTGCCGCGGCCCATCACTTTCCATGTGGTCTGTGACGGCAGGCCATCGGGATCCGGTTTCTGCCACCAGCCGCGCTCCTCGTTCAGCCGGCCCAGTGGAATATTGATCTCACCTTCGGCCTCAACGGGGCCGTCCTCGACCACGGCCCAGTAGGTCTTGGAAATCTTGCTGTGCTTGAACAGCAGCCCCAGCGAGGCCGTCGCCTTGCGATGCCGCCCAAGAACAAGGCAGCCGGAGGTATCACGGTCGAGCCGATGGGCCAGCACCGGGGGCCGCGGCAGGCCGAAGCGCAGCGCATCGAACGAGGCCTCCAGATTGGCGCCGCCTTTCGGCCCGCGATGCACCGGAATTCCGGCCGGCTTGTCGATCACCAGCATCAGCCCGTCGCGATGAAGCACGCGGGCCTGGATTTGTTCCGGGGTGGGTTGCGGCGTATCCATGAATTAAGTGAGCCGGATCAAGGGAGACGGAGCCAATCGGGATGGAGCAATGGTGACTTTCGTTATGGCCGCGAAACCGCTAACACGGGAAAATCATGAACGATAGCGCGGAACAACCCAAACAGAGCTGGTGGCGCCGGCTCTCCAGCGGCCTGAAGCGGACCTCGAGTTCGCTCGGCAGCGCCGTGGCCGATCTCGTCACCAAGCGCAAGCTCGACCGCGCCATGGTTGAGGACATCGAGGACGTGCTGCTGCGCGCCGATCTCGGCACCGAGGTGGCGGCGCGGATTGCAGCCGCCGTCGGTCATGGCCGTTACGACAAGGCGATCTCGGCGGACGAGGTCAAGGCCGTGGTCGCCACCGAAGTCGAAAAAGTGCTGGCGCCGGTGGCGCTGCCGCTTGTCGTCGATGGCGCGCGGAAGCCATTCGTTATTCTTGTCGTCGGGGTCAACGGCTCCGGCAAGACCACCACCATCGGCAAGCTCGCATCCAAATTGACCCACGAAGGTCACAAGGTGATGCTCGCGGCCGGCGATACCTTTCGCGCCGCGGCGATCGAGCAGTTGAAGATCTGGGGCGAGCGGACCGGTGCGCCGGTGATCGCGCGAAGCCAGGGTTCGGATTCTGCGGGGCTGGCGTTCGATGCGCTGTCCGCCGCGAAGGCGGATGGCCGCGACATCTTGCTGATCGACACCGCCGGCCGTTTGCAGAATAAAGCCGAGCTGATGAACGAACTCGAGAAGGTGGTGCGTGTCCTCAAGAAGGTCGACGCGAGCGCGCCGCATGCTGTGCTGCTGGTGCTCGATGCCACCGTCGGCCAGAACGCGCTGTCGCAGGTCGATGCCTTCCAGAAGACGGCCGGCGTCACCGGCCTGGTTATGACCAAGCTCGACGGCACCGCGCGCGGCGGCATCCTGGTGGCGCTGGCCGAGAGATACAAGCTGCCGGTGCATTTCATCGGCGTCGGCGAGGGGATCGACGATCTCGCGCCGTTCACCGCGCGGGATTTCGCCCGCGCGATTGCGGGACAAGAAGGTTAGAGGGCTGAAGGCTGACATGAACAAAACCGCGCCGCATCCGCTGTTCAAACTCGCCACCGAACTCGGCCCTCTGGTGATTTTCTTCATCGCCAATGCCAAGGCCAACCTGTTCGTGGCCACCGGCGCCTTCATGGTCGCGGTGGTGGTGGCAATGGCGGTGTCCTATTCAGTGACCCGGCATGTGCCGATCATGGCCATCGTTTCCGGCATCATCGTTCTGGTGTTCGGCTCGCTGACGTTGTGGTTGCACGACGAGACTTTCATCAAGATCAAGCCGACCATCATCTATGCGCTGTTCAGCCTGATCCTTGGCGGCGGCCTGCTGTTCGGCCGTTCCTTCATCGCGATCCTGTTCGACCAGGCGTTTAATCTGACGCCGGCGGGCTGGCGGCTGCTGACACTGCGCTGGGCGTTGTTCTTCGGCGCCATGGCGGTGCTGAACGAGATCATCTGGCGCACCCAGAGCACGGATGTCTGGGTCTCGTTCAAGGCGTTTGGCATGATTCCGCTGACCATGATCTTCATGATGACACAGATGCCGCTGATCAAGCGCCACCATCTGGAGCCGGCCACGGCGGAAGCCGGTGATGCCGAACGCGGCGACGTCAGCAAGGGTTGACCAGCAAGCATTCACCGAACCGTTCTTCCAACCGGATTGTGGCTCATGACAATCGACCCCGGACTTTCGAAGACCTCTCTCCTGTCCCACGACGAACGGCTTGATCGTCTCGCCGAGATTGCGATCAGAGTCGGTCTGCAACTTCGCGCCGGCCAGGAACTGGTGTTGACGGCGCCGGTGGATGCGCTGCCGCTGGTGCGTCGGATCACCGAGCACGCGTACAAGGCCGGCGCATCGCTGGTGACCACGCTGTATTCCGACGACGAGACCACGCTGGCGCGGTTCCGGCATGCGCCCGATGAAAGTTTCGATCGTGCCAGCGGCTGGCTCTATGATGGCATGGCGGCAGCGTTCCGCAGCGGAGCCGCGCGGCTTGCCGTGATCGGTGAAGACCCGTCGCTGCTGTCGGGACAGGATTCGCAGAAAGTCGCCCGCGCCAACCGCGCGCGCTCCGCCGCCTACAAGCCGGCACTCGAACTGATTGTCGGCTTCGATATCAACTGGAGCATCGTGTCCTACGCGACGCCGGCCTGGGCCAAGGCGGTGTTTCCGGACGATCCGGCACCGGTGGCGCTGGCGCGGCTGTGGGATGCGATCTTCGCCGCGTCACGGGTCGATGGACCGGATCCGGTGGCCGCCTGGAAACAACACAATGCGGCGCTCAACGCCCGCACCTCGCTGCTCAATGACAAGCGTTTTTCGGCCCTGCATTTCCAAGGCCCCGGCACCGACCTGACGGTCGGCCTCGCCGATGACCATTGGTGGGAGGGCGGCGCGTCGACCGCCAAGAACGGCATCGTCTGCAATGCCAATATCCCGACCGAGGAAGTGTTCACCACCCCGCATCGGCTGCGGGTCGACGGCACCGTGCGCTCGACCAAGCCGCTGTCCTATCAGGGCACCCTGATCGAGGACATCGCGGTGCGGTTCGAGGGCGGGCGCATTGTCGAATCGAGTGCGCGTACCGGTGCCGACGTGCTGGCCAAGGTGCTTGCCACCGACGAGGGCGCGCGGCGGCTGGGCGAAGTGGCGCTGGTGCCGCATTCCTCGCCGATCTCCCACAGCGGCATCCTGTTCTACAACACCCTGTTCGACGAAAATGCCGCGAGCCACATCGCGCTGGGACAGGCCTACACCAAGTGCATCCGCGACGGTGACAAGCTGACCCCACCGCAGCTGACCGAAAAGGGCGCCAACACCAGCCTCATTCACATCGACTGGATGATCGGCTCCGACCAGATCAATGTCGACGGCATTCGTGGCGACGGTGGTCGCGAGCCGCTGATGCGCGGCGGCGAGTGGGCCTGATTTTTCGCCGGGCGACAGTGTTTCGACGCTTGAATCCTGCCGCAACAGCTGCGCCGGCACGCGGCTGCGCCCGCTGTTCGGCTTGAGCGCCGAACGGAGTTAACGCATGATCCGGCCCTCGCTATACGAGGGACGGCATGATCATCAAGAATGAGCAGGACGTCACCGTCGATGCGCTGGCGGTGATGCAGCGGACCACCGACCCGCGGCTGCGCGAGATCATGGTGTCACTGGTCAGGCATCTGCACGGCTTCATTCGCGATGTTCGCCTCACCGAAGCGGAGTTTCGCGAGGCGACCGCCATTCTCAACGCGATCGGCAAGCAGACCACCGACACCCACAACGAGGCCGTTCTGATGGCCGGTTCGCTCGGGGTGTCGTCGCTGGTCTGCCTGCTGAACAATGGCGACGGCGGCAATACGGAGACGTCGCAGTCGCTGCTCGGGCCATTCTGGCGCCTGAACTCTCCGCGGGTGGCGAATGGCGGTACCATTGTCCGCTCGGACACGCCCGGCGATCCGCTGTTCGTCACCGCGCGCGTGATCGATCCGTCCGGCCGCGCCATTGCGGGTGCCGAGGTCGACATATGGCACGCATCGCCGGTGGGGTTGTATGAAAATCAGGATCCCGAGCAGGCCGACATGAACCTGCGAGGCAAGTTCACCACCGACACGGATGGTCGCTTCTGGTTCAGGACGGTCAAGATGGTCGGCTATCCCATTCCGACCGATGGCGTGGTCGGCCGGCTGCTCGCGGCACAGAGCAGGCATCCGTTCCGGCCCGCGCATCTGCATGCGCTGATCTTCAGGCATGGATACAAGGTGCTGATCTCGCAGGTCTACGATCCTGAGGACCCGCACATCGACAGCGACGTGCAGTTCGGAGTGACCAGCGCGCTGGTCGGCAATTATGTGCGGCACGACGAGCCGCATCCCTCGGATACCGGCGTGGCCTCGCCGTGGTATGCGCTCGACTACACCTATGTCATGGAGCCCGGCGAGGCGGTGCTGCCGCGCGCACCCATCAAGTAGCCGCAGTGCAGACAAAGCAGCACAAACAAGAACGCACCGGCATTGCCGCCGGTGCGCTCATGTCGAAATGATTCGAACGTTCAGCTCTTCTGCTTGGCGATGATCTTGTCCTTGATGCCGTCGTAGGTTTTCTCCGGCACGATCTTCTTCTGCACCAGCTCATCCTTGCCCTTGTACGGGCGGCCCTTGATGATGGCGGCCGAATAGGCCTTGCCGACGCCGGGAAGCGCGTCGAGCTGGTCGGCGGTCGCGGAATTGATATCCAGCAGTTCGGCCTTCGGGGCCGGCGCCATCTTCGACTCCGTCGCGGGCGCCATCTTGCCTGCGGGTGCGGGAGCCGGAGCCATTTTCGAGGTGCTGGTTGCAGGCGCAGGCGTTTGGGCCATCAGCGGCGTGGCCGCGATCAGGCCGAGGGCAGTGATTGCTGCAAGCGTGAAATGACGCATTAGAGTTGTCCCTCCAAGGACAGGGTGTGAGCGAATGGAGTGATCCTGAGTTCGCCCGAGGTGTCGTCGCCACTTCGTGTCGACATCATCAAGCTAGCTTTGATTTCGTGGCGGCGCCATGGCCGCAAAATGAATGGCAGATAAATGTGCGAAATATTTTAGAGGCTTAGCCGGCATTTCTGAATGTTGCTTCATCGTCGCCGCCTGGCGTGACGAGCGGGACGTAGCGGCTTTCAGCTACGCTGAACCAGGACAGCTCGGTCTTTCCGGCTGCGCGAAGATACGCGATGGCTTCGACGAACAAGGGATAGTGCAGGTCTTGCGCGGTCAGAGCGTGGCTGTCGGATGTCATGAACGACGCCGCGTGCGGCGTGTCGGAATAAGCCCGCGCCATGTACCACGTCGCGCCGTCCGAGAAGGTGAAGATGTCGTACTCATAGTGATAGTCGTGGAAGCCTTCAGCGTCCGGCTCCGATGCATCCACATGATGAGAGACATCGATCTTCATCACGGACACTATGAGCCTGCTGCAAGCGCCTTGACGATCTCGGGCCGCAGCTTGCTTTCGACATTCTCCGGCGTCACGCCGCCGATCAGTTTGTAGGTGATGCGGCCGTCGCGGCCGACCACGAACGTTTCCGGCACGCCATAGACGCCCCATTCGATCGAGCCGCGGCCGTTGCCGTCGACGCCGACGATGTCGAATGGATTGCCGTAGCGCCCGAGAAACCGCCGGGCGTTGTCAGGCGCATCCTTCTGATTGATGCCGATCATCTGCACGCCTTTGGCCCGCAGCTCCTTGCCGAGGGTGAGCAGCAGCGGCGCCTCGTCATGGCAGGGCACGCACCATGAGGCCCAGACGTTGACGATGCTGACGCGGCCTTGCAGCGCGGCGGGGTCGAGGCCGGGCACCGGCGCGCCGGCGCTGACAAGGCCGTCGAGGGCGGGCAGTTTCATTTGTGGCGCGGGGCGGCCGATCAAGGCGGAGGGGATCTTCGACGGATCGCCGGATCCCAGGCGAAACCAGAAAATCGCGGCGAGGCCGGCGAATACGATCAGCGGCACGGCCACGAGCCAGGAGCGGCGGCGTGGTGCGGGCTGTTGGTTGTTTGGCTGCACGTCGCTGCTCACGCGGCCTCGCGTCCTGATCGACGGGTGATGCCCTTGGCGTCGAGATCGCGCAAGATCGCCTGCTGGCGGCGATAGTCGCTCACCACCCAGCCGATCAGCGCCAGCACCACGACGGTGACGATGGCATAAGACCACACGATGAACGCGGCGTAGGGACCCAGCATGGCGAAACTCATGTCGGCTGCCGGCTGGCCTGCAGCAGTTGCAGGCTGCGCACTCGGCGTCGCAGGATTTCGTTGCGCATCGCGGCGATGTGCAGCGTGATGAACAGCAGCGAGAACGCAATCGCCATGATCAGCAGCGGGATCAGGTAGGAGCGGTCCAGGGTCGGTCCGCCCATTCGCAGCACTGATGCACCCTGGTGCAGCGTGTTCCACCAGTCGACCGAAAACTTGATGATCGGCAGGTTGATGGCGCCGACCAGGGTCAGGATCGCGGCCGCACGCGCCGCGCGCGACGGATCCTCGACCGCGCGCCACAGCACCATCAGCCCCAGATACATCAGGAACAGGATCAGCACCGAGGTCAGCCGGGCATCCCATTCCCAATAGGTGCCCCACATCGGCCGGCCCCACAGCGAGCCGGTGACCAGTGCCAGGAAGGTAAACGCCGCGCCCAGCGGGGCGGCTGCCTTGGCCGCGACGTCGGCCAGCGGATGCCGCCACACCAGCGTGCCCAGCGCGGCAATGCTCATGACCCCCCAGACGAACATCGACAGCCAGGCGTTCGGCACATGGATGAACATGATCTTGACGGTGGCGCCCTGCTGGTAGTCGTCCGGCGCCATGACCGACTGCTGCAGGCCGACCAGCAGCAGGATCACTGTCACGGCGATCAGCCACGGCAGGGCGCGCGCGCTAAAGGCGAGAAAGCGGGTCGGGTTTGCGAGGTCGATCAGGGCCATAGCCGCGCCTTATAGCAGACCGGCGGGCCGTGTCAGGGCCTCACTGGATGACGTTGAGGTGACGGGGCTTTTCGCGTCCCAGACCCGCAGTCTTAAACGCGAAGTCTTAAACGCGAAGTCTTGGCAGCAGGCCCAGCGCGTTGTCACGCTCGATCTTGCGCAGGTCGGGGGCGACCACCTTGCAGCCGGCGAGGTTGTTCACATGCTCGATGCTGGTCCGAAACGGGAAATCGGTGCCGAACACGATCTGGGTTGGCTCCACCAGCAGGCGCAGCGCGCCCATCGCGGCGGGATTGGAGGCCTGGGCGGTGTCGTAGAAAAAACGTTGCAGCGGCGCCCGCACGCCATTCGGCACCATCTTGGCGGCCTGCGGCATGCGCGCCAGGAACTCGAAACGCTCGATCAGGAACGGCATGGTGCCGCCGGCGTGCGAGAAGATGAACTTGATGTCGGGCCAGCGTTCGGCGGCACCGGAAAAGATCAGGCTTGCGATGGTGCGGGTGGTGTCGGTGCCGAACTCGACCACGTTGTCGGGAATATAGGGAATGAGATTGCCACAGCAGGCCGCCGTGGTGGGATGCACCGAGACCACGGCCTTGCGCCGGTTGAGCTCTTCAAACACCGGAATGAAGGAGGCATCGCCAAGCCATTTGCCTTCGTAACTGGTGAACACCAGCACGCCGTCCGCCTTCAGCGTGTCGAGGGCGTAGCTGATCTCGCCCAGCGCCGCGTCTGCATTGGGCATCGGCACCGCCGCGAACGATCCGAACCGGCCCTTGTTCTCGAGACCGAGCTTGGCGGAATATTCATTGCACGCGCGGGCGAGCTTGGCGGACGCGGCGGCATCGCCGAACCACAGTCCGGGGGTGGAGATCGACAGCATCGCTGTCTGCACGGCGGCCGCATCCATGTCGTCGAGCGTCTTGTTGATGGTCCAGTTCGTCGACGGCGGCGGAACTGTCGCCTTGCCGTGGACGGCGGTGATGTAGTCCGGCGGCGTCAGATGATGATGGACATCGATCCGGAACGGGGCGGGCGGCGTTGCGGCTTGTACGGGAGGCTGCGCCGAGGTCTGCGCGATGGCCTTCGCAAACGGATCGACTGCTGTGGCGGCAAACGCGGCCGCGCCGGCCAGGAGATGGCGGCGGCTGATGCCGCACCCGCAGGTGGCCGTTGCGGCGTTCGCCGTCGTGTTGGGAGCGGAATGCTTCATTGCGTCGTCTCTGCGGGCCATCGGCGGCGTCCTATTATTCAGGACATTTGCAGACATACTCTGGTGTTTTTGCGGCATGTGCAATCGCTGTTGGCCGTGGCGGTTAACCGTGGCAGGCCGATTCAAGGCTTAATCAAGCCTCAATCCAGCCCTTGTCGCAGGGAGGCGGCCGCCGCGACCGGGCCAACCACCAGGCCGATCAGCGTCAACGCACCAAGGATCGACACCGGCGCACCCGGGTTTATTCCGTCGGTGACCATGGCGGTGGATGCTGCTACCCCGAAAATCAGAACCGGGATCGATAGCGGCAGCACCAGGACGGCCAGCAGAAGCCCGCCACGGCGCAGTGTCACCGCCAGCGCCGCGCCGATCATTCCGGTCAGGGTCAGGGCCGGCGTGCCGATCAAAAGCGTCAGCGCCACGGCGCCCGTGGCGGCGGCGTCCAGGTTGAGCAGCAGGCCGAGCACCGGTGTTGCGATGATCAACGGCAGGCCGGTGGCGAGCCAGTGCGCGATGGCCTTGGCAAGGCAGGCCAGCTCCAGCGAATGGCGGCCCATCACGATCAGATCGAGCGAACCGTCGTCGTGGTCGGCCGTGAACAGCCGGTCGAGCGTCAGCAGGCTCGCCAGCAAGGCGCCGAGCCAGAGGATCGCCGGCCCCAGCCGCTTCAGCAGGGCGATGTCGGGGCCGAGCGCGAACGGCATCAGCACCACCACGGTGAGGAAGAACAACACGCCGATCAGTGCGCCGCCGCCGGCCCGCCAGGCAATGCGCAGATCGCGGCGAATCAGGGCGATCATGCGGCGTTGCCGATCCGCTGTTCGCGCACCGTCGTGGCGGGCAAACCGCCGTCGGGTGTGCCGATCCTGAGTGGTTCATGGGTGGCGGCAACGATCAGGCCGCCGGTGGCCAGATGATCGGACATCAACCGCGCCATCATGGCCTGGCCATCGGTGTCGAGTGACGAGGTCGGCTCGTCGAGCAGCCAGATCGGCCGCTTCACCGCGATCAGCCGCGCCATCGACAGCCGCCGCTTCTGTCCGGCGGACAAGGTGGAGGCCGGCAAGGTGCCGATATGGCCAAGGCCAGTGGCCGCGAGGCTGGCGTCGAGAGCGGCCTGTTCGCCGCCGAGGAAATTCCGCCAGAAAGCCAGGTTTTCATGCACGGTCAGTGCTGGCTTGAGCGCATCGCGATGGCCGAGATAGTGGGTCTGTTCGCTCAAGGTCAGATCGTCGCGGGGGCTGCCGTCCAGCGTCACGCGGCCGGCCGCGGCCTGCAGCAGGCCGGCGATCAGCCGCAGCAGCGACGATTTGCCGGCGCCGTTGCGCCCGGTGATCGCCAGCGCTTCGCCGGCGTCGACGTGAAAATCCAGTTCGGAAAACACCTCTCGCCCGCCGCGAATGCAGGTCAGGCCGACGCCGGAAAGCCGCAAAGTCTTCATCGCGCCTTTCTAAGCATGATCGAGATCTGTTGGTACCGGTTTCGGCAGGCGTCGACGATCGAAACTGATTCGTCGATCTGCGCGCGACAGGTCAGTGACAGCAAGCGAGGCATATCTTGTTCGTATGGCAAACGCCTTCGCATTGCTCTTGGCGGCCACTTTAAAAAGATTATAAACCGGAGGAGACGATACCGAGTTTGTGCAGGGCAACACCCCGCGTCCCCCCGGCATGTGCAGGTATCTTAATACCTCCAAAAAGACCCCAAAAAAGACCCCCAAGGGTGTCCTTCCACATCCAATCAGGATTGCCTCACATGAGTTCGCTCGACAGCTTCAAATGCCGGAAGACCCTCAAGGTCGGCGCCAAGACCTATGTCTATTACAGCCTGCCGACCGCCGAGAAGAACGGCCTGAAGGGAATTTCCCGGCTGCCTTACTCGATGAAGGTGCTGTTGGAAAACCTGCTGCGCAACGAAGACGGCCGCTCGGTGAAGAAGGAAGACATCCAGGCCGTTGCGAAGTGGCTGAAGAAGCGCAAGCTCGAACATGAAGTGGCATTCCGTCCCGCCCGCGTGCTGATGCAGGATTTCACCGGCGTGCCGGCGGTGGTCGATCTCGCCGCGATGCGCAACGCGATGCAGGCGCTCGGCGGCGACGCGGAGAAGATCAACCCGCTGGTGCCGGTCGATCTGGTTATCGACCACTCGGTCATCATCAATTTCTTCGGCAACAACGCTGCCTTCGGCAAGAACGTGGCCGAGGAGTATAAGCAGAACCAGGAGCGCTACGAGTTCCTGAAGTGGGGCCAGGGCGCCTTCGACAATTTCTCCGTGGTGCCGCCCGGCACCGGCATCTGCCACCAGGTCAATCTCGAATACCTGTCGCAGACGGTGTGGACCAAGAAGCAGAAGATGACCGTCGGCAAGAAAACCGGCACCTTCGAAGTCGCCTATCCGGACACGCTGGTCGGCACCGATTCGCACACCACCATGGTCAACGGTCTTGCCGTGCTCGGCTGGGGCGTCGGCGGCATCGAGGCGGAAGCCGCGATGCTGGGGCAACCGCTGTCGATGCTGCTGCCGGAAGTGATCGGCTTCAAGTTGAAGGGCGCGCTGAAGGAAGGCGTCACCGCCACCGACCTCGTGCTCACCGTAACGCAAATGCTGCGCAAGAAGGGCGTGGTCGGCAAGTTCGTCGAGTTCTTCGGCCCCGGCCTGGACTTCCTCTCGGTCGCGGACAAGTCGACCATCGGCAACATGGCGCCGGAATACGGCGCCACCTGCGGCTTCTTCCCGGTCGACAAGGAAACCATCGACTATCTGAAGATCTCCGGTCGCGCCTCGGCGCGTGTGGCGCTGGTCGACAAGTACGCCAAGGCGCAGGGCCTGTTCCGGACGGCGAAGTCGGTTGATCCGGTGTTCACCGAAACCCTGGTGCTCGATCTCGGCGATGTCGTGCCCTCGCTTGCCGGGCCGAAGCGTCCGGAAGGCCGCGTCGCGCTGCCGGCCGTTGCCGAAGGCTTCTCCGCCGCAATGGCCAGCGACTACAAAAAGCCCATCGACGAGCCGCGCCATGCGGTCGAGGGCCGCAACTTCGACCTCGGCCATGGCGACGTGGTGATTGCCGCCATCACCTCCTGCACCAACACCTCGAATCCGAGTGTGCTGATCGCCGCGGGCCTGCTCGCTCGCAACGCCGCGGCCAAGGGGCTGACCGCGAAGCCGTGGGTGAAGACCTCACTCGCGCCGGGCAGCCAGGTGGTTGCTGAATATCTCTCCAACTCCGGTCTGCAGAAGGATCTCGACAAGGTCGGCTTCAACCTGGTCGGCTTCGGCTGCACCACCTGCATCGGCAACTCGGGTCCGCTGCCGGAAGAGATTTCCAAGACCATCAACGACAACGGCATCGTGGCTGCGGCCGTGCTCTCGGGCAACCGCAACTTCGAGGGACGCGTCTCGCCGGACGTGCAGGCCAACTATCTGGCGTCGCCGCCGCTGGTGGTGTCCTATGCGCTGGCCGGCAGCGTCACCAAGGATCTGACCAAGGAGCCGCTCGGCATCGGCAAGGACGGCAAGCCGGTGTTCCTCAAGGACATCTGGCCGACCACCAAGGAGATCAACGCCTTCATCAAGAAGTTCGTGACCGCAGCGATCTTCAAGAAGAAGTATGCCGACGTGTTCAAGGGCGACACCAACTGGCGCAAGATCAAGACCACGGCCAGCGAGACCTATCGCTGGAACATGAGCTCGACCTACGTGCAGAACCCGCCGTACTTCGAGGGCATGAAGCAGGAGCCGGAACCGGTGACCGACGTGCTCGACGCGCGCATTCTCGCGATCTTCGGCGACAAGATCACCACCGACCACATCTCGCCGGCCGGTTCGATCAAGCTGACCTCGCCCGCTGGCAAATATCTCTCCGAGCATCAGGTGCGCCCGGCCGACTTCAACCAGTACGGCACCCGTCGCGGCAATCATGAAGTGATGATGCGCGGCACCTTCGCCAACATCCGCATCAAGAACCAGATGCTGAAGGGCGGCGACGGCAACATTCCCGAAGGCGGTCTCACCAAGCACTGGCCGGACGGCGAGCAGATGACGATCTACGACGCCGCCATGAAGTATCAGGAAGAGAAGGTTCCGCTGGTGGTGTTCGCAGGTGCGGAATACGGCAACGGGTCGTCACGCGACTGGGCGGCCAAGGGTACCAAGCTGCTTGGCGTGCGCGCCGTGATCTGCCAGAGCTTCGAGCGGATCCACCGGTCGAACCTGGTTGGTATGGGAATCCTGCCGCTGACCTTCGAGGCGGGAACCTCGGTGCAGTCGATCGGCCTGCAGGGTAACGAGCAGGTAACCATCCGGGGTCTGCAGGGCGACCTGAAACCGCGCCAGATGCTGTCGGCAAAGATCGTCTCCGCGGACGGTTCCGCCAAGGAAGTGCCGCTGCTTTGTCGCATCGACACCCTCGACGAGCTGGAGTATTTCCGCAATGGCGGTATCCTGCAGTACGTCATCCGCCAGCTGGCGGCGTGATGCATTGTGATCAGCCTCACTTCGAAGTGAGTGGCAGGTGAACCGAAGGCGGCCTATGAAAGGGCCGCCTTCTTACTGAAGGTATTGGGACATTTCTGTCGGGACACATGTTGAGAGGGCGCCCGTTGCGCCACGAGACTGGATGATCACAGCACTCTCGGGCCAAAAACTGTTGCGATCGGACCCGGCGAGTTCGCGGTGGTCCGCGGTGCTCGGTGTGTGCTTTGCGGTCGGTCTGACCGGCAGCGCGGTGGCCGACCCGCGTGCGGTGGTGGAGCTGTTCACGTCGCAGGGATGCTCATCGTGCCCGGCCGCCGACAAGGTCCTCGGCGATCTCTCGAAGGATCCGTCGATCATCGCGCTCAGCCTGCCGATCGATTACTGGGATTATCTCGGCTGGAAGGACACGCTGGCCAGTTCGCGCTTCTCCGCGCGCCAGAAAGCCTATTCGCATATGCGCGGCGACCGCGAGGTCTACACGCCGCAAGTCGTGGTGAACGGCACGGTGCATGTGCTCGGCAGCGACCGCGCCGGCATCGAGGACGCTGCGATCCGCACCCAGGGCAATGGCGAAGTGATGTCGGTGCCGGTGTCGATCAGGCAAGCCGACAAGCAGATCAACGTCTCGGTGTCCGCCGGCAACAGCGGACGCACCGATCACGGTGAAGTCTGGATTTGCGCGATCTCGAAGTCGGTGCCGATCCGGATCGGTCGCGGCGAAAATCGCGGCCGCGAAGTGACCTATTACAATGTCGTGCGCAACTGGCTGAAGGTCGGTGACTGGACCGGCAAGGCTGCCAGCTGGAGCGTGCCGCTGGAAAACGTCAAGAGTGACGGTGTCGATGCGGCGGTGGTTTATGTCCAGGACGGCAGCCGTGAGAAGCCCGGTCCGATGCTCGGTGCCGCCTATACGTCGCTGGAGCCTGAGCCGGCGATGGTGAGCCAGGCGCGCCGCTGACGTCAAATCGAGATGATTGCCTCGACCCAGGCCATGCTTGAGGTCCTGATGCCGCGTGAAGTCGCGGATCCCATATTCAGCAACAAACGTGCAGAGAATCAGAAACGGCTTCCCGATGGTGCCGCGTTTCAACCAGACCCTGAAAAAACAAAAGGCCCACGCGTGTGGGCCAAAAAATAAAAGGCCAGCTTTCGCCGGCCTTGAAGTGTGATCTTTCGATCCTGCGTTATAGGCCCGGTCCCGACTGCCCCGGGGGGCTGGGGGCTGAGGAATCCGAGACCGAAGGAACCGGGCCAACGCAGTGGAAACGTTATGAAGGCCCACGGCGGCATGGGCTTGACCGAAATTGGGCGGTTTCATGATTTCGCTAACATCGATGTGAGAGCCGTTTGATCCGATCTTAAGGCTTTGTTTTCGAAGCGTAGTTTTAGCGAGTGGTTCGGTGGCATGATTTTGCCGATGGTGTGTGAGGGAACACTTGCAGAGCGCCGCCGCCGGGTTGATCATGTCGGCTGGATGACAGGCGCGTCGGGACCTGCGACTGCAGGGGGCGCGCCGTGACAGGAGGCGCTGCATGGATTTGATCTCGGGGGACACCGAGCCCGGCGAAAGCCGCGGGACGGAGCGCGTGACCGCTACCGTCCCGGTTCAAAGTCGGGTCACATTCAATCGTCTGGAACTGAATCGCATCCTCAATCTCTATGGGCGCATGGTCGCCGAGGGTGAGTGGCGCGATTATGCGATCGACTTCCTGAAAGACCGCGCGGTGTTCTCGATTTTCCGCCGCGCGTCGGAAGTCCCGCTGTACCGAATCGAAAAGGATCCGAGGCTCGCGCGCAAGCAGGGTGCCTACAGCGTGGTGTCCGCGGGCGGACAGATCCTGCGCCGCGGCCATGACCTCCATCGGGTGCTGCTGGTGATCGACCGCAAGCTGTCGGTGGTGTGACGCTGCAAGATGGTCAGGGCGTCGTCGTGCTGCCTGGCCCGAGTTCGCGCTGCATCATCACGGTGTCGAGCCAGCGGCCGAACTTGAAGCCGACATTGCGGTGGGTGCCGATCATCTCGAAGCCTGCGCGGGTATGCACGCCGATCGAGCCGGCATTGGCCGAATCGCCGATCACGGCAATCATCTGGCGATAGCCCCGTGCTTCAGACTCGTCGATCAGCGCGTTGAGCAGTTTTAGCCCGATGCCTTTGCGTTGTGCCTCCGGCGGCAGATACACCGAGTTCTCGACCGTGAAACGATAGGCCGGCCGCGGCCGGTAGGGTCCGGCATAGGCATATCCGGCCACGTGGCCATCGATGACTGCGACGAGATAGGGAAATCCCGCACCGCTCAGGTTGTCGAACCGCGCCGTCATCTCGGCCAGGGTCGGCGGCTCCAGCTCGAAGGTCGCGGTGCCGGTGCGGACCGCATGATCGTAGATCGGGGTGATGGCGGTGAGGTCGGCCGCAGTTGCGGCCCGGATCAGGATGTCGGACATGGAGCGCAGTCTTAATCGCGGCCCGCCAAAAGAAAAGCCCCGGCGGTGAGGCCGGGGCTTGATGACTTTCGACTGTACCCAGGGGTCAGTCGCGCTGTCCGAGCAGCTGCAGCAGCAGCGTGAACAGGTTGATGAAGTTCAGGTAGAGCGACAGCGCACCGGTGATGGCTGCACGCTCCGCCACGTCTCCACCCGCGCTGGCGTAGCCGTAGACGTATTCGTTCTTCAGCCGCTGGGTATCCCAGGCGGTGAGGCCCGCGAACACCAGGACGCCGACCACCGACACGATGAACTGCAGCATCGAGGAGGCGACGAAGATGTTCACGATGCTCGCGATGATGATGCCGAACAGGCCCATCAGCAGGAACGAGCCCATCCCGGTCATGTCACGCTTGGTGGTGTAGCCATAGAGGCTCAGCGCACCGAACGAAGCCGCGGTGATGAAGAACACCCGCACGATCGAGGTGTGGGTGTACACCAGGAAGATCGACGACAGCGAGATGCCCATCAGGGCCGAGAAGGCCCAGAACAGCATTTGCGCGGTGGCCGGCTTCAGCCGCTGGATGCCGAAGGAGATGACGAACACCATCACCAGGGGCGCCAGCATGAACAGCCACTTCAGCGGGCTGGCGAACATCGCGTAGCCGAACGACGTCAGGTAGGTGTTGCCGATCTTGCCGACGGCACCACTCGCATCGCTGGTTACGGCGCCCATATACACGCCGAGCGCGGCGAGACCAGTGATGGCCAGGCCGATCGTCATGTAGTTGTAGATCTTCAACATGTATGCGCGCAGACCGGCGTCGACGGTCGCGGCATCAACACGCCCGGCGGCCCGGCCGAACGGAGAAGCATAGTTACGGTCCAAGTCCGACATGGTCGAAACCTCGTTGTTGTCCGGCGCTCACGAAGGGAAGGGCAGCCGGGGCGAATGTATCCCAGATATCCGGGCCCAATGACACTAAATTTGCGTTAAGCATTCAGGTCGTCGGGTGGGCATCTGTCCCAGAGGATATGTGGGAAAGTAACACATTCGCTGCAACCTTCCACGCGCGGCTGAATGTCGCGAACCCCCCGAAAAGCCTGCAAAAACCCCTCTCGGCCTGCTTCAAATTGTCATCATTGCGGCGCGGGTCTCGCATGCCGGATCGCGGTACCTGCCGGCTGCTGATGGCGCTTCCCAATCCGGCCGATCTCCTGAACACTCGGGTCCGACGCCGGCGGCTGCAAATGTTCTGCGGACCGCCGCAACAACAAGCCTGTTGAGGGAGGAGTTTGTCGTGCCGAAGATCCATCGTTTCGCTCTTGTGGCTGCGTTTGCCGTCACGCTTTTGACCGGCACGGCGGGGGCCGAGGAGCCGATCTCGTTGCGGGCGATGGGCTCGTTTCATGTCGGCGGGCGGCTGGTCGAATTGACCGGCAAGCCGGTAAAGGAGATGGCGCTGACGCCGGGCGGGGTGCCGGCAAAGTTCGATCCCAATGGCACCTACCAGGTCGAACAGATGTACGTGCAGTATTTCCTGCCGGCCCAGGAGACAGGTGCCTATCCCATCCTGTTCTGGCATGGCGGCGGCATGACCGGTGTCAACTACGAAACCACCCCGGACGGCCGCGAAGGCTGGCTGAACCTGTTCCTGCGCAAGGGCTGGAGCATCTATGTGTCCGATGCGGTGGAGCGGGGACGCGCGGGGTGGGCGCAATATCCGGATATCTTCAAGAGCGAGCCGCTGTTCCTCACCACCAGCAATCCGTTCTCGCGGTTCCGCATCGGCGACGGTCCCGACAGCTATGATCCCGATCCGGCAAAACGCAAGCTGCTGCCGGGCAGCCAGTTTCCCAACGACGGCTATGAGAACTTTACCAAGCAGATCGTTCCGCGCTGGACCACCACCGATGACGCGACGCTCGCGGCCTATCTCGCCGAGATCGACAAGGTGTGCCCGTGCATCATCCTGTTCCACAGCCAGGCCGGCCAGTTCGGTTTCAAGGCGGCCCAGGCGCGGCCGGACAAGGTCAAGGGCCTGATCGCGATCGAGCCCGCAGGTATCGGCGATCCGGCACAAGCCGAACGGCTCAAGGCGATCCCGACTTTGATGGTCTACGGCGACTTCATCGCGCAGGATTCGCGCTGGCCGAAAATCCGCGCCACCGGCGTCGCTTTCGGCGACAACATCCGCAAGGCGGGTGGGCACGTCGACGTGGTGGACCTGCCCGCCATCGGCATCAAGGGCAACTCGCACATGATGATGATGGACAAGAACAACGCCGAGGTCGCCGGCGTGATTCAGAAGTGGCTCGGCGACAACGGCTTCGCGAAGAAGCCGTAAGCGTCACAGATTGCGCAACACCGGCGCGGGCTTTTGGTTGAGTGCAGCCAGCGTGCCGATCAGGCCGAGGCCCACGGTCACCACCAGCGCCCCCAGCACCACCGTGGCTGCGCTCTGCGCCTGCCAGATGAAGCTCAGGGTCATCAGCCGGGTGACGATCATCCAGGCGGCGAACGAGCCGGCAATGATCCCGAACACCGCGGTGGCAAGCCCGATCATCAGATATTCCAGCGCATAGGCCCCGATCAGGCGGGCGCGGGTGGCGCCCAGCGTCTTCAGGATCACGGCGTCATAGACCCGATGCCGGTGGCCTGCGGCGAGCGCGCCGCCCAGCACCAGCACCGCTGCGATCAGCGTCACGCTACTGGCGCCGCGGATCGCCAGCGCCAGGTTCTCGACCACGGTCCCGACCGTGCGCAGCGCGTCGCGCACCCGCACGCTGGTCACCATCGGATATTGGCTGGCGACCGCCTTGATGATGGTGGCGTCGCCTTGCGCGCTCGGATGCGGCTCCGACAGCGTGGCGAGATGGGTGTGCGGGGCGCCGGCGAACGTCTTCGGCGAGAACACCAGCACGAAATTGATGCCGAGGCTCTGCCAGTCGACCGTGCGCAGGTTGCTGACGGTGGCGGTGATGTCGCGCCCTAGCACATTGACGGTCACGCTGTCGCCGACCTTCAGGCCGAGGCCGTCTGCGATCTTCTTTTCCAGCGATACCAGCGGTGGCCCCTTGTAGTCGGGATCCCACCACGTGCCTTCGACGACCTTGGAGCCCCGCGGGATGTCGTTGGTGTAAGTCAGGCCGCGGTCGCTCTGCAGCACCCATTCGGTCTTGCTGTCAGGCTTCAGGTTCTCCGCCTTGACGCCGTTGGCGGCGGTGATGCGTCCGCGCAGCATCGGCACCCGCTCCACATGGGCGCCGGGCGCCAGCGTCTGCAGGAATTCGCCAAAACTGTCGGCCTTGGTCGCGGGGATGTCGACAAAGAAAAACGAGGGGGCATGCTCCGGCAAAGCCGCCAGGAATTGCCGGCGCAGATTGCCGTCGATCTGCGAAATCGTCACCAGCACCGTGAGGCCGAGGCCCAGCGACAGCACCACCGACGGCGTCAGCGCGCCCGGCCGATGGATGTTGCCGATCGCCAGCCGCAGCATGGTCGAGCGCGCGCGCGGCAAGTGGCGTGCGATCCGCATCACGCCGGCTGCGACCAGCCGCAGCAGTCCGAACACCACAACCGAGGACGCCACGAACACCGCGGCAACCAGCTTGTCGTAGGCAAGCCCGATCACCACCGCGATCAGCAGTGCGATCACCGCGGCCATCAGCGCGAGATAGCGCGGGCGCGGCCAATGCCCGCTGCTGCCGATGGTATCGCGAAACAACCGTGCCACCGGCACGTCATGGACGCGGGCGAGCGGCCACAGCCCGAAGGCCAGCGCCGTCAGCAGGCCGTAGAGCAGCGAGAGCGCGAGTTCGCCCACGTGCAACGCCGGATCGATCGGCAGCGGCAGCAGCTTGCCGAACACATTGGCGATGATGAAGGGCAGCGCCCCGCCGATCACCAGCCCGATCAGCGAGCCGATCGTCGCCAGCACCACCACCTGCATCAGGTAGATCATGAAGACTTCGCGGCCGGTGGCGCCCAGCGACTTCAGGGTCGCGATCGAATCGCGGCGGCGGTCGATATGGCTCTTGACGGCGTTGGCGACACCAACGCCGCCGACCAAAAGCGCGGCAAGGCCGACCAGGGTCAGGAACTGGGTGAAACGGTCGATCGAGCGCTCGAGCTGCGGCGAGGCATTGCCGCGCGAGCGGATTTCCCAGCCGGCTTCCGGCAGCGCGGCGCGGGCCTCGGTGGCCAGCGCGTCGGTGGCGCGCTCGTCACTGGCCGCATCGGGCAATTTGAGCCGATAAGTCCAGCGCACCAGCGAACCTGGTTGCAGCAGGCCGGTGGCGCGCAGGGCGTCGACGCTGATCAGGAAGCGCGGCCCGAAACCGACACCGCCGGCGAGCTTGTCCGGCTCGGCATCGATCACGCTGCGGATGACGAAGCTGGCGCCTGCGATGGTGACGCGGTCGCCGAGCTTCAGGTCCAGCCGCGCCAGCAGTGCGGGATCGGCGGCGGCGCCGTAGGCGTCGTCGCGCTGCGCCAGCAGGTCCGGGGTTGGCATCGCCGGCGCCAGCGTGACGCTGCCGAGCATGGGATAATTGTTGTCGACGGCCTTGACCTCGACCAGCGCGAACTCGCCGCTTTGCGCCTTCACCATGCCGCGCAGCGTGGCTGCGACCGACACCTGGCCGCGGGTTTCGAGAAACGCGCGCTCTTGCGGCGTGGCCTCGCGCTGGATCAGCGAAAAAGCGGCGTCGCCGCCAAGCAGCGTCCGCCCTTCACGCGTCAGGCCGTCATGCAGGCTGGCCGCCACCGAGCCGACGCCGGCGATCGCCAGCACGCCGAGAGCGATGCAGGCGATGAAGACGTAAAAGCCGTTCAGCCCGCCGCGCAGCTCGCGAAATGCATAACGCAGGGCCAGCGAACCAATCCACGGACGGGGATGAGACGGGGCAGGGGCCGTGCCGTCGAGAGCGATCGTCATGTCGCTGACGCCGTCTCGACCCAGTGGCGGCTGGTGGCCGGACCGTCGATATGTCCCGAGCGCAGCCGCACCACGCGGTCACAGCGTCGCGCCAGCGTGCCGTCGTGGGTGACCAGCACCAGTGTCATGCCGCGCTCGCGGTGCTTGGCGAACAGCATGTCGACGATCTGCTTGCCGGTGGCTTCATCGAGATTGCCGGTCGGCTCGTCGGCGACCAGGATCGCGGGATCGGGCGCCAGTGCCCGCGCCAAAGCGACGCGCTGCTGTTCGCCGCCGGAGAGCTGCGAGGGATAATGATGCAGCCGTTCGCCGAGGCCGACCGCGGTGAGTTCGCGCGCCGCGCGTCCCTCGGCGTCGGGGTGGCCGGCCAATTCCAGCGGGACCGCGACGTTCTCCAGTGCGGTCATGGTGGGAATCAGATGAAACGACTGGAACACGATGCCGATATGGCGGCCGCGGAACCGGGCCAGGTCGTCCTCGCCCAAGCCATTGAAAGACGCGCCGTTCACCACCACTTCGCCATCATCGGGACGCTCCAATCCCGCCATGACCATCAGCAGCGTGGACTTGCCGGAGCCTGACGCACCGATCAGGCCGACCGCCTCGCCGGCGCCGACCCGCAAGCTGACATCCTTGAGGATGTGCACGCGCGCCGCGCCCTGGCCGAGGGAGAGGTTGACGTTGGAGATGACAATTGGGTCCGGAGATGATCCGGCCAGCGACGAGGGCTCGATGAGACTGTCCATGAATCCGTCATATGGGAGCGCCGGGCCGGCGGTCGAGAGGCTGCGACGAAGGTTTATCACCGCTGTGATGACAGGCGTGTTGGGAGCTTTGATGGCGACGATGGTTTCGGCTTCAGCGCAAACGCCGGCAAAACCGATCAAACTCGCCGTGCTGGGGGATTCCCTGACCGCCGGCTACGGCCTTCCGGCCACGGCCGCGTTCCCCGTTCGCCTTCAAAAATCATTAAAAAACAAAGGGATAGAGGTCGAGATCACCAATGCCGGGGTGTCCGGCGACACCACGTCGGGCGGGCGGGACCGGCTCGACTGGTCGATCCCGGAAGGGACCCAGGCCGTCATCGTCGAGCTCGGCGCCAATGATGCGCTGCGCGGCATCGATCCGGCGGTCACCCGGGCGGCGCTGACCGAGATCATCATGCGACTGCAGGCCAAGGGCATCGCGGTGATGTTGTGCGGCATGTATGCGCCGCGCAATTTCGGGCCGGATTATGTGGCGAAGTTCGATCCGATCTATCCGGAGCTGGCCAAGACCTATGGTGTGCCGCTGTATCCGTTTTTTCTCGATGGCGTCGCCGGCGAGACGAAATTGACCCAGTCGGATGGATTGCATCCCACCGCCGAGGGCGTCGACGTGATCGCGCAGCGGATCTTGCCCACGGTGCAGGCATTTCTTGATCAATTTGTGGGTAAACTGCCGGAGCAAAAGGGGTAAACAGCGGCCAACCATCCATCGGAGTACCGCCGGCTCTTCGCACTGTCATCCGGCTACGGTACAAGTAATAGTCACTGATTCGTTGTCGGCCTCTGCATCGAGGGATCCTGTGATGCCGCGTCTCTTTACCGGACTGGAAATTCCTTCCGATATCGGACAAACCCTCTCCGGCTTGCGTGGGGGCCTGCCAGGCGCCCGCTGGATCGACCCGGAAAATTATCACGTCACCTTGCGGTTTATCGGCGATATCGATGGCATGATTGCCAACGAGATCGCCTCGACGCTGTTTCGCGTCAACCGCAAGCCGTTCGAGGTGGCGCTGCAGGGGTTGTCCAGCTTCGGCGGCAAGAAACCGCGCGCGGTGGTGGCCTCGGTGGTTCCGAGTCGCCCGCTGATGGAATTGCAGGCCGAACTCGAGCGGCTGATGCAGCGGATGGGCCTCGATCCCGAAGGGCGCAAGTTCATTCCCCATGTCACGCTGGCGCGGCTGCGCGATGCCTCGAACCAGGATGTCGCCGATTACCTCTCGGTGCGGGGCTATTTCCCCACCCGGGTGTTCACGGCGTCGCGGTTCGTGCTGTTCTCGTCGCGTTCGTCGGTCGGGGGTGGTCCTTACATCGTCGAGGATTCCTATGCGCTGAGCGCATAGACCATTTTCCCAGTCTCCAGCCTCTTGCATTTTCCTCGATTGTTTGGCGGTTAGGGGCCCTGTCCTCCGGCTGCAACGAGACTGCTCACGGATGTGAGCCCGATCTTTCGGAGAACCGGTGTCCTCTTTCCGGGATCGTGCTCCGCGCCTATGGCTTCCGCTCCATTACCCTCCTTCCGCGCCCAGTATCAGGCGCTTGTCTCGGCCGGTGAGATCGAGGCGGATCCGGCGCAAGCGCTTGCCGTCGAGGCTTATACGGCGCTGGACGCGCGGCTCGCGGATTACAAGCCCGGCCACAAGAACGGATTTCTCGGCCGGCTGTTCGGTGGCGACAAGAAGAACGGCGATCCGCTGCGCGGGCTTTATGTCCACGGCGAAGTCGGCCGCGGCAAGACCATGCTGATGGATCTGTTTTTCCATGCAAGCCCGGTCAGCCACAAACGCCGCGCGCATTTCCATGAATTCATGGCCGACGTGCATGAACGTATCCACGGCTTCCGGCAAAAGATCGCGAGCGGCGAGATCGCCGACGCCGACCCGGTGCGGCTGACCGCCCAAACCATTTTCGACGAAGCGTGGCTGCTTTGTTTCGATGAGTTTCACGTCACCGACATCGCCGACGCGATGATCCTCGGGCGGCTGTTCGAGCGGCTGTTCGTGCTTGGCACCGTGGTGGTGGCGACCTCGAACGTTGCGCCGGAGGATCTTTACAAGGGCGGCCTCAACCGCGCGCTGTTCCTGCCGTTCATCGCGCAGATCCAGGATCACATGGAGGTGCTGCGGCTCGATGCGCGCACCGATTTCCGGCTGGAAAAGCTGGCCGGCGCGACCATGTGGCTGGTGCCGGCGGATGCGGCGGCCGATGCCGCGCTCGACAAGGCGTTTCTGAAGCTGACCGGCGGCGCCAAAGGCGCGCCGCGCGATCTCGCGATCAAAGGGCGCACCCTGCATATCCCGCTGGCGGCCCACGGCGTCGCGCGGTTTTCCTTCAAGGAATTGTGCGAGCAGCCGCTGGCGGCGTCGGACTATCTGCGGCTCGCCCACGACTACCACACCATCATGCTCGATCATGTGCCGGTGATGAATTACGACCAGCGCAACGCCGCCAAGCGCTTCATCACCCTGATCGACACCCTCTATGACAATGCCGTGAAGTTGGTCGCCTCGGCGGCCGCGGATCCGGTGTCGCTCTATCTCGCCACCGAAGGGGTGGAGGCCAACGAGTTCAAACGGACGTCGTCGCGGCTGATTGAAATGGGCTCGGAATCCTATCTGGCGCTGGCCCACGGCCGCAAGGATTCGACCGCCAGCGGCGCGAGCACGGGGCTGGTCGAAACATGACGCAACACCAGGTATCCCAGCGCACCGGACTGGCCAATTTCCGGGCAGGCTCCCCATGCGCCCTATTATTGATCCCCCGCCGACTTGAACGGGTGCGGCGAAAGAGCTAACAGCCTTCACAAGATGTCCTTGCAAGGCGTCCTCAAGGCGTTCTTGCAAGATTTCCCTCCCTCCTCCCGCTGGGTTCAAAGGACAGATTCCCATGGCACGCAACAAGATTGCTTTGATTGGCTCCGGTCAGATCGGTGGAACGCTTGCTCACCTCGTTGGCCTGAAAGAGCTGGGCGACGTGGTCATGTTCGACATCGCGGAAGGTGTCCCGCAGGGCAAGTCGCTGGACATCGCGCAGTCGTCCCCGGTGGACGGCTTCGACGCCCACTTCACCGGCGCCAATTCCTATGAAGCGATCGAGGGTGCCGACGTCGTCATCGTCACCGCAGGCGTGCCGCGCAAGCCGGGCATGAGCCGCGACGATCTTCTGAGCATCAACCTCAAGGTGATGGAGCAGGTCGGCGCCGGCATCAAGAAGTATGCCCCGAACGCCTTCGTGATCTGCATCACCAACCCGCTCGACGCCATGGTCTGGGCGCTGCAGAAGGCCTGCGGCCTGCCGGCGAAGAAGGTGGTCGGCATGGCCGGCGTGCTGGACTCGGCGCGCTTCCGTTATTTCCTGGCCGACGAATTCAACGTCTCGGTCGAAGACGTCACCGCGTTCGTGCTCGGCGGCCATGGCGACACCATGGTGCCGCTGACCAAGTATTCCACCGTCGCCGGCATCCCGCTGCCGGACCTGGTGAAGATGGGTTGGACCTCGCAGGCCCGCGTTGACGAGATCGTCGACCGCACCCGCAACGGCGGCGCCGAGATCGTCAACCTGCTGAAGACCGGTTCGGCGTTCTACGCCCCGGCCGCCTCCGCTATCGCGATGGCCGAGAGCTACCTGCGCGACAAGAAGCGCGTGCTGCCCTGCGCCGCGCACCTCAACGGCGAATACGGCGTCAAGGACATGTATGTCGGCGTGCCGGTGGTGATCAGCGCCAAGGGCGTCGAGCGCATTGTCGAGATCGAACTGACCGGCAAGGACCGCGAGGCGTTCGACAAGTCAGTTGCCTCGGTGCAGGGCCTGGTCGACGCCTGCAAGAAGATCGCGCCGGACCTGCTCGGCAAGTAAGCCGGGCAGCCACCACGCATCCCTCTCATTCGGTCTGACGTCTTCAGGGGCTATTGATGAATATTCACGAGTATCAGGCGAAGGCACTGTTGAAGGAGTTCGGCGTGCCGGTCTCGCGCGGCGTGCCGATCTTCAAGGCCTCCGAGGCGGAAGCGGCGGCGAAAGAACTCGGCGGTCCGCTCTGGGTGGTGAAGAGCCAGATCCACGCCGGCGGCCGCGGCAAGGGCAAGTTCAAGGAAGCCAGCGCCGGCGACAAGGGCGGCGTGCGGCTGGCGAAATCGATCGACGACGTGAAGACCTTCGCCCAGCAGATGCTGGGTGCAACGCTGGTGACGATCCAGACCGGTGAGCATGGCAAGCAGGTCAACCGCCTCTATATCGAAGACGGCTCCGACATCGAGAAGGAATTCTATCTCTCGGCGCTGGTCGATCGCGAGACCTCGGAAATCGCCTTCGTGGTCTCCACCGAAGGCGGCATGGACATCGAGGAAGTCGCGCACAAGACCCCGGAAAAGATCATCACCTTCTCGGTCGATCCGGCGACCGGCGTGATGCCGCATCACGGCCGCACGGTTGCGCAGGCGCTTGGGCTCAAGGGCGATCTCGCCAAGCAGGCGGAAAAGCTGATCACGCAGCTCTATACCGCGTTCGTCGCCAAGGACATGGCGATGCTCGAGATCAATCCGCTGATCATCACCAAGCAGGGCGAGCTGCGCTGCCTCGACGCCAAGGTGTCGTTCGATTCCAACTCGCTCTATCGCCATGCCGACGTGGTGGCGCTGCGCGACACCTCGGAAGAGGACGCCAAGGAAATCGAGGCCTCGAAGTACGACCTCGCCTATATCGCGCTCGACGGCACCATCGGCTGCATGGTGAACGGCGCGGGTCTGGCGATGGCCACCCTCGACATCATCAATCTCTACGGCGAGAGCCCGGCGAACTTCCTCGATGTCGGCGGCGGCGCCTCGGAAGAAAAAGTCACGGCGGCTTTCAAGATCATCACCGTCGACCCGAAGGTGAAGGGCATCCTGGTCAACATCTTCGGTGGCATCATGAAGTGCGACGTCATCGCACGCGGCGTGATCGCCGCGGTGAAGGCGGTCGGCCTGCAGGTGCCGCTGGTGGTGCGTCTCGAAGGCACCAATGTCGAGGAAGGCAAGAAGATTATCCGCGAGTCAGGCCTCAACGTGCTGCCGGCCGATGACCTCGACGATGCCGCGCAGAAGATCGTGAACGCCGTGAAGGGAAAGTAAGCCGATGTCCGTCCTGATCGACAAGAACACGAAGGTCATTACCCAGGGCTTCACCGGCAAGAACGGCACCTTCCATTCCGAAGGCGCGCTGGCTTACGGCACCAAGCTGGTCGGCGGCACCTCGCCGGGCAAGGGTGGCTCCACCCATCTTGGCCTGCCGGTGTTCGACACCGTGGCCGAAGCCCGCGAGAAGACCGGCGCCGACGCCAGCGTGATCTACGTCCCGCCGCCGGGCGCGGCGGACGCGATCTGCGAGGCGATTGCCGCCGAGATTCCGCTGATCGTCTGCATCACCGAGGGCATTCCGGTGCTCGACATGGTGCGGGTGAAGCGCTCGCTGTCGGGCTCCAAGTCACGCCTGATCGGGCCGAACTGCCCGGGTGTCGTCACCGCCGGCGAGTGCAAGATCGGCATCATGCCGGCCAATATCTTCAAGCCGGGCAATGTCGGCATCGTGTCGCGCTCCGGCACCCTGACCTATGAGGCGGTGTTCCAGACCTCCCAGGAGGGCCTGGGCCAGACCTCGGCGGTCGGCATTGGCGGCGATCCGGTCAAGGGCACCGAGTTCATCGACGTGCTGGAGCTGTTCCTGGCCGACCCGAAGACCGAATCGATCGTCATGATCGGTGAAATCGGCGGCTCGGCGGAAGAAGACGCCGCCCAGTTCCTCAAGGACGAGGCCAAGCGGGGCCGCAAGAAGCCGATGGTCGGCTTCATCGCCGGCCGCACAGCCCCTCCGGGTCGCCGGATGGGCCACGCCGGCGCCATCATCTCCGGCGGCAAGGGCGATGCCGGCTCCAAGATCGCGGCCATGGAAGAGGCCGGCATCAAGGTTTCGCCGTCTCCCGCCCGCCTGGGCAAGACGCTGGCCGAACTGCTGCGCAAGTAAGCCGGGCCTGCCGAAATACGCCATGCGATGTCGATCGCATCAGTGAAGGCTCCGGATCATTTCCGGAGCCTTTTCGTTGGGCATGGGTAACAGTTGGCGCTTTGTGTCGCACCTGAAAAAGCGGGCAATGTCAGAGAGTTGGAATCTGGCATAACCAACACGAAGATATGAGTTTAAATCCATTTCTTTGTTCTTTTCAGCGCGAACATTCGCCCTAAATAGGGTAAAGCATGCTCGATCAGCCAGTGCGGTCCCGCCGGGCTGTTCCGCCCAATTTCTTCCGCGCGACGCAATAATCAGGACGCAATCATGTCTCGCCAGGACGCGAATGCCGCTTTCGCTCTTACTTCCTTTCTCTATGGCGGTAACGCCGCCTACATCGACGAACTCTACGGCCGCTATGAGAGCGACCCCGCCTCGGTCGACGCCGAGTGGCAGGAGTTCTTCAAAAGCCTGAAGGACCAGCCGGCGGATGTCGCCAAGAACGCGCAGGGGCCGTCCTGGGAAAAGGCCAATTGGCCGGTGGGGCCGACCGACGAACTGACTTCGGCACTCGATGGCAACTGGGCGCTGGCCGAGAAGGTGATCGGCGGCAAGCTGCAGGCCAAAGCCCAGTCAATGGCTCAGGCCAAGGGCACCACGCTGAGCGCGACCGACGTGCAGCAGGCGACGCGCGATTCGATTCGCGCCCTGATGCTGATTCGCGCCTACCGCATGCGCGGCCACTTCCATGCCAATCTCGATCCTTTGGGCATTGAGGGACAGAAGGATCACGAAGAGCTCGATCCGCGCTCCTACGGCTTCACCGACGCGGACTACGATCGCAAGATCTTCCTCGACCACGTGCTCAGCCTGGAATTCGGCACGCTGCGCGAGATCGTTGCGATCTGCCAGCGCACCTACTGCCAGACGCTGGGCGTCGAGTTCATGCACATCTCCAATCCGCAGCAGAAGGCCTGGATCCAGGAGCGGATCGAAGGGCCGGACAAGGAAATCAGCTTCACGCCGGAAGGCCGCCGCGCCATCCTGACCAAGCTGATCGAGGCGGAAGGCTTCGAGAAGTTCTGCGACGTCAAGTTCACCGGCACCAAGCGCTTCGGTCTCGACGGCGCCGAATCGCTGATCCCGGCGCTCGAACAGATCATCAAGCGCGGCGGCAATCTCGGGGTGAAGGAAATCGTGGTCGGCATGCCGCATCGCGGCCGCCTCAATGTGCTGACGCAGGTGCTGGGCAAGCCGCACCGCGCGCTGTTCCATGAATTCAAGGGCGGCTCCGCCAACCCCGACGAGGTCGAAGGCTCCGGCGATGTCAAGTATCACCTCGGTGCGTCGTCGGATCGCGAGTTCGACAACAACAAGGTCCATCTGTCGCTGACCGCCAACCCGTCGCATCTTGAGATCGTCGATCCCGTGGTGCTGGGCAAGGTGCGCGCCAAGCAGGATCAGCATGGCGATCCGCCGGACCAGCGCACCTCGGTGCTGCCACTGTTGATGCACGGCGATGCTGCGTTTGCCGGCCAGGGCGTGGTCGCGGAATGTTTCGGATTGTCCGATCTGAAGGGCTACCGCACCGGAGGTTCGCTGCACTTCATTGTCAACAACCAGATCGGCTTTACTACCTATCCGCGCTACTCGCGCTCGTCGCCGTATCCGTCCGACGTGGCGAAGATGATCGATGCGCCGATCTTCCATGTGAACGGCGACGATCCGGAGGCGGTGGTGTTCGCCGCCAAGGTCGCGATCGAATTCCGGCAGAAATTCCACAAGCCGGTCGTCATCGACATGTTCTGTTATCGCCGCCACGGCCACAACGAAGGCGACGAGCCCTCGTTCACCCAGCCGGTGATGTACAAGAAGATCGGTTCGCACCCGACCACGCTGGAGATTTATGCCAAGCGTCTGGTCGCCGATCGCGTGATGACCGAGGGCGAGGTCGAGAAGGCCAAGGCCGACTGGCGCGCGCGCCTCGATGCCGAGCTCGAAGCCGGTTCCGGCTACAAGCCGAACAAGGCCGATTGGCTCGACGGCAAATGGGCCGGCTTCAAGGTCGCGGATCTCGACGAGGATCCACGCCGCGGCGTCACGGGCGTCGATGCCGCCGAGCTGAAAGAGATCACCCGCAAGATCACCAGGGTGCTCGACGGCTTCCGCGTGCATCGCACCGTGCAGCGTTTCCTCGAGAACCGCGCCAAGGCGATCGAGACCGGTCAGGGTATCGACTGGGCGACCGCCGAAGCGCTGGCATTCTGTACGCTGATGGAGGAGGGCCACCACGTCCGCCTGTCCGGCCAGGACAGCGAACGCGGCACGTTCTCGCAGCGTCATTCGGTGCTGTACGACCAGGAGGATGAGAGCCGCTACACGCCGTTCAATCATCTCTCCGAGAAGCAGGGCCACTACGAGGTCATCAACTCGCTGCTGTCGGAAGAAGCCGTGCTCGGCTTCGAATACGGCTACTCGCTGGCCGAGCCCAATGCGCTGGCAGTCTGGGAAGCGCAGTTCGGCGATTTCGCCAACGGCGCCCAGGTGGTGTTCGACCAGTTCATCTCCTCCGGCGAACGCAAATGGCTGCGCATGTCGGGCCTGGTCTGCATGCTGCCGCACGGCTATGAAGGGCAGGGTCCGGAGCATTCCTCGGCGCGGCTGGAGCGGTTCCTGCAGATGTGCGCCGAAGACAACATGCAGGTCGCCAACTGCACCACGCCGGCGAACCTGTTCCACATCCTGCGCCGTCAGTTGAAGCGCCAGATCCGCAAGCCGCTGATCCTGATGACGCCGAAGTCGCTGCTGCGCCACAAGCGTGCGGTGTCGACTCTGGATGAGATCAGCGCCGGTTCATCGTTCCATCGCGTGCTGCACGACGATGCGGAGAAGGGCGGCGAGATCAAGCTGGTCGCCGACGCCGAGGTCCGTCGCGTCGTGCTGTGCGCCGGCAAGGTGTATTACGACCTTTACGAGGAGCGCGAGAAGCGCGGCATCAATGACATCTACCTGCTGCGGGTCGAGCAGCTCTATCCGGTGCCGGTGAAGACCCTGGTGCAGGAACTCAGCCGCTTCAAGAAGGCCGAGGTGGTGTGGTGCCAGGAAGAGCCGCGCAACATGGGCGGTTGGCACTTCATCGAGCCCTATCTCGAATGGGTGCTGAATCAGATCAACGCGCCGAACCGGCGACCGCGTTATACCGGGCGTGCGGCGGCTGCGGCCACCGCGACCGGAATGATGTCGAAGCATCTGGCCCAGCTCAAGGCGTTCCTGGACGACGCGCTCGGATAACAACTGACGTTGAGAGGGGGCCGTGCCGCGGACATCACGTTTGCGGCACGTCCCGATCCCTTCGCACCACTGCAATTTTTGGCTGCCAAATCTTTTTAGCTGCCAACAAGTAGACATCCTGAATTTCGAAGCCCCGGTGCCGCGCCTAGGTGTCATGCCTTTCGGGTTCCAGACGCTTCACTTCACACGACGATTGAGACGCCGGACCCGGCTGCAACCGGTCGCGGCGCAAGAGGGAAAACATCATGACTGAAATCCGTGTTCCGACGCTCGGCGAATCCGTCACCGAAGCAACCATTGGCCGCTGGTTCAAGAAGGCCGGCGATGCGGTCGCCGTCGATGAGCCGTTGGTGGAACTGGAAACCGACAAGGTCACGATCGAAGTGCCGGCCCCCGCCGCCGGCACCCTCGGCGAGATCATTGCCAAGGACGGCGAGACCGTTGCCGTCGGTGCGTTGCTGGGACAGATCACGGACGGTGCTGCCGCAGCGAAGCCTGCTGCTGCTCCCGCCGCCCCCGCCAAAGCCGCGCCGGCTCCCGCAGCTGCTGCTCCGGCCCCCGCGCCAGCGACGCCCAAGACCCCGCCGGCCGATGCGCCGCTGGCGCCTTCGGTGCGCAAACTCTCCGCGGAGAGCGGCGTCGATGCCTCGACCGTTCCCGGCTCCGGCAAGGATGGCCGGGTGACCAAGGGCGACATGCTGGCGGCGATCGAAAAGGCTGCGTCTGCACCGACGCCGGTCAATCAGCCCGCTGCCGCGGTCCAGGTGCGCGCGCCGTCGCCGGCCGATGACGCCGCACGCGAAGAGCGCGTGAAGATGACCCGGTTGCGCCAGACCATCGCCCGCCGCCTCAAGGACGTGCAGAACACCGCCGCCATGCTCACGACCTTCAACGAGGTCGACATGAGCCACCTGATGGCGCTGCGCACCCAGTACAAGGATCTGTTCGAGAAGAAGCACGGCACCAAGCTCGGCTTCATGGGCTTCTTCACCCGCGCCTGCGTGCAGGCGCTGAAGGATGTTCCGGCCGTCAATGCCGAGATCGACGGCACCGACCTGATCTACAAGAACTACTACCACATCGGCGTTGCCGTCGGCACCGACAAGGGCCTGGTGGTGCCGGTGGTGCGCGACTGCGATCACAAGTCGCTCGCTGAGATCGAGAAGACGATTGCCGAATATGGCAAGCGTGCCCGTGACGGCCAGCTCAAGATCGAGGACATGCAGGGCGGCACCTTCACGATCTCGAACGGTGGCGTCTATGGCTCGCTGATGTCGACGCCGATCCTGAACGCGCCGCAGTCCGCCATTCTCGGCATGCACAAGATCCAGGAGCGGCCGGTGGTTGTCGGCGGCAAGATCGAAATCCGGCCGATGATGTATCTCGCGGTGTCGTACGATCACCGCGTGATCGATGGCAAGGAAGCGGTCACCTTCCTGGTGCGCATCAAGGAGAGCCTGGAAGATCCGGCACGGCTGGTGCTGGATCTCTGATCCGATGACCTTGTCGCCGGAATTCCTGACCCTGTTCGGTGTGTTCGTGCTGGCCGCGATTGCGCCGGGCGCGGACTTCGCCTGCGTGCTGCGCGAGAGCGTCAGTTTCGGGCGGCGGGCCGGGATTGTTTCGGCGCTGGGTGTCGGCTCCGCGATACTGGTCCACGTCGCCTACACGGTGGCCGGCGTGGGCCTGATCATCGCGCAGTCGATCCTGATCTTCACCATCGTGAAGTGGTGTGGCGCGGCGTATCTGGTCTATCTCGGTCTGCGCTCGCTGACGGCGCGCAGCAAGCCGTTGTCGAATGGCGACCACGCCATCGCCGTGGTCGGGCAGTCGCGTTCCGCCGCCATGTCCTATGGCGTCGGCTTCCTCACCAATCTGCTCAACCCCAAGGCGACACTGTTTTTCGTGTCGCTGTTCGCCACCATTGTCTCGCACGAGACGCCGGTTTTGACGCAGCTCGCCTATGGCGCCTCGCTCGCGGTTTTTCTGGCGCTGTGGTTCTCGTTTGTTGCTGTTTTCCTGACCACGCGTTCGATGCGGTCCGCCTATGAACGGATGGGCCACTGGATCGATCGCGCGACCGGGCTGGTGCTCATTGGATTGGGCGTGCGCATCGCCCTGCAAAAAGCGAATTAACGGCAGGGGGCTCATTTGGATCGCGTCGCCATCATCACCGGAGGCAGCCGCGGCATCGGCCGCGCCGCGGCGCTGGCCGCAGCCAATCGCGGCTATCGCGTCTGCATCGGCTATGCCTCGAACGAAGCCGCGGCCCGCGAGGTCGTGGGCAAGATCGAAGCCAGCAATGGCAAGGCCATCGCCGTGCGCTGTGATGTCGCCAGCGAGGACGACATCCTCGCTTTGTTCAAGGCGGCCGATGATTTCGGCCCGCTCGGTGCGCTGGTCAACAATGCTGGTGTGGTCGACGTCTCCGCCCGCCTCGACGACATGAGCGCGGATCGCCTGCATCGCATGATGACCATCAATATCGTCGGCAGCATGCTGTGCGCCCGCGAGGCGGTAAAGCGAATGTCCACCCGCCACGGCGGCCAGGGCGGCGTCATCATCAATCTGTCGTCGGTCGCGGCCAAACTCGGCTCGCCGAACACCTATGTGGATTATGCCGCGTCAAAAGGCGCGATCGATACCTTCACGCTGGGGCTGGCTTATGAAGTCGCCAACGAAGGCATTCGCGTTGCCGGCATCCGGCCTGGCCTGATCGATACGGATATCCACGCCAGCGGCGGCGAGCCCGATCGGGCGTATCGGCTGGCCAAGAATGTGCCGATGCAGCGGGTCGGCACCGCGGATGAAATTGCCAATGCCATCGTCTGGCTGATGTCGGACGAGGCCTCTTACGTCACAGGTTCAATTCTCGACGTGTCCGGCGGACGCTGACAGTCCGCCGTCGTCGGTCAGTCAAGGAGCAGTTATGGCGAGCTACGATCTCATTGTCATCGGAACCGGTCCCGGCGGCTACGTCTGCGCGATTCGCGCGGCGCAGCTCGGCATGAAGGTTGCCGTGGTCGAGAAGAATTCGACACTTGGCGGCACCTGCCTCAATGTCGGCTGCATGCCCTCCAAGGCGCTGCTTTATGCCTCCGAACTGCTGGAAGAGGCCGATCATTCCTTCGCCAAGATGGGCATCGGCGTCGGCAAGCCGAAGCTGGATCTGCCGGCGATGATGTCGTTCAAGCAGGAGGGCATCGACGGCAACGTCAAGGGCGTCGACTTCCTGATGAAGAAGAACAAGATCGACGTGCTGCGCGGCACCGGCCGGATCGTCAGCGCCGGCAAGGTCGAGGTCAAGGCGGCCGACGGCAAGACCGAGGTCTCCGAGACCAAGAACATCGTCATCGCCACCGGCTCCGACGTTGCCAAGCTCAAGGGTATCGAGATCGACGAGAAACGCATCGTGTCGTCCACCGGCGCGCTGTCGCTGGACAAGGTGCCTTCGAGCCTGCTGGTGGTCGGCGCCGGCGTGATCGGGCTGGAGCTCGGCTCGGTGTGGCGGCGTCTCGGCGCGCAGGTCACCGTGGTGGAATTCCTCGACCGCATCCTGCCCGGCATGGATGGCGAGATCTGCAAGCAGTTCCAGCGCATCCTTGAAAAGCAGGGCGTGACGTTCAAGCTCGGTGCCAAGGTCACCGGCGTCGACACCTCCGGCAAGAAGCTGAAGGCGCAGATCGAAGCCGCCGCCGGCGGCAATCCAGAGAGCATCGAAGCAGATGTGGTGCTGGTCGCGATCGGCCGCGTGCCCTACACCGAAGGGCTCGGGCTGAAGGAAGCCGGTGTCACGCTCGACAATCGCGGTCGTGTGCAGACCGACAAGCATCTCGCCACCAATGTGCCAGGCATCTATGCCATCGGCGACGCCATCGTCGGGCCGATGCTCGCCCATAAGGCAGAAGATGAAGGGGTGGCCGTGGCAGAGATCATCGCCGGCCAGGCCGGCCATGTGAACTACGATGTCATTCCCGGGGTCGTTTACACGACCCCCGAAGTCGCCTCCGTCGGCAAGACCGAAGAGGATCTGAAGCAGGCCGGCGTGGCCTACAGCGTCGGCAAGTTTCCCTTCACCGCCAATGGCCGTTCGAAGGTCAATCAGACCACCGATGGCCTGGTCAAGATTCTCGCGGATGCGAAGACTGACCGGGTGTTGGGCGTCCACATCGTCGGTCGCGAAGCAGGCGAGATGATCCATGAGGCCGCGGTGCTGATGGAGTTCGGCGGCTCGGCCGAAGACCTGGCGCGCACCTGTCACGCCCATCCGACCCGCTCGGAGGCGATCAAGGAAGCCGCCCTTGGCGTCGGCAAGCGCACTATCCATATGTAGGAAGCGGCCGGCCCATGCCGGCTCGCCTCACTTGCGCCGTCCTGTTGCAGTGGGATGTTGATCCGGTGCCGCGTGTTGCGGCGCCGCAAGAAGCTCATGCAGGGACGCACCTTGCAAAGTTCAAGCATCTTTATTTTGCCTGCAATATTGCGAGGCCTTGCCGCGGCCTGACGGGAGCGACATGCGATTTGTTTTGAAACCGTTCTGGTTCCTGCTGGCGCTGCTGTTCCTGCTCGAAGCATGGCTGTGGGATCATCTGGTCCCCGCCATCCGCTGGATCGTGGATTCCGTTCCGTGGCAGACGCTGAAAGCGCGGTTGGCGGCTGCGATCGAGCACCTGTCGCCGCCGGCGACGCTGGTGGTGTTCCTGATTCCTGCTGCGGTCTATTTCGGCCTCGAACTCATCGCGTTGTGGCCGCTGGCCTACGGGCGCTGGTTGCTCGCGCTGATCGTGCTGGGCGTGGCCAAGGTGATCGGAGCCGCGATCACCGCGTTCGCGTTCGACGTCACGCGGCCCAAGCTGCTGCAGATGGCGTGGTTCCGCCGCGGCTACGACATCATCATCGGCTGGCGCGATGCCGCGCACCGGCTGGCCGATCCCTATCTCACGGAAATGCGGTCGTGGGTCAGGCAGATCCGGCCCGCGGCCCGGTCGCGGTTCGCCCGCTTCGTGCAACGCCTGCGCCGCCGGGCGCAGGCTGCGGTGTCGCGCCGATAGATACAATTCGACCGATCGGTATAGAAGGTTGCAGTTTTATGTGATTGCAATCTGTACTTGACGTGCCATTGGCCGTGCGAGACAACAAGCAAGCTTTGAAAGCTCCGAACGCGCTCCGTGTGAACGACGCGGTGAGCGTGCGCCGTATCTCATATTGAATGCTGATTTGACGATGCATTTTTGGGAGGCGATCCATGGCATGGAACACGCGCAATTTTTTGGCCTTCGATATTCCGAGCACTACGGGTCAAGGACCTCATTCGCTCTCCGTCACGGGGGAAGTCGAAGTCATGGCGGCGAACGAGACGCCGCATCTGTTGGAAGCACAGCAGGGGATCAATCAGTATGACCTGGTCCTTAGGCTGACTGTTACGAGCTCCGGGCAGGGCGCTGAGGTCCTGACCTGGAAGCGTGTGAGCTTCTCGAAAGAGATCGGCGATCACAAGTACCTCACCGTCACGGTTCACGAGTCGGCGACGCCTCTGATCATCAAGGTCGAGCAGGCTCAATCGTAGAGCGTAAGACCGGTTTGCCCTCGCGACAAATGCGAAGTGTTAACGCGAGAGCGCTGCTTGATCAAAAGCAAAAGCGCGATGTTGATTCGTCATCAAGTCATCGCGCTTTTGATCATGGCCGCCCAGGCGAGTCGCTGAAGCGAGCGTGGGTCGCGCTGTGTCAGCTCAGAACAGATGCACCGCGTGCGGCGCGAACAGGCCGATTGCGGTAAACCCGATGCCGGCCAACGCGAGCAGGCCGGAAACCCACGCCAGCGCAATCATGCCGGTGATGATGGTGGCTGACGCCAGCACGATGGCGATCTGGAACGCCGCCGAGGCGACCTCGAAGTGATGATACTTCGCGAGCGCCAGGTCGCGTTCATGTTCGGAGTGCTTGGCGCGCTCGGCGAGTTGTTCTGAGCCTTCGTTGGTTTCCGGCTCCGAGCGATAGCGCGCCGCGGTCTTCTGCCAGTCCTCGACCTGCTTCAGCGCAGCGGCCTTCTGAGTCGGGTCGGCGATCGTCGGAGCGATGATCCTGAGTTCTTCCGCGGCGGTCTGCACCGCGGTGCGGCGGATGGTCTTGGCCTGGAAGAACGACCAGAGATTCGACGCCTCGACATTCTTGCCGATCGATTCGGTCTGGGCGCCTTTGCCCAGCGTTTCCGACAGCGCCAGACACAGCGCGATCACCGCGATCAGCAGCGCGATCTTCTTGTTCTCGCCAGAGGCATGCTCGGCATGCTCCGCGTGCTCCATGCTTTCGTGCGCACTCATCGTGCTTCCTCCTGCCAAGTCCCACTGCCAAGTTCCGCCAACGTTTGACCGAACAGGGTGGGGTTCGCAAGAGGCAAGTCGGAGCCGAATCAGTGGAAAATCACCGGCAAATCCCGGTCATCACCGTGTCATGCGCGGGGATGGGCCGTCTTGTAGACGTCCATCAGCCGTTCGGCATCGATGCCGGTGTAGATCTGGGTGGTGGACAGCGAGGCATGTCCCAGCAATTCCTGGATCGCCCGGAGGTCGCCGCCGCGGGACAGCAGATGGGTGGCGAATGAATGGCGCAGCGCATGCGGCGTGGCGCTGTCGGGCAGGCCGAGCGCGCCGCGCAGGCTCGCCATCGCGAGCTGAATGATGCGCGGGCTCAAGGGGCCGCCTTTGGCGCCGACAAAGATCGGTCGCTCGGGCGACAGCGTATGTGGGCAGATCGCGACATAGTCGGCGATCAGCGTCAGCACGTTTTGCAGCACTGGCACCATGCGGGTCTTGTTGCCCTTGCCGGTGACCACCAGTACGTCACCGGCGCCCGGTGCGGGAACGTCGCGGCGCTTCAGGCCCAGCCCTTCCGAAATGCGCAGGCCCGATCCGTACAGCAGCGCCAGCACCGCGGCGTCGCGGGCGAGAATCCAGGGTTCGCGGTCTTCACCGGCGCGCAGATCGGCATCGACGATGCGCTTGGCCGTAGACATCTGCAGCGGCTTCGGCAGGCTCTTGCCGATTTTAGGCGCCCGGATCGCTGACAGCGCGCCGACCTTGCCATTGCCTTCGCGCTCCAGGAAACGCGCCAGTGAACGCAGGCCGGCCAGCGCCCGCATCAGCGAGCGGCTGCCGATCTCGTCTGCGCGCCGCGCCGCCATGAACGCGCGCACGTCGGTTGCTTCGAGCTTTGCGAATCGCTTCAGCGTGACGGTGCTGCCCCAATGCTCGCCCAGGAACACCATGAACTGACGCACGTCCCGCTCATAGGCTTCCAGCGTCTTCGGCGACAGCCGACGCTCGGCGCGCAGGTGCGACAGCCAACGGGTGATCTCGGTCAGCAGATCCAGCGCCGCGTAGGGGGCGAGCGCGGATTCGGCTGGCTTTGGATCGGCTGGTTTAGCCACCATACTTTGCCTCGTAGCCCGCATGAGCGGAGCGATATGCGGGACTGCCCTTGCAACAAGCCCCGGATATCGCTTCGCTCATCCGGGCTACACCATGAATGCGGGCCATCATCACGGCTTCAGGTTCAGCCTTCGTTAATTGCAGCTTACTCCGGAAACCGCTTCAGCGGCTCGGGCGTTCCCTCGGGCACCGGTGTGCGGGCGGCGTTCATGGTCATTGCCAGCAGCGTGTAATAGCCGTTGATGCCGAGAATATCGATCACGCCCTGTTCGCCGAACCTGGCGACCGCCTTGGCATAGGTCGCATCGCTGACCCGCTTGGTGCGCTGGATTTCGATCGACAGGTCGTAGGCGGCCTCTTCATCGCCCACCATGCCGGCGGGCCTTCGGCCGTCGGCAATGGCGTCGGCGATCTGCGGTGACAGGCCCGCTTTCATGGCAATGGCATGATGGGCAACCCATTCATATTGCTGGGTCCATTCCCGCGCGGTGATCAGGATCACCATTTCGCTCACGCGCGCCGGCAGGACACTCTTGAAACGCAGGTAGTCGCCCATCGCCTTGGCGCGCAGCATCACCTCGGGGCTGCGCAAAAGTGGCACGAACGGCCCGCGCACCTCATAGCCACGGCCGCCGGCGAATTCCTCGGCGGCCTTCTTTTGCGCCTCGGTGTAGCTCTGGGCGGCGATCGGCGGCATGCGGTCCTGGGCGGCCGCCGGGCCGGTCGCCAACGTGACCGTGGCGGCAACGATAAAGATCATTGTTCCGAAAGCAGGCCGAGGCATCGTTTTGTCTCCCTTTTGTTTTTATATCGCGAATGGGCACGGCGCTCGTCGCGCTGGTCCAGACCCGGCGGGGATTCTAAGTTACCCAGTCCCGCCCTTCGAGTCCGATTCGCCGCATGACCCCTCCCATCAGCACAACCCGCATTGTCGACGTCCTGGTGCCGGTCGCGCTGAACCACACCTATTCCTATCGCGTGCCCGCCGGCATGGAACTTCGGCCGGGTGATATCGTCAGCGTGCCGCTCGGTGCGCGCGAGGCCATGGCCGTGGTCTGGGCGGACAATGCCAATCCCGATCCGCGGCTGCACAACCGCCTGAAGGATGTCGGCGAGAAGTTCGAGGCGCCGCCGCTGCAGAGCGAGTTGCGCAGCTTCGTCGACTGGGTGTCGACTTACACCCTCTCCGCGCGCGGCATGGTGCTGCGCATGACGTTGCGGATGGGCGAAAACCTGGGACCGGAGCGGGTGCGCCTTGGCGTGCGGCTGGTCGGCGCGCCACCGCAGCGCCTGACCCCGGCACGCCGGCGCTTGATCGAGGTGCTGTCCGATGGCCTGCTGCACGGCAAGTCCGATGCGGCGCACGAGGCCGGTGTCAGCGGCGGCGTAGTCGATGGCCTGGTCGACGAGGGCACGCTAACGGTCGAGGTGATGCCGAAACCGCCGCCTCCGCCGGCGCCCGATCCCGCCTTCGCGGTGCCGGATTTTTCACCGGAACAGCTCAGGGGTGCCGAGGCATTGCGTGAGCTCGTCGCCAAGGGCGGCTTTCATGTCGCGCTGCTCGATGGCGTCACGGGGTCCGGCAAGACCGAAGTCTATTTCGAGGCGGTGGCGGAGGTCATGCGCCGCGGCGGCCAGGCGCTGATCCTGATGCCGGAAATCGCGCTCACCGGGCAATTCCTCGACCGCTTCTCCAATCGCTTCGGCGTTCGACCGCTGGAATGGCATTCGGAGCTGACCCCGCGCACCCGCGCGCGCAACTGGGCGGCGATCGCGGCCGGCGAGGCGCATGTGGTGGTCGGCGCGCGCTCGGCGCTGTTCCTGCCCTATGCCAAGCTCGGCCTCATCATTGTCGATGAGGAACATGACCAGGCCTACAAGCAGGACGAGGGAGCGCACTATCATGCCCGCGACATGGCGGTGGTGCGCGGCCATATTGCGAAAATTCCCATTGTGCTGGCGTCCGCCACGCCCTCGGTCGAGACCGAGGTCAATGCGCGCAAGGGGCGTTATCAGCGCGTCGCTTTGCCGTCGCGGTTCGGCGGCCAGCACATGCCGCACATCCAGTCCATCGATCTGCGTCGCGCGGCCCCGGCGCGGGGACGCTTTGTCTCGCCGCCGCTGGCGGAAGCGGTGCGGGCCACCATCGCGCGGGGCGAACAAGCGCTGCTGTTTCTCAACCGCCGCGGTTATGCGCCACTGACGCTGTGTCGTGCCTGCGGTCACCGTTTCTCCTGCAACATCTGTGACGCGTGGCTGGTCGATCATCGGTTTCGCAAGCGGCTGGTCTGCCATCATTGCGGCTTCTCGACGCCGCGGCCCGACGTTTGTCCGCATTGCGCCGCCGAGGAATCGCTCGCCGCCATCGGTCCGGGCGTCGAGCGGCTGCAGGAGGAAGCGGCGGCGCTGTTTCCCGACGCCCGCAGCATGGTGCTGTCCAGCGATCTCATCACCTCGATCGAGACCATGCGCGCGGAACTGACCGAGATCGCCGAGGGGCGCGTCGACCTGATCATCGGCACGCAACTCGTCGCCAAGGGGCATCATTTTCCCCGGCTCAATCTGGTCGGCGTGATCGACGCCGATCTCGGGCTCGGTAACGGCGATCCGCGCGCTTCGGAGCGCACGTTTCAATTGCTCAACCAGGTGATCGGCCGCGCCGGCCGTGAGCAGGGCCGCGGCATCGGCTATCTGCAGACCCATCAGCCGGAGCATCCGGTGATCAAGGCGCTGATCGCCAATGATCGCGAGGCATTCTACGACAGCGAGATCGAGGCGCGCGAGCGCACCGGCTATCCGCCGTTCGGCCGCCTCGCCAGCCTGATCATCTCAGCCGGCGATCGCCCCACCGCGGAGCAATTCGCGCGCGGGCTCGCCGCGCTTGCCCCACGCGACGACCAAGTGCAGGTGCTGGGACCCGCCGAGGCGCCGCTCGCGGTCATCAAGGGCCGCTATCGCTTTCGCCTGCTGGTGAAGTCCGCGCGCGGTTATGATCTCTCCGCCTACCTGCGCGACTGGCTCGCCGCGGGGCCGAAGACCAAGGGCAATCTCAAGCTCGAGGTGGATATCGATCCGCAGAGCTTTCTGTGATCCCGCTTATTACTTTACAAAAGAAATCAATGCCGCATGTTTGCCAACATCACGGGAGCGCGTTGTGTTTTTCAGCCTGGTGATCGCAAGCTTTGTGAGCGCGACGGGGACTGCGTTGATTGCAGCGGCGTTGCATCCGAGCCTTCAGTTTTTCTCGGGAGCTTTTGCAGTTGCTCTTGGCCATGTAGTGATTCTCGGCCTGCCGATAGCTGCCTGGTATTATAAAGAACGTGGCTGGCTTCCCTTGCCTGCGGCTTTGATCGGCGGCTTTCTGGGAGGTGCTGTGCCGTTGTCCTATTTTATGCGCCCCATCGATCTCAGTGTTCTGATGGTTATGGGTGGTTTGGGTTTGGTCGCAGGAGCAACCTTCTGGTTGACACTCAAGCTACTCGATGCCCTGCCGAGCAGGTCGGACGCAGCAGAGCCGTAATCAGTGCAGCGACAAAATAAATAAACCAAAAAGCCTGCCACCGTTTGCACGATGGCAGGCGATCGCGACGCTTGTACGCAGCGCTACTGGGCTGAAATCAAAACGAACGATTACTGGATTTCAGCGACGACCCGGCCAACGCCGCGGCCGGTGAGGCCGACCGCGCGTGCCGCGCCGGTCGAAAGATCCAGAACCCGGCCGCGAATGAACGGGCCACGGTCATTGATGGTGACGACCACGCTACGATCCCCATGGGTGACCTTGAGGCGGGTGCCGAACGGCAGGGTGCGGTGGGCGGCGGTCATGGCGTTCTGATTGAAGCGCTGACCCGATGCGGTGCGGTTGCCGGCTTCATTGCCATAGTAGGACGCGATGCCGGAGAAGGAGTGGCCGCTCGAAGAGCCGACCGAGGCGTTGGCGTCGCGCCAGTGGTGGTGATGCCGGCGGGACTTGGCGTCTGCGGCGGAGATGCCGCCGACGAGAACCGAGGCGGTAACCGCCGCGGTCAGGACATTGCGAACCGAGAGGGCACGCCACGGCGGGAAGTTAAGGTTACGAATCATCAAGTGGAACCCCTGAGACTGTATTGGAACGTATTAGGGCAGGACTGCTGGCTATAACCTGCGACCCCATGGACGTCCGAAGGGTTCACCTGACAATGAGGCGACAACGCGGCACCGGGTTTTGTTCCATAAACCGCTATAGATTCGCTTCAAATCTGAAGCTAATCTTATAATCTTAGAATATACTTGGAATTAACCAATTGGTAACCATAAAGTTGGCTCGAATACTTTATAAGCAAGAATTCATTAAGGGTTGGCAAGAAGAAGCAGGGGTGGGGCGCCTGGCCCCCTGCTATGCGACAAGCGCATTTGGCTATGTGTCCAGCGGGATGCTGGGCGTTGAACCGCTCTCGTGCGGGGCACCTGGCCGGTCGCCGCATGGGGCAAGGTGGATCGCATTTTTCGGTCGGCGGAATTGCCGCCGGGGGTAGAACTCCCCATCGGCAATCTGGCTGCGATGTATCAGCGCAAGGGCGCGGCCAAGCGCTCAGCGGCGTTTCAAATCGTGTTCGCGCCATGTACCGAAGCGGTAAGCCGAACCCAGCGCGGCAGCTGCAACTCAAAAATCTCGGAGGAAGCATGACATCGCATTGGTCGATCACGGCCGCGCGCGTTCTGATCGTCGTCACCTTGATGGCCGTTATCGGCCCGATATCCGGCGCGTCCGCACAGGCCTATCCTGATCGGCGTATCACCTTCGTCGTGCCCTATCCGGCCGGCGGTGCGACCGACGTCGCGGCCCGGTTGCTTGCGACCAAGCTTGCGGATGCCTGGAAGCAGTCGGTCGTGGTTGAGAACAAATCGGGTGGCGGCGGCATCGTCGGCAACGATTTTGTCGCGAAGGCGCCGGCGGACGGCTACACGGTCCTGGTGGCGATCACCCAGATCATCCAGGCGCCCAGCCTGTTCGCCAGCCTGCCTTACGACGTGTTCAGGGATCTCGCGCCGGTGACTCATGTGGCGCAGTCGCCGATCATCCTGACCATCCCCGATGCACAGCCGATGAAGTCGTTCCAGGACCTGATCGCGGCCGCCAAGGCGAATCCCGGCAAGCTGCCCTATGGAACGTTCGGCAATGCCACCACGTCGCATCTCTACGGCGAACTGCTGAAGAAGACCGCCGGGATCGACATGATTCATGTTCCCTATCGCGGCTCGGCGCCGCTGATGAACGATCTCCTGGGCAATCAGGTCACGGCGGCCTTTCTCGATTTCACCACCGCAGGCCCCCAGCTCAGTGCCGGCAAGGTGCGGGCGCTGGCGGTCGGTGGCGAGAGCCGCAAGGCCAAGCTGCCTGACGTGCCGACCTTGGCCGAACTCGGCTATCCCGGATTCGAGGCGGAGGGCTGGATCGGTGTGTTCGTGCCGGCGGCGACGCCCAAGGAGATCGTAACCAAGCTATCCAGCGAGCTGGCGCGGATCATCGCGTCGCCGGAGGGAGTTACCGGACTGCAGGCGCTCAATCTCGTGCCGGTCGGCGGGACGGCGGAGACGTTTGCGGCCACCCTGCGCCGCGATCAGGCGCGCTGGGCGACGGTGGCGCAAACCGCGGGCGTCAAGGGCGAGTGATGGGTTGCCGGCCGCGGCGTCTAAAGTCGCCGCGGCTGTCGGAGCACGCCGTTGAGATTGCTTACGCACGTCCCGATTTATCGCCGGCTTGCACGATGACGCCATACCAGCCCAGCCCGCGATAGGTTTCGTAACCAGGGGTGGCGTGAAATGCGACCGTGGCGCCGTCCGCGCGGCTATAGAAGCCGTTGGTGCGGTTGTCGGTTCGCAGGTCGAACCGATCGCTCAGCGCGCCTTGTGGCGCCGACGAGGCGATGATGCGCCGGTTGGCATCCACCAGCATCACCGTGGTTCGCTGTCGATCCCTGGGATCGATGCGGACGCCCTGGACGATGGCCTCCGCCTGGGGCGCCCAATCAAAATGGATCGCCAGAATGCCGATCGGCGCGCCATGGCTGTCTCCGCCGGCGCGAACCGAGGCGGCATAAGTCGCAACCTGTGCACCGTTCAAGCCGTTGCAGGTCGCAATGTCGCTGACGGCGAAGTCGTCGCCTGAGGCGAGGGCGCTGGCCTTGGCAAACCAGGGCTCGCGCGAGACATCGAGGCCGGTCGCGGCGTAGCGGTCGGGGCGGCCATTGGCGATCACCTTGCCATGCAGGTCGCACAGCCACAGGTCGAGATAGACGGTGTAGGCGCCGAGAATCACGCCGAGCCGCCGGCTGGCGTGGCGCACGGCCTCCGGCGAAGGATCGGTGGCGCAATCCACCACGGCGCTATCGGTGGCCCACCAGCGCACATCGCATGTCCGCTCATAGAGATTGCGATCGATGATCTCGATCGCGTTCAGCGCCAAATCGACCATGCGGCTGCCCTGGGCCGCGGTGGCCATCGACTGGGTCTGTCGGCTCAGCGTGTCGATCTGGGTCGCCAGTTCCGCTTGCAATTTTTCGGCGATGACACCGACACTGCTGGCGATCTCGCGCACCTCGGCCGCGACCACCGAAAAGCCGCGGCCGTGTTCGCCGGCCCTGGCACTTTCGATCAGGGCATTGAGCGCAAGCATCCGCAGCGTTCCAGTCACCTGCTGGATGCCATTGATCTTTTCGGCGGTGGTGGAGCGAAGGCTATTGGTGAGGTCGACGAGATTGGCGATCGACACGGCATCATCGCCGGCGTCTGGGCCGGTTGTTGTTATTGGTCTTGGCAGCGACATTTTCCACCTGATTGGCCCCGTCCCCGGGAGCAGACGGCGCCAACCCCATTGTTGGCGCGATCTCGGTGACAGCATTTGCTGCGGTGCGAGATTTTGCAACTTCGGGATGGCGGAAATCATTCGAATTCGTTAGCAATTTCATAAAGTTGGCGCGCGGCGAGTGCCAGTTTTTTGAGCCGATGGACTAGCGAATAGGCAGCCGAAAAACGTACTGGGGAGCAACGGCTGTCCATTCGGCGGGGCAGCGGGGTCGCGGAACCGAAACGGATCGGGCGATGAGCGCCTGATCATGCGCCGATCGGGCAGGCGCCGTGTGAAAAACCGATCGCAAAATGAGGGCGTGCAGCTCGTCGAAAAGAGTGCCCGCCGATTGCGTGCTGCGACGTGATCGGCTGCGCTGCGACAAACCATCACTGCCATCACGCGGTCGTGTTGCACCTGCGCGCTGCCTATGTTAGCAAACCGCGATTTTCAGCGGCGGCGGCATTCTGCCTGCAGCCCGAAAATAGAAGTCCCGCTTGAATTCCAAGGACTTTGATCGCCTGTCACCTCTGGTGGCGACGATCTCTGGGCTTGGCCTTTCCACAGCCAGATAGAGCGCATTCGTGGCAGCAGATAATCCGTCGGTTTCTGGAGTTTCCGGTCGTTACGCGACGGCCCTTTTCGATCTCGCGCGCGACGAACGATCCATCGACGCAGTCAAGGCCGATCTCGACAGCTTCGACAAGCTGCTCGCCGACAATCCGGACCTGATGCGCCTGGTGCGCAGCCCGGTGTTCACCGCCGATGAGCAGGCCAAGGCGCTCAACGCGGTGCTGGCCAAGGCCGGCATCAGCGGCACCACCGCAAAATTCCTCGGTGTGCTCACCGCCAACCGCCGGCTGTTCGCGGTTCGAGACATCATTCGCGCCTTCAATGCGCTGGTCGCCCGCTTCAAGGGCGAGGTGTCGGCCGACGTCACCGTCGCCGAGCCGCTTAGCGACAAGAATCTCGACGCCCTCAAGACCGCGCTGAAGTCAGTCAGCGGCAAGGACGTCACCCTCAACGTGAAAGTGGATCCCTCGATCATCGGCGGGCTTGTGGTCAAGCTCGGCAGCCGCATGGTCGACAGTTCACTTCGCACCAAACTCACTTCGATCAAGCACGCGATGAAAGAGGCAGGCTGATGGACATCCGCGCCGCGGAAATTTCCGCAATTCTCAAGGACCAGATCAAGAATTTCGGCCAGGAAGCCGAAGTCTCCGAAGTCGGTCAGGTGTTGTCGGTCGGTGACGGTATCGCCCGCGTCTACGGCCTCGACAACGTTCAGGCCGGCGAAATGGTCGAGTTCGAGAACGGCACGCGCGGCATGGCGCTGAACCTCGAAACCGACAACGTCGGCATCGTGATTTTCGGCGCCGACCGCGAGATCAAGGAAGGCCAGACCGTCAAGCGCACCCGCGCCATCGTCGACACCCCCGTCGGCAAGGGCCTGCTCGGCCGCGTGGTCGATGCGCTCGGCAATCCGATCGACGGCAAGGGCCCGATCCAGGGCGTCGAGCGCAAGCGCGTCGACGTCAAGGCGCCCGGCATCATTCCGCGCAAGTCGGTGCATGAGCCGATGGCCACCGGCCTCAAGGCTGTCGACGCACTGATCCCGGTCGGTCGCGGTCAGCGCGAGCTGATCATCGGTGACCGTCAGACCGGCAAGACCGCGATCGCGCTCGACACCATCCTGAACCAGAAGCCGCTCAACGCGCAGCCGGACGAGAAGATCAAGCTGTATTGCGTGTATGTCGCGATCGGCCAGAAGCGTTCGACCGTCGCCCAGTTCGTCAAGGTGCTCGAAGAGCAGGGCGCGCTGGAATACTCCATCGTGGTCGCCGCCACCGCATCCGATCCGGCGCCGATGCAGTATCTCGCGCCGTTCACCGGCTGCACCATGGGCGAGTATTTCCGCGACAACGGCATGCACGCCGTCATCATCTATGACGACTTGTCCAAGCAGGCCGTCGCTTATCGCCAGATGTCGCTGCTGCTGCGCCGCCCGCCGGGCCGCGAAGCTTATCCGGGCGACGTGTTCTATCTGCATTCGCGTCTGCTCGAGCGCGCGGCGAAGATGAACGACAGCGAAGGCGCGGGATCGCTGACCGCGCTGCCGATCATCGAAACCCAGGCCAACGACGTGTCGGCCTACATTCCGACCAACGTGATCTCGATCACCGACGGCCAGATCTTCCTGGAAACCGATCTGTTCTTCCAGGGCATTCGCCCGGCGGTGAACGTCGGTCTGTCGGTGTCGCGCGTCGGCTCCTCGGCGCAGACCAAGGCGATGAAGAAGGTCGCCGGCAAGATCAAGGGCGAGCTCGCGCAGTATCGCGAGATGGCGGCGTTCGCGCAGTTCGGCTCCGACCTCGATGCCTCGACCCAGCGCCTGCTCAACCGCGGCGCGCGCCTGACCGAACTCCTGAAGCAGCCGCAGTTCTCGCCGCTGAAGATGGAAGAGCAGGTCGTGGTGATCTACGCCGGCGTCAACGGCTATCTCGACGGCATCGCGGTCAACAAGATCCGTGCCTACGAAGACGGTCTGCTGTCGCTGCTGCGCGGCAAGCACGTCGAGATCCTCAACACCATTCGCGACAGCCGTGATCTGTCCGATGACGTGGCGGGCAAGCTCAAGAGCGTCGTCGAGGGTTACACCAAGACGTTTGCGTAAAACCTGCGCGTCATTTGCGCGAAAAATTGTTGTCATGACCGGCGCGGGGCCGGCCATGACGAAGAGGGGTTCGCGGTCCAGGTAAAAACTGGATCGCAGGGGTAAACCGAGAATGGCTTCACTCAAGGACATGCGCGTCCGCATCGCCTCCACCAAGGCGACGCAGAAGATCACCAAGGCGATGCAGATGGTCGCGGCCTCCAAGCTGCGCCGGGCGCAGACGGCTGCGGAAGCCGCGCGCCCCTATGCCGAGCGCATGGATACGGTGATCAGCAACATCGCCGGCGCGGCCTCCGGATCGGGCAGCGCGCCGTTGCTGCTGGCCGGCACCGGCAAGGACAATGTGCACCTGCTGCTGGTCTGCACCGGCGAGCGCGGTCTGTCGGGCGCCTTCAACTCGTCGATCGTGCGCCTGGCGCGCGAACGTGCGACGGCGCTGATGGCCCAGGGCAAGACGGTGAAGTTCTTCTGCGTCGGTCGCAAGGGCTACGAGCAGCTGCGCCGCAACTTCGACAAGCAGATCATCGAGCACATCGATCTGCGCGCGGTGCGCCAGCTCGGCTTCAAGAATGCCGAGGACATCGCCAAGAAGGTCGTCGCGCTGTTCGAGGCCGGCGAGTTCGATGTCTGCACGCTGTTCTATTCGCGCTTCAAGTCGGTGATCGCGCAGATCCCGACCGCCCAGCAGATCATTCCCCTGGTGATCGAGGCCAAGGATACCGCCAAGACGGCTTCGGCCGTTTACGATTACGAGCCGGCCGAGGACGAAATTCTGGCCAGCCTGCTGCCGCGCAATCTGGCGGTGCAGATCTTCCGTGCGCTGCTGGAAAACAACGCGTCGTTCTATGGTGCGCAGATGAGCGCAATGGACAACGCCACCCGCAACGCCGGCGACATGATTCGCAAGCAGACGCTGATCTACAACCGCACCCGTCAGGCGATGATCACCAAGGAGCTGATCGAGATCATCTCCGGTGCTGAAGCGCTCTAATTGCAAACAATTTCCGTCACATTGACGGTCGTCTAGTTCAAGACTTCGAGGAGAAAGTTTCCATGGCCCAGCCAGCCAATCAGGTCGGACGCATCACCCAGGTCATCGGCGCCGTCGTGGACGTGCAGTTCGAGGGACACCTGCCCGCCATTCTCAACGCGCTCGAGACCCAGAACGCCGGTTCGCGGCTGGTGCTCGAAGTGGCACAGCATCTCGGCGAATCCACCGTTCGCACCATCGCGATGGACACCACTGAAGGCCTGGTGCGCGGTCACGAAGTGACCGACACCGGTGAGCCGATCGAAGTGCCGGTCGGTGCGGGAACGCTCGGCCGCATCATGAATGTGATCGGCGATCCGGTCGACGAAGCCGGCCCGATCGTCTCGGAAGGCCGTCGTCCGATCCACCAGCCCGCTCCGTCCTACGTCGACCAGTCGACCGAGGCGGAAATTCTGGTCACCGGCATCAAGGTCGTCGACCTGCTCGCACCTTATGCCAAGGGCGGCAAGATCGGCCTGTTCGGCGGCGCCGGCGTCGGCAAGACCGTGCTGATCCAGGAACTGATCAACAACGTCGCCAAGGCGCACGGTGGTTATTCGGTGTTCGCCGGTGTCGGCGAGCGCACCCGCGAAGGCAACGATCTCTATCACGAGTTCATCGAGTCCAAGGTCAACGCCGATCCGCACAATCCGGATCCGAACGTGAAGTCGAAGTGCGCGCTGGTGTTTGGCCAGATGAATGAACCGCCGGGTGCCCGCGCCCGCGTCGGCCTCACCGGCCTCACCGTCGCGGAACACTTCCGCGATCAGGGCCAGGACGTGCTGTTCTTCGTCGACAATATCTTCCGCTTCACCCAGGCCGGTTCGGAAGTGTCGGCTCTGCTCGGCCGCATTCCTTCGGCGGTGGGTTATCAGCCGACGCTCGCCACCGACATGGGCGCGCTGCAGGAGCGCATCACCACCACCCACAAGGGTTCGATCACCTCGGTGCAGGCCATCTACGTTCCGGCCGACGACTTGACCGACCCGGCGCCCGCCACCTCGTTCGCCCACTTGGACGCGACCACGGTGTTGAACCGTGCGATTTCGGAAAAGGGCATCTATCCGGCGGTGGATCCACTCGACTCGACCTCGCGCATGCTGTCGGCGCTGGTGGTCGGTGAAGAGCACTACAACACCGCACGCCAGGTCCAGCAGATCCTGCAGAAGTACAAGTCGCTGCAGGACATCATCGCCATTCTCGGCATGGACGAGCTGTCCGAAGAGGACAAGATCACCGTGGCGCGCGCCCGCAAGATCGAGCGCTTCCTGTCACAGCCGTTCTTCGTCGCCGAAGTGTTCACCGGCTCGCCCGGCAAGTTCGTCGACCTCGCCGACACCATCAAGGGCTTCAAAGGCCTTTGCGACGGCAAGTACGATCACCTGCCGGAAGCTGCCTTCTACATGGTGGGCACCATCGAAGAGGCGGTCGAAAAGGGCAAGAAGCTCGCGGAAGCGGCGTAACGTCGTTCTGAACGCAAGCGGGAATCACCATGGCCACATTCCACTTCGATCTCGTATCGCCCGAAAAGATCGCCTTCTCGGGTGAAGTCGATCAGGTCGACGTGCCTGGTCTCGAAGGCGACTTCGGCGTGTTCGCCGGTCACGCGCCGCTGGTTGCGAGCCTGCGGCCGGGCATCCTCAACATCACCGTCGCCGGCAAGCACCAGAAGATCATCGTGCTCGGTGGTCTTGCGGAAGTCTCCGACAAGGGCCTGACCGTGCTGGCCGACACCGCGACCTCGATGGAAGAGCTCGATCGTGCCGCGTTCGCGCAGCAGATCACTGAAATGGAAGAGAACCTGAAGGACGAGGAACCGGGCAACGCGCTCGACCACGCCATTTCCCGGCTCGACCATTACAAATCGATCCAGCAGCAGATTTCGTCGACCGCGATGCACTGATCGCGTCGTCGAACGCTTCAATTGCAGAAGCCCGGTCTCGCAAGAGGCCGGGCTTTTTGCTGTTGGTTGAACGTAGCCCGGGTGAGTGAAACGATACCCGGGGGCCAATTGCACCATCGTCCCCGGATATCGCGCTGCGCACTCATCCGGGCTACGGATCATCTGTTACTTATTTGTGGATAGCGCGGGGCAGCACACCGATCCATGCGCGCGTCTCAGACAAACCGCGCGAACTCGGTCGCGACCGCCGTGTAGACCTCGCGCCGGAACGGCACCACCTGGCTGGCGACACGGTCGAGCCGCTCCCAGCGCCACTGGTCGAATTCGGGCTTGTTTCCGTCAGGCGGAGTGGCGACGTTGATCTCGCTGTCCGAACCGGTGAAGCGCAGCGCGAACCATTTCTGCCGCTGGCCGCGAAACACCGACAGCCGGTGTGGCGGTCCGTCATAGGGCGGGAAGTCGTAGGTCATCCAGCCGGTTTCGCCGAGATAGTCGGCGTTGGTCGCGCCGGTTTCCTCCCACAGCTCGCGTGTCACCGCGGCGCGTGGATCCTCATTGGCATCGATGCCGCCCTGCGGCATCTGCCATTCGAGGCCGGGGTAGATCACCTCCGGTCCGCTGTCGCGGAACCTGCGGCCAATCAGGACTTCGCCGCGGGCATTCAGCAGCGCGATGCCCACATTGAGGCGATAGGGTTTGGAATCTGTCATGGGATTTACAGGTGCTGTATGAGGGTATTCAGGTGCCGTGTGGTCTGCCGTCGGGCGCATGGCCTGCCGGCTGGGCCGGCATGATCTTGCGGACCAAGACGGCGCGGCCGTGATCGCCTAAGTTGCCGCCGCCCGGTCCCGGGCGGAAACGAGTGAGACGATTGAGGCTTCTCAAGATCATACGACCAAACCGGCGCGACGATGTCCAGCCGGATCACCGATCCGAGCGGCCGGCCGATGGCCCCGCGCGGACTGGCCTCGTGTTTGATCGTGTCGGTTTCCGTCGCGACAACCGTCAGATCTTTGATGGCCTGTCGCTGGATTTGTCCGAGCGGCGGATCGGTCTGATCGGCGACAACGGTTCGGGAAAAAGCACGTTGCTGCGGCTGGCCAACGGCTTGCTGCGCGCCGAGCAGGGTGAGGTGCTGATCAACGGCCGCTCCATGACGCGTGGCCGCGACGAATTGCAGGACGCCGTTGGCTTTGTGTTCCAGAATCCGGATCATCAGATTATCTTCCCGACAGTCGGTGAGGAAATCGCCTTCGGCCTGCTCGAGCGCGGCGGTACGCCGGCGCAGGTGAAGGACCAGGTCGACGCTCTGCTCGTCCGGCATGACTGCACCGGGTGGAGCGATCGCGCCATCCACGAACTGTCCGAAGGGCAGAAGCAGCTCGTCTGCATCCTGGCCGTGATCGCCACACAGCCATCGATCCTGCTGCTCGATGAACCGTTCTCCAGTCTGGATCTGCCGACGCGGACATCGCTGTCGACGCGGCTTGCGAGGCTCCCCCAGCACATCGTCATGGCCAGTCACGATCTTGATTTGCTCAGCGATTTCGATCGCGTGATCTGGCTGGACAAAGGGAGCGTGATGGCGGACGGGTCACCCGGCCAGGTATTGCCGGACTATCGCGCACACGCCGCGGCACGCGGTGCCGCCATGCTGGAGAGTAACGCCGAATGATGGGCGGATATCTCGCCCGCGCGACGTGGCTGCATCGGCTGCCGGCGGGTCTCAAGCTTGCGATGATCGCGGCCATCAGCATTGCGCTGCTGCCGGTGCAGGACTGGCGCTGGCTCGCGCTCTGCCTCGCCCTTGTCGGCGCTGTTTATGTCGCGCTGGGGCGCGAGGCGATGCGGCGCCTCGGCCTGTTCAAGCCGCTGCTGCCGCTGCTGATCATCATCGGCGGACTGCAGGGCCTGTCCAATCGGTGGGAAGACGGTGCGAGCGTGGTGTTGCGCCTGCTGGTGATGGTGCTCACGGCCGATCTCGTCACCATGACCACCACCATGACCGCGCTGATGCGGGCGGTCGAACCGCTGTTTCGCTTGCTTCGTCCGCTGGGCGTCAATTCACGAAAAATCGCGCTGGCGGTGGCGCTGGTGCTGCGCTTCATTCCGGTGCTGCTCGCCAACTGGCGCGCGCGCGAGGAAGCCTGGCGCGCACGTTCGCGGCGGCGGGTCCCGCTCAAGCTCGTTGTCCTGTTCCTGATCGAAACATTGCGCCTGGCTGATCATGTTGGCGAGGCGCTCGATGCGCGCGGCTATGGCCGGACGCGCCGCCAACCCTGAGGAGACACCCGTGGAATCCCGAGCCATTGTTCGAATCTCACTTCTGGCCGCGATGATCGCGGTGCTGGGATTGCTGCCGACATTTCATCTTCCCGTTGCCGGCGGGGTGCCGATCACCGCACAGACACTGGGCGTCATGCTGGCCGGCATCGTGCTCGGCGCGCGCCAGGGCGCGCTTGCGGTGTTGCTGCTGATCTTTGTGGTGGCGCTGGGCGTGCCGCTGCTTGCCGGCGGCCGTGGTGGCCTTGGCGTGTTCTTCGGTCCGTCAGTCGGCTTCCTCTTGGGATGGGTGCCGGGCGCCTTCGTCACCGGTTTCCTGATGCGGCGGCTTGCACAATGGCCGGTGTTTCCCAGCGCGCTGATTGCCGCGACCTTCGGCGGCATCCTGGTTGTCTATGCCTGCGGCATCCTGGGTCTCATGGTCATGGCGCGAATGAGTGTGTTGCAGGCAATCATGGCGACGGCCGTGTTCCTGCCCGGCGACATGCTGAAGGCATTCGCGGCGGCCTTCCTGGCGAAAGCGGCCGATAGCGCCTATCCCGCGGCGTTGGAGCGCCGCGCGTGAGTGTAACGGCGGCGCTGGCGCATCACGCTGCCCGCACGCCGGATCGCGACGCGCTGGTGTTCGAAGATCAGCGGATCGGGTGGCGGAGCCTCAGCGAGGAAGTCGATCGGCTGGCGGCGCTCATCGCCGCCCGCACGCCCGACGGCAGCGGTATCGCGCTGCATCTGCCGACCGGTGTGGCGCTGTCTCTGTTGTTCCTCGCGGCGGCGCGCGCGGGACGGGAGGCGCAGGTCCTGGATCCGGACTGGCCGCTCGACATGGCCCGCACGATCCTGGCGCAGCTGTCGCCGGCCCTGGTCATCAGTTCGGATCCGCGGTTGGCCGGCGATCACACGATTGTTCTGGCCGATCCCTATATGCCGCTGATGCAGCTCGCATCGGCTTTTGGCGCTTCGGCCGACGCGATCCCCAGCTCGGAGCCAGACGATCTGCTGCCGTTCTATGTCGGCTTTACCTCCGGTTCGACCGGAATGCCCAAGGGCTATCGCCGCCATCACCGGTCCTGGACCGAGAGTTTTCGCCATGATGGACTGGAGTTCGGCATCGGCCCCGATGACGTGATTCTCGCGCCGGGAACGCTCACCCACTCGCTGTTTCTTTATGCCCTGATGAATGGGCTCAATGTCGGCGCCCGTGTTATCCTGTGCCGGCGGTTCCGGCCCGACACGGTGGTGCGTCTCATCGAATACGAGCGCGCGACCGTTCTTTATGGCGTGCCGACCCAGTTGCAACTGACGATCAAGGCTGCGGGCGATCGGTCCCTGGCAACCATGCGCTGGGTGCTGTCCTCCGGGGCCAAATGGCCCGCCGAGACCAGGCAGCAATTGCTGCGCCTGTTTCCTGCGGCGCAATTTGCGGAGTTCTACGGCGCGTCGGAGACGAGCTTCATGACAGTCGCGAAAGCCAGCGAGAGCAATCCCGAGACGTCGGTCGGGCGTGCTTTTTCCGGCGTCGATGTGACCATCCGTGATCAGTCCGGTCGCCGTCTACCGGCGGGAGAGCCCGGCTATGTTTTTGTCGAGAGTGCGTTTCTGTTCATGGACTACGCTTGCGGGGAGGATGATTTGTTGCGCGAGGGCGATGCCATGTCGGTCGGCGACATCGGCTTTCTCGATGCGCGCGGCTTCCTCCATCTGGTTGGGCGCGCCAGCCGCAAGATCGTAACGTCAGGCAAGAATGTCTATCCGGAGGAGATCGAACGTGTGCTCGAACGCCATCCCGCGATTGTATCGGCCGCTGTGCTTGGCGTGCCCGATGCCGATCGAGGCGAGCGTTTGATCGCGCTGCTGCGGCTGCAGGGGGAAGCCTCCGTCACCAGTGCGCAATTGATCGCCCATGCGCGCGCGGAGTTGCCGCTGCCCAAGGTGCCGCGCGTCTATGCGGCCGTGCCGGAATGGCCGTTGACGCGCTCCGGCAAGACCGATTTCGAGACGCTGCGCCGCGGCTGGAGCGCGGGCCTCTTTGCGAGGCTGCCGTGAGCGCCGTCTTCATGGTCGCCGCGCGGCGCACTGCGGTTGCTCCCCGCAATGGCGCCTTCGCCCAGATCGAGGCGATCGATCTGGCTGACACGGCGATCCGTGCGGTGCTTGACGATGCCGGCTTTCCGCCTGCGGATGTCGACGACGTGATGTTCGGCAATGCGCTCTACGGAGGTGGCAATCCTGCGCGGGTAGCCGCGCTGAAGGCGGGGCTGCCGGTCACGGTCCCGGCGAGCACGGTCGACACCCAGTGTTGCGCCGGCCTCGATGCCATCCTGTTGGCGGCCGCGCGCATCAAGGCCGGCGAAGCCGATGCGATTGTCGCTGGCGGTGTCGAAAGCTTCAGCCGCGCGCCGCTGCGGGCGCGCAGCCCGAAACAGCCGGGCGAGATTCCCGAACCCTATGACAGGCCGCCGTTTACGCCATGGCCGGAGCGCGATCCGGATATGATCCCGGCCGCCGCGACGCTGGCGGAGGAGTGGGACATCAGCCGCGAAGCTCAGGAGGCCTTCGCGATCGAAAGCCATCGCAAGGCCGTCGCGCGTGGCTGCCCCACGCAGGAATTCGTTCCGGTGTCCGGCCTGGTGCGTGATCCCTTTGCGCGTCGTCTCAGCATGGGTCTCTGCACGCGTCTTCCGGTTCTCGCCGGCAATGCGAGTCATGGCGTCACCGCGGCGACCATCGCCGTCGAGGCCGATGCCGCCGCCGCGGTCCTGCTGGTATCGGAGACGGCGCTATCGCGCTGTCGCTTGGCGGGCCGCGCTGTTCGCCTCGTCGGCGGAGCGCGTTCGGGCGGTGATCCGGAGCGTCCGGGTCTTGCACCGGTCGGCGCGGCGCGCACTGCGCTGCTGCGCGCGAGACTGTCCGCAGCGTCGCTGTCGGTTGCGGAAATCATGGAAGCCTTCGCCGTTCAGGCCATGATCTGTATCCAGGAGCTCGCGCTCGATCCTGCTCGTGTCAATCCCGGCGGCGGCGCGCTGGCGCGCGGACATCCGATCGGCGCTTCCGGCGCGATTATTGCCGTGCGGGTGTGGCAGGAGTTGCAGGCACAATCCTCGGGGGCAACAGGACTGGCGGCGATCGCGGCGGCGGGCGGGCTTGGCTCCGCCTTGCTGTTGTGCGCGGAGTGAGCCCGATGCCGCTGCGTATTCCCCGCCCCGCAGATCTTGCCACGTTGGTCGGAACCGAGCTTTCGCCGAGTGACGAATTCGCGCTGAACCAGGCCGATGTCGATCGTTTTGTCGAAATCAGCGGCGATCGCCAGTGGATTCATTCGGACACCGAACGTGCCCGGGCGGAATTGCCTGAAGGCCGGACCATCGTGCCCGGTAATCTGCTGCTGGCGCAAATCCCGCGGCTGCTGCAGCAGGTCTATGTCGTCGAACGCTTCGCGAAGTGTCTTGTCGCGGGTTACAGCCAGGTCCGCTTCCGGCAAATTGTCGGCACCGGGACCCCGCTGGCGTTGCGGGTGAAACTGGTGTCGGTGACGCCGACACGCAGCTTCGTCCGGGTCGAAACCGAATGCACCATCATGATTGCTGACGATCGCAAGCCGGCGCTGACGGTCCAGGTGACCGACCTGTATTACGAATAGCGGCGGCGGGACTAACCCGTCTTCGCGGATTGGCGGGTTTTTGAAGGGTCGACATCAGCCAGATCAATGGCTTAGCTCGAAAGGTCTTCACTACAGCGGCTGGCTTGGTTGACGGCGGCTGTGGTGATCCTGGGCGGCGGTTGCGGTGGCAGCCGGAGCTTCAGCCGATCAATCAGGAGCTGCAGTTCCGGTTCGGGATGGGTGTAGCGGGTGAGCAGGATCTCGCGCCCATCTGTGGTCGGCAGATGGACGTCGATCATCTGGATGGCGGCGAACTTTTCGAGCGCGCGACGTGCGGTCAAGCCCGATGCGAGGGCATGAAGCCGGCGCGTCAGCGTGACCTGCATGCAGTAGGCCAGGAAGGCGATGAAGATGTGGGCCTCGATCCGGACCTCGTCTTGATGGAACACCGGACGAATCGCCAGGTCGCCCTTGAGATTGCGGAACGCTTCTTCGACGGCAACGAGTTGGACGTAGTATTGCCAGAGCTGGGCGGGGTCATTGTCGGCGAGGTTGGTGCGCAGCAGATAACGGCCTTCGCGACGTCGGGTCTTTCTCAATCTGTTTCGATTGAGTGCGAAGCTGAAGCTCGGGCGCTGCTTGTCGATCTCGATATCGACCAGACGCCAGGCCGCCGGCGCTTTGGATCGCGCGCCGCCAAGCTTCATCAGCAATTCTTCGCGCGTGATCTCCATCGCATCGATTTGCCTGAGCCGTTTCCACAACCACTTCAGCTGCCGCCGGCGCATCGCGCGTTCCTTACTGATCCGATCGGCGCTTTGAGCGAAGACGTAGAGCTCACCGTCCTCGGACAACAATTTGACCTGCACGCCCTCCCGCGCGTCCTGCCAGGGCTTGTCCAGCAGATGCTTCTCCAGCCGGTTCAGGCGTCCCTTCGGCGTACCGACCAGATATTGCACTGGCGGATCGCTGTGGCGCATTTCGGCCAGCACGGCCTCGGTCGGCACGCCACGATCCATCACCCAGACCCGGCGCGCCTTGCCGTATTGCTGCTCGATCTTGGCAAGGAACATCCGCAGTGTCTTGTTGTCAGCGGTGTTGCCGGGCAGCACCTCGTAAGCCAACGGCAAGCCATCGGGCGTCACCACCAGCGCGATTACCACTTGCGGGCAATCCGGCCGCTTGTCGCGGCTGTAGCCGTGGCGGCGCTTGCTGCCTTCCGGCAAGTCCGATGCGTTGACCTCGAAGTAGCTGCTGGTCAGATCGTACAGCAGCACGTCGAAGTCGGCATTGAACAAATCGCGCCAACGCCCGACCAGATGCGAGAATAGCGCCTCCTTATGCGCGAGCAGCAGATCGTGGCAGGCATAGAGTTTGTGCTCTTCCGCGAGGCCGAAGTCTGCTCCCAGAAGATCGGCCATTGCGCTCTGACCGAACCATTGCCGATGCAGCCGCCACTCGCTGCCCGGCGCGATCAGCCGGTAGGTTGCCAGCACCTGCAGGATCTGGTCCCACCTCGTCTTCTTGCGGCTTGGCGGCAGCCGCTCTGCCCAGAACCAATCGAGCTGAAGCTCCTGCCACAACTGTCCGGCCAGCCAGCAGGCGCCCCATTGCCGCGGACGTCGAAGCTGCATCTCGGACAGGCGTAGCTGGACGATCGACGCATCGCCCGCGATCGCCTCGCATCGATCTTCCGGAAACAGCGACAACGTTCGCGCATGTCCGGCGTCTTCGTCGAGCACGTCGATCGCCTTGCGCCACGCCGCTGCCTGCGAGGAATTGATCTCACCGAGATACAGCACATGCCGCTGCACCACTCGCCCGTTATCGAGACGCTTGTTCTCGACAACGTTCCAGTAGCTGTGCGTCTTGCCGTTCTTCTTTCGCTCGGTGCGTCGCAGGAACATGGCGCTGCGAATCTATCCGCACCGTCACGTCATTGGGAATCCGGTAGGTCTTCACTACAGCCGTTTTCGGCCGATTCCGGACACCTCACCCTTTGCAGATCAAAGACTTAGCTCGCCAAAAAATCGCAAAATCGCGATTTTCCAGCGCGAATCCGCGAACTCGGGCTAACCAGGGATCGTAGCCAGCGTCCGGATCAGCGCGCGAGGCGCCGTCGGCTCAACCACCACAGCGCGAGATTCCAGCCAATACAGGTCGCCAGCGCAAGGCTGAGGGCGATCGCCGAACCGAGCGGTCGTGCCGCAACGTGCAGCACGGCAATCCCGATCCCGAATCCCAGCAAACCCCATCCGCTGTTGGCGATCACGGCGGCGGTTGGTCGCCCGCCGATGCGTGGATGCAGGATCAGCATCATGCTGGTGAATACGGCTGGAAACAGCGCGATCACGCCGCTCACCCGCGGGCCGACCCAGCCCGACAGCCCCACCACTGTCGCGACTAGTGTCGCAACCAGCGCGGCGCGCAATGGGACGTCGTACCAGCGCCGCGTCACCAGCGGCATTTTCACGTCGCGGTAACGCCGCAACAACGGCAGGCAGATCGCAAACGCCACCGCATTCGCCGCAAGTCCACCCAACAGCGACCATTGGACGGTTTGCATCAACGCAACCATCCCGAACCAGACGGCCACGGCGGCGGACAGACTGACGGCGACACTGCGGCGCTGCGCCAGCATAACGTAGGTCAGCCCGAGGAAGATGGTCGCGGCGTTGACCGGCAAGCTCGCCAGCGATCCGTCGGAGATGAACGCGGCATCGTGATCCAGCGCCAGGAACACGTACGACGGACCAGCTGATATCGGCAGGGTCGCAATCAGCGCGCCGATCACGGGGCCCGAGCGCTCGGTGATGATCGATGCGGACACCACGAACGCGGCCGCGACGACCATGCGCAGCAGGAGCATCAGGATGAAAACAAGTTCGGGGGACATTGTGAGTTGAGACGCCTTCTCAGGGGAGAGCCGGCAAGCCAACACACCCTGCGCGCTGTAGCCCGGATGAGCCAACGGGTCCGCGCAAAGCGCGGCCCGATGACAGGCTCCGCGACATCCGGGAACAGGCGTGAATATCAATCCCGGATGTCGCTTCGCTCATCCGGGCTACACGTCATTACACGCGCTGCAGCGACACCGACACCTTCGGGCCGTTCTTGATCGTCTGATAGACCACGCAATAACGCTCGGTGAGCTTGAGCAACTGGTCGAGCTTCTCCTGCGGCGCGTCGGTGGCGACGTCAAAGCGCAGGCGGATTTCGGCAAAGCCCACGGGGGCTTCCTTGTCGACGCCAAGCGTGCCGCGGAAATCGAGATCGCCCTCGGCGCTGACATGGCCGGATGCGAGCGGCACATCGATCGCGGTGGCGACCGACTTCAGGGTGACGCCGGCACAGGCCACCAGCGCTTCCAGCAGCATGTCACCGGAACACAGTTCCAGGCCGGAGCCTCCGGTCGCCGGATGCAGGCCGGCGGTCGCAATGGCACGGCCGGTTTCAACCTTGCAGGACAGACCGTCGCTCTCCAGCGATCCATTGGCCTTGAGTGTAATGAAGGCGGCCTTGGGATCGGCGCGATAACGATCCTTGATCGGCGCCTGCATGGCGCGCAGTTGGGTGGAATCCATGTTTTTACTCCCGGCAGTGGGTCAGTGCGTCAACAGCATTGACGCGACTATATGCCTTCGCCCGCGCTCATCCAACCGTCAACCGGGCGGCGAGTGCGATCCAGCGAATGGTCGAGCGATGTCATGACCCGCCGTTTCACCACCTCGAATTGCGGCGAGGTGCGGTCGCGCTGCCGTGACAGATCCACCTTGATCTCCTCGAACAGCCGTCCGGGCCGCGGCCGCATCACCATGATGCGATCGGCCAGGACCACCGCTTCGTCAACATCGTGGGTCACCAGCAGCAGGGTGGGCCGGAAATCCTCCCACAGCGCCAACAGATGATCCTGCAGGTCGGCGCGGGTGAAGGCATCGAGGGCGGAGAACGGCTCGTCCAGCAGCAGCACCTCCGGCCGCGGCACCAGCGCACGGGCAATCGCCACCCGCTGCGCCTGCCCGCCGGACAGTTCCCGCGGCCAGGCGTTGGCCTTGTCGAGCAGGCCGACCCGCGCGAGCGCACGCGACACTTTCTCGCGCCGCATGTCGGCCGTGTCGGATGCGATCCCGAAGCCGATATTGTCGGCCACGCTCAGCCACGGCAGCAGGCGCGGCTCCTGGAAGATGACGCCGATGGCCTCGTGCGGCGATGTGATGCGGGTGCCGTCAAGCGCGATGGTGCCGGACGAAGCACGATCGAGCCCGCAGATGGCGCGCAGCAAGGTCGACTTGCCGCTGCCCGAGCCGCCGATGATGGCAACGATCTCGCCAAGCTGCACCTGCGCCGAGAAGTCCTGCAGCGCATGGACACCGTTGGGATAGACCTTGCCGACATGGTCGAGGACGAGCATCGTCACCTCGCGCCGGAGCCGAACGAATCCTGCCAGCGCAACAGCGGCGTGGTGAGGACTTCGAGCAACCAGTCGGTGGTCTTGCCGAGAATGGCGAACACGATGATGGCGGCCATGATCTGCGCCGGCTTGCCGAGCTGCTGGCCGTCGGTGAGCAGATAACCGAGCCCCTCGGACGCGCCCATGAATTCGGCCGCCACCACGAACATCCAGCCGAGCCCGAGGCCCGCGCGCAGCGACATGATGTAGGCCGGCAGCACGGCGGGCAGCAGGATGCGCCGAATCATCGCCGGCCCCGACAGGCGGAAAATGCGGCCGACCTCGACGATCTTGCGATCGACCGACAGGATCGCACCCATCACGCCGAGATAGATCGGGAAAAACACGCCGACCGCGATCAGCGCGACCTTGGACGGCTCGAAGATGCCGAGCCACAGGATGAACAGCGGCACCCAGGCGATCGACGGAATCGCGCGCAGCGCCTGCAGCGTCGGATCGAGGATGCGCCGCGCCAGCGACCAGTAGCCGGCAATCGCACCGAGCAACGTGCCCGCAGCAACCCCCAGCACAAACCCCGCGGCGACCCGCCACAGCGTCGCGGCCATATGGCGCGCAAGTTCGCCGCTGCGCCCGAGGTCGGCCAGGGTGGCGATGATGCGGCTCGGTGGCGGCACCAGCCGGCCGTTGGAGACACCGGATGCGACCGCCAGTTCCCAGACCAGCGCGAGCCCGATCGGCAGCAGCAGGCCGAGCACGAAGCCGGTCCAGCGCGACGACCCGCGCGCCGGTTTCACTGCAGCGGCAGCGTCCGGCGCCCGATCCTGCGGAGATCCGGCCTGGAGCGACGGGTTTTCGAAGGACGAATTTTCGAGGATCATGGCCATAGCCAAATCGCGTCCCGGCGGAGATTGCAAGTCGGGCATCTCATATAGGCTGGAGCCCCTCAAATAAATGGCCCGCCGGATCGCTCCAGGCGGGCCATATCAACGGAAGCTCAGCGGTTTCAGTTGGTCGGCAGCGGAACCTGATCGTCGATCAACTGGTCCACCGTCGCCTTGACGTCGACCTTGGCCTCGATGACCCCGGCCTGCTGCAGCGCGAGGCCGGCGGCCAGGATCGAATCGCGTTGCGGCGCGCCGATCCGGCTATGGGTCAGTTCGGTGCGCTCCTTGAGCTGCTTGTCGACCACAACGTCCGACAGCTTGGTGACGCCGATGAAGGAGCGCTTCAGGTCGTCATAATGCCCCAGGGAATATTTGCGGGCCTCCTCATAGACCGCGAGCACGCGGCGGACGATGGCCGGATTGTCCTTCAGGAACTCTTCACGGACATTGAGGATACCCCAGGTGTTGGCCTCGGGTTTGCTGAAGAACAGCTTTGCGCCCTCCTCGACCTCAGCCTGCGCCATCATAGGATCGAGCCCGGCCCAGGCGTCGACATCGCCGCGGATCAGCGCGGCCTTGCCGTCGGCGTGCTGCAGCAGCACCGGGGTGATGTCCTTGTCGGTGAGGCCGGCGCCCTGCAGCGCCCGCACCAGGAAGATGTGCGGATCGGTGCCGCGAGTCACCGCAACGCGCTTGCCCTTGAGGTCTTCGACCTTGGCGATCTTGGAGTCCTTGGTGGTGACCAGCGCGGTCCATTCCGGCCGCGAATAGACATAGATCGACTTGATCGGATTGCCGTTGATCCTGGCCACCAGGGCGGCCGAGCCCGCGGTCGAGCCGAAATCGATCGAGCCGGCGTTTAGAAATTCCAGCGCCTTGTTCGAGCCGGCCGACTGCACCCAGACGATCTTGATGCCGTCCTTCTCGAATTCCTTTTCCAGCAGGCCCTTTTCCTTCAGCACGATGGAGACGGGATTGTAGGTCGCCCAGTCGATCGCGATCTGCTTCGGCGCGTCGGCGGCAAAGGCCGTGACCGGCGCGAGCGCCGCAGCCAGAGTAAGGACGGCGAAGGCCCGCCGGGACATCAAGGTCATCGTCTGCTCCATAGCAAGGATCGAAAACCGCGAACGGACATCAAAGTCGTTGCGGGCTGCATTAATTCGATCTTTAATTTCAAATGCTTAGAGTCAATAATCAACCAGAAAATCCGTGCTTTGAGACCTTGCCCTGAAGAAGAAAATTCCGCACCGTCGAGGAAAGCGAGAACGCTTGTATCGTCGGCCTGGAATCGCTTGGTGACACCGCACGCCTTGTCCATTATCCCGGACACTCATGGATAGCGTCTTGATCGAAACATCGCCGCAGCCCGAACTGCTGTTCGACACCGTGCGCATCGAGGCCGACATCGCCGCGCTGGCGCAGAGCTATGCCGGACGCGACGACGCGTTCCGCGCCGCACTGGCGCAACTGCTTAAGGCGGAAACCGCGAAGTCCCGCGAATTTGCCCAGGCCATGCTGCTGAAAGACCGCCACGGCCGCCGTTGCGCCGAGCGCCTCTGCAACATCCAGGACGACGTCATCCGCCTGCTGTTCAATGCCGCAACACGTTATCTCTACCGGACACCCACGCCCTCGGAGGCGGAGCGTATGTCGGTGGTCGCCACCGGCGGTTATGGCCGCGGCCTGCTGGCGCCGCAGTCCGACATCGACCTGTTGTTCCTGCTGCCCTACAAGCAGACCGCATGGGGCGAACAGGTGGCGGAAGCCATTCTTTATTGCCTATGGGACATGGGCCTGAAGGTCGGCCACGCCACCCGCTCGATCGACGAGACCATCCGGCAGTCGCGTGGCGACATGACCATCCGCACTGCGATCCTGGAGACCCGGTTCGTCACCGGCGACAAGGCGCTGTACGACGACCTGGTCACCCGCTTCGACAAAAGCGTGGTGCAGGGCACCGCCGCCGAGTTCGTTGCCGCCAAGCTTGCCGAGCGCGAAGAACGCCACCGGCGCGGCGGCCAGTCCCGCTATCTGGTCGAGCCCAATGTGAAGGACGGCAAGGGTGGCCTGCGCGACCTGCACACGCTGTTCTGGATGGCGAAATATGTCTACCGCGTCCGCGACACCGATGAGCTGGTCGCCCGCGGCGTGTTCGACGCCCAGGAATATCGCACATTCCGCCGCTGCGAAGACTTCCTGTGGTCGGTCCGCTGCAACATCCATTTCTACAGCGGGCGGCCGGAAGAACGGCTGTCGTTCGACATGCAGCGCGAGATCGCCCAGCGGCTCGGCTACACCTCGCATCCCGGCATGCAGGATGTCGAACGTTTCATGAAGCACTACTTCCTGGTCGCCAAGGAAGTCGGCAACCTGACCGCCATCCTGTGCGCCAAGCTCGAAGAGCAGCAGGCCAAACCGGCACCGGTGCTGAGCCGGATGATGGCGCGGCTGCGTCCCGGCGCGCGGCGGCACCGGCTGCGCGAGAACCCCGATTTCATCGTCGACAACAACCGCATCAACCTCGCCTCGCCCGACGTGTTCAAGCGCGATCCGATCAACCTGATCCGGATCTTCCGCCTCGCCCAGAAAAACAACCTCGCCTTCCATCCCGATGCGATGCGGGCCGCGACGCGCTCGCTCAATCTCATCAATGAGAAGATGCGGGAGAACGCCGAAGCCAATAAACTGTTTGTCGAAATCCTGACCTCGAACGACGCCGAGATCGTGCTGCGCCGCATGAACGAGACCGGCGTGCTCGGCCATTTCATCCGCGCGTTCGGTAAGATCGTCTCGATGATGCAGTTCAACATGTATCATCACTACACCGTCGACGAGCACCTGATCCGCTGCATCGGCATCCTGCAGGAGATCGAACGCGGCGGGAACGACGAGTTCGTCGTCGCCAGCGACCTGATGCGCAAAATTCGCCCCGAGCATCGGACCTTGCTCTATGTCACGGTGTTCCTGCACGACATCGCCAAGGGCCGCCCGGAAGATCACTCGATCGCCGGCGCCAAGGTGGCCCGCCGTCTCTGCCCGCGGCTGGGATTCAATGCCGCCGACACCGAGCTGATCGCCTGGCTGATTCAAGAGCACCTGACCATGTCGACGGTGGCGCAATCGCGCGACCTGTCGGACCGCAAGACCATCGAGAATTTCGCCGCGGTGGTGCAGTCGCTGGAGCAATTGAAGCTCCTGACCATCCTGACCACCGCCGACATTCGCGGCGTCGGACCCGGCGTCTGGAACGGCTGGAAGGCGCAGCTGTTGCGCACGCTATACTACGAGACCGAGCCGGTGCTCACCGGCGGCTTCTCCGAGGTCAATCGCGCCCAGCGCATCGCGGCCTCGCAGGCCGAATTCCGCGCCAACTTCACCGAGTGGCCGGAGAACGAGATCAACACCTATATCTCGCGGCAATATCCGGCGTACTGGCTCAAGGTCGACTTGCCGCGCAAGATCCGCCACGCCCGCTTTGTCCGCAGCAGTGAAAACAGCGGCCACAAGCTTGCGGTCAATGTCGGCTTCGACGAGGCGCGCGGCGTCACCGAGCTCACATTGCTCGCGCCGGACCATCCATGGCTGCTGTCGATCATCGCGGGCGCCTGCGCATCCGCCGGCGCCAACATCGTCGACGCCCAGATCTACACCACCACCGACGGGCTCGCGCTCGACACCATCGCGATCTCCAGGGAATACGACCGTGACGAGGACGAGGCCCGGCGCGCCACCCGGATCGGCGAGATGATCGAGCAAGTGCTGGAAGGCAAGCTGCGGCTGCCGGAAGTGATGGCGAAGCGCACGGGGCGGCCGCGGGTGCGCGCCTTCACCGTCGAGCCCGAAGTCATCATCAACAACCAGTGGTCGGATCGCTACACGGTGATCGAGGTCTCGGGGCTCGATCGCCCGGGCCTGCTGTATCAGTTGACCACCGCGATCTCGAAGCTCAACCTCAACATCGCCTCCGCCCATGTCGCGACCTTCGGCGAACGCGCCCGCGACGTGTTCTATGTCACCGACCTGCTCGGCGCCCAGATCACAGCGCCAACCCGGCAGGCCGCGATCAAGCGCGCGCTGGTGCATTTGCTGGCGAACGGCGAAGGTGCCGCGCAGCCGGCGGCGTAGGCTCGTAGCCCGCTTGAGCGAAGCGATATGCGGGATGAAGCCGGCCACGAACCCCGGATCTCGCTGCGCTCATCCGGGCTACAGCTAAACCGAATTTCTCAGGGTTGCCGCAGCGAGGCAACGCTGCCGGCAATGTTGTCGGCGAGGGCTTTGACCAGCGGGACATAACGCTGGACGACATCGGCCCGGTCCAGTGCGGAGACGAAATAAGTCATCCCCACCGTGGCCAGCACCTTGCTGTCGCTGATGATCGGCACCGCGATGGTGCCCGACGAGCGCGGCTCCACCATGGGATCACGCTCGGCAAAGCCCTGCTTGCGCACCGCCGCCAACAGCGTCAGCGCCCGCTTGCGATCCGCGGCCAGCCGGTCTTCCGGCTCCTTCGAGCGGGCCAGCATGTCCAGCAGCATGGAGCGTTCGCCCACCGGGCAGAATGCGAGATAGGCGCGGCCGAGCGCCCGGCACAGCAGGCTGAGATGCATGTTGATGGTGCCATGGAACGGCGATACCGGGCTCTGCGGAATGGTGCTGAAGCGGACGATCACCGAGCTCCGATCGAGCACGGCGATGGCCAGCGGCCACTGATACTGTTCGGTGAAGGCCAGTGTCCATGGACGCGCCGCCTCCACCACCAGTGGATCGCCGTGAAAGCCGTAACTCAGGGACATCACCCGCGAGGCGACGGAATAGCCGCCCTGGTGCGGATCGTTGACCGCATAGCCCATCGCACACAGCGACTTCATCAGCCGCACCACTGTGGACTTCGGCAGCCGCGTGGCGCGATGCAGCACATCGATCGACGCCACCCGATGGCGGTTAAGTTCCTCGAGCAGGCGCAGCGTGCGCGCGGCGGCCTCGACGGTGTCGGATTTCAGCGGCAACGGCTCTATTCCACCTGGTGGAACGACGGGGATTAGCTATGGCCGAAAGCCGACCTCGCTGCAATGGTCCGGCTAACGCCATGGCGCGGCGCCGAAATCCGGCGCTGACGTCGATCAAAAGCCTTTCGGGAGGATCAGCTTGTCCGGTGACGTCATCAGACCACATTATTCCACGTTCCGCCGCAGGTTCACCGACCGGCAGCCGGCTGTCGGCAGCTTCATCAAGACACCGACCACGCACGCCACCGAGATCTTCGGCGCGCTCGGCTACGACTTTGTCGTGATCGACGAGGAGCATGCGCCGTTCGACCGCGCCATGACCGACGTGGTGCTGCTGGCTGCGCGGGCCAGCAACCTTGCCGGCATCGTTCGGGTGTCGTCGGACGATCCGGCAAAAATCCTGTCCGTCCTGGACTGCGGCGCGGCGGGCGTGCTGGTGCCGCATGTTGCCAGTGTGGAGAAGGCGCAGGCCGTGGCCGCGGCGGCGCGTTACCGCGGTGGCAAGCGCGGCTATTCCGGCTCGCCCCGCGCCGGCGGCTACGGCGCCACGCCGATGTGGAGCCTGGTCGAGGAGCAGGACGCCTCGGTGTGCACCATCGCCATGATCGAGGATCCGGAAGCTCTGGACCAGATCGACGCCATCGCCGCGGTTGACGGCATCCATGGCCTGTTCATCGGCCGTGGCGATCTCACCGTCGCGCTCGGCGCGAAATCATCTGCCGAACCAGCCGTGCGTGACGCGGTGACCCGCATCATTACCGCCGCGAACAAAGTCCGCAAACCGGTCTGCGTCATGGTGGGCAGCGTGGCCGAAGCCAAGGATTTCGCCGACCTCGGCGCCAGCGCCTTCATCATCTCCTCGGACCAGAGCCAGATGCGGCGCGCCGCAGCCCAAACCCTCACCGATTTCAAGAAGCTCACCCACACCCCGGAAGCCGCCCAGGAAGCCGCCCATGTATCACAGCACTGATCCCCGCGCCGCGCTCACCGCAACGCCGATCGGCACCACGACGCCCGCGACACATTTCGCCGGCGCCGAATACGCCAAGTTCTATGAAACGCCCCCGGCCGAGACCAAGGACGGCGCGCGCACCTGGTATGCTCGCGGCCAGAACTTCATCATCGCCTACAGCGACGCTGACAAAGGCGCCGTGCTGAACCGCGCCGACCAGCCCGACGAATATGTGGTGCTGCTGTCCGATCCCGGCGCCGGCGCCGAGATCGTCTGGGGCGGCCAGAAAGTGACCGTCAGCGGCCACTCCATCAGCTTCGTGCCGGCCGGCAAAAGCTCCGTGAAGCTGCTCGGGGCCGCCAAGGTCGTGCGCATGATGACGGCGAAATCGGATGACCTCGCGCTGTTATGTTCGAATGCCGCCTCCTACGCGACCCCGCATCCCAATCTTCCGCCGTTCGAGGCCTGGCCCGATCCGGCCGGCGGCCCGAAGGTGCGGAGCTACAGCCTCGAGGTCGCGCCGACACCGGGACGGTTCGGGCGGATTTTCCGCGGCTCCACCTTCATGGTGAACTTCCTCGATCCGAAGAACGGCCCGCGCGACATCACCAAGATGTCGCCGCATCACCATGACGACTTCGAGCAGTGCTCGCTGGCGCTGGCCGGCACCTTCATCCATCACCTGCGCTGGCCCTGGACCCCGGACATGGGGCAATGGCGCAACGATGATCATGAAGTCTGCGGATCGCCGTCCGTCACAGTGATCCCGCCGCCGTCAATCCACACCTCGCAGGCGATGGATCCGGGCCTCAATCTGCTGGTCGACATCTTCTGCCCTCCGCGGGTGGATTTTTCCGAAAAGCCGGGATGGGTGCTCAACGCCGACGACTATCCGATGCCGCACGCGATCTGAAAGGCAGAGATCATGGCCGAAACCACCACAACCTATCCCAACACCGTTCCCCTGCCGCCGCTGTCGCGCCCTGCCGAGGTCGCGGAGCTCCTGGTCGGCGCCATCGATCTGCATTGCCATTCGGGGCCCGCGGCAATGCCGCGGATTCTCGACCATCATGAAGAGCTGATGGACGCGGCCGCCGCAGGTTTCCGCGCCGTGCTCTACAAGGATCATTTCTACCCGGGCATGGCGCACGCCATCCTGCTGGAGAAACTGTTTCCCGAGACCAATGTGCGGCTGTACTCCGGCGTTGCGCTCAACAATGCGTCGGGTGGTATCAACCCCCACGCCGTCGACCACGCCATCAAGCTCGGCGGCAAGATCGTCTGGATGCCGACCTTGTCGGCGGCGAACCATATCAATGTGCAGAGCAGCGGACAGGCCAAGACCTTTCCGAAGACCTCGCAGAAGATGCTCGACCCGACGCCACTGACCGCGCTCGACGCCAACGGCAAACTGACCGACGACACCAAGCAGGTGATCGACCTGATTGCGGAAGCCGACATCATCCTGTCCGGCGGCCATCTGCATGCCAGCGAACTGCATCTGCTGTTCGACGAGGCGGCCCGCCGCGGTGTCAAGAAGATGATGGTCAACCATCCGACCTACATCGTCGGCTGCAGCGACACCGATATCCGCCAGTTGGTGGCGCGCGGCGTGACGATGGAGCATTCGATCTGCATGTTCATCGACGGCAAGTCGAAGAAGTACAGCGCAGACGACCTGGCGCACCTGATCGATGTGGCCGGCGTCGACAACACCATCCTGTCGTCGGACCTCGGCCTAGTGGGATCGCAACGTCCGGTCGACGGTTTCCGCAGCATCACCCAGATGCTGCTGGACCTGCAGATGCCGCGCGACGCGATCAAAAAGCTGATCAGCGGCAATGCGGCAGCGTTCCTGAACCTGCCGGCGGAACGCACGGCAGCGCAGCACGCCGCCGAATAGACCTCAGACAACCACCCAACACCGCAGAGAGCCGTCGCAACGGCTCCGCCGGGAGGAATGAACTATGAGTCCGATCGATCACGACAGCGGCGATGTGCTGATGCGGCGCATCATGTGGCGGATCATGCCGCTGCTCACCGCCATGATGCTGCTGGCGGTGATCGACCGCTCCAATGTCGGCTATGCCAAACTGCAGATGGTGCATAGCCTCGGCATGTCGGAGACCGCTTACGGCCTGGCGTCGTCGCTGTTCTTCATAGGCTATTCGCTGTTCGAGGTGCCGAGCGCACTGGCCGCGCACCGGTACGGCGCGCGGCTGTGGTTCGCCCGCATCCTGATCACCTGGGGCATCCTGACCGTCCTGCTCGCCTTCACCTTCAGCGGTTCGATGTTCGCGGCGGTGCGTTTCCTGGTCGGCGTGGCGGAAGCCGGCGCCTATCCAGGCATCATTTTCTACCTGACCCTGTGGTTTCCCAAGCGCTACCGGGTGCAGGCGGTGGCGCTGCTGACCATCGGCAGCCCGCTGGGCAACATGTTCGGCTCGCTGTTCGGCGGCGCGCTGCTCGATTTCGACGGCATGCTTGGCCTCGCCGGATGGCAATGGGTGTTCATCGTCACCGGCTTGCCGGCCATCATCCTGATGATGGTGCTGTTGAAGTATCTGCCGGACGGCCCCGCCACGGCCGGCTTTCTCAAGCCCGCCGAGAAGACCTGGCTCGCCCAGGAACAGAGCCGTGACGACAGCGCCCAGACCATGCATACCAATCCGTTGCGCGTGCTGATCGATCCGCGGGTGTGGTGGTTTTCCTTCGTCTACACCATGATCACGCTTGCGCTCTACGGCATCATCTACTGGCTGCCGACCGTGGTGAAGGGTTTCGGCACCACCGGCACGCAGAATGGACTGCTGAACGCGCTGCCCTGGGCGGTTGCGGCGGTGGTGCTGATCTGGTTGCCGCGTCATCTGCGCGAGCATCGCACCGTGCTGATCGGCATGGCGCTGATCGCACTGTGCGGCATGGCCGCGTTCTTCACCTCGACGCTGCTGACGCAAAACTGGATGCGTTATGTGGCGCTCGCCGTCGGCACGCCCTGCATCTCGCTGCTGTTTCCGTGCTTCTGGTACCTGCCCTCGCAGATCTTCAAGGGTGCGCACGCAGCCGCGGCCATCGCCGCCATCAGCACCATCGGCAGCCTGGGCGGGTTTGCGGCGCAGAACCTGATGCCATGGGTGGCGCACTGGGCGGGCAGCCCGCTGGCCGCCATGGCGGTGCCGGCGGCCAGCCTCGCCGTGCTCGTTGTCAGCGCGCTGGTCATGCTGATGACCTGGCGGGTCGCGCCCGGCACGGGCTTCACGCTGACATCCGTTGCGGCGACGGAAGCAAAACGCTCGCAGGTTTTGTCGTGATGTTATCGTCATCACTGGCGGCATGAGCGAATGACCATCACCGAGACCGTCTCGCTTGGCGTCACGCAGGCCGCACAATTCCTGACCGACCTGTTCGCCCGCGCCGGCCTGTCGCCATCGGCTGCGGCCGAGATGGGTCTGGCGCTGGTCGATGCCGACCGGGCCGGCCTGCCCTCCCACGGCCTGTCGCAGGCCGAGATGTATCTGCGCCGCCTGCGGCTCGGCAGCATCTCGACGTTTGACGAGCCGCAGGTGGTGGACAGCCGCGCGGCCACCGCGGTGCTGGATGCCCGCGGCATGTTCGGCCATCTGGCCGGCCGCCATGCCATGGGACTCGCGATCGCGCGCAGCAAGGAATTCGGCATCGGCACGGTCGCCGTGCGCAACAGCTTTCATTTCGGCGCCGCGGGCCGTTATGCCCAGCAGGCCAGCGACCATGGCTGCATCGGGCTTGCCATGTGCAACACCAAGCCGATGATGCCGGCGCCGGACGGCCTGACCAAACTGGTCGGCAACAATCCGCTCGCCATCGGCGTGCCGGCGCACGCACCGGACTTCGTGCTGGACATGGCGTTGAGCGAAGCGGCACTCGGCAAGATCCGCACCTATGAGAAGGCCGGCCGATCGCTTCCGCCGGGATGGGCCGTCGATCGAGAGGGTGCGCCCACCACGGATCCGACCGCAGCCATCGAAGGCATGCTGCTGCCCGCGGGCGGCGCCAAGGGCTTCGGCCTGGCGCTGGGCATCGACCTGATGTGCAGCCTGCTGGCGCAGGGGCCGGGCGGCGACAACGTGCCGCCGCTGTATGGCGACCTGTCGAAGCCGTTCGTCTGCTCGCTGCTGTTTATCGCCATCGACATCGCCCATTTCCGCCCCGAAGCCGATTTCCGCGCCGATGCCGCGGCGGCGCTGGATCGCATCCGGTCGTCGCCTGCGAAGGCCGGCCCGCTGCGCACCCCGGGCGAGCGCAACTGGGCCACGCGCTACGGCGCCGACCTGATCCAGATCCCCCGCGCGCTCGCCACGTTGCTGGACGGACTCGCGGACGAACTGGGATCGTCGGAACGGCTTGGCCACTGAGGTATCGGACAACCCCTGCGGTGCGCGGTTCGCATGACGGCGCGAGGCCTCTCTCAAGGCACGTTAAGGATTCATTAACCATAATCCTGTCCCCTCAGCGGGGCTGAGGGCAACAGTTGTGAAGGAGTCCATCGATGCGGCTGCCCCCGCGATCTCATATTTCCAGCGCGTCGCGACGCCGTCTCACACGATGGCTGGTGGGATCACCTATCAGGGACATCGAGCGCGATCTGGTGCTGGAGACACTTGCGAGAACAGACGGCAATCGCACCGCTTCGGCGCGCTTGCTCGGACTTTCCGTGCGAACGCTGCGCAACAAGATCTCGGAATATTCGGCGGAAGGTGTTGATGTGCCTTCCCCCGGAGGATCGACGCACACCTAAGCGTGGCGAACCGTAGATCGGCATCTGCCGAATCAGATCTCTCGTCCCCCAACTTGCGCCATGGATACCGGCCGGGAACCGCGTATGCTGACCGAATCGATCGGTCTTTCCGGGGGGAGCCATCATGTCCGTTCTCGCAAACGTCTTTGTCGCGCTGGTCGCGCTGCTGCATGCCTATTTCCTGGTGCTGGAGATGTTTCTCTGGACCAAGCCACAAGGACTCAAGACTTTCGGCAACACCTTGGAAAAGGCCCACGAGACGGCGGTGCTGGCCGCCAACCAGGGGCTGTACAATGGCTTTCTGGCCGCCGGTCTGGTCTGGGGCCTGGTGCATCCCAATCCGGCCATCGGCTTTCAGGTCAAGGCGTTCTTCCTGCTGTGCGTCATCGTCGCCGGCCTTTATGGCGGCTACTCGGTGAAGCCGAAGATCATTTATGTGCAGGCGGTGCCGGCGCTGATCGCGCTGATTTTGCTGTGGCTGGCCTGATTCCCAATTCACTCCCGCCACGGTCCCTAATTTGCCGTTAACCGCTGCTTAACCCAGCCTTAAACCGCCGCCGATAGCGTGCGGCGGTTCGGTTTTGCGTGGGTAGTTGCGGGATGGGATCAGCACGGCGGAACGGCAGCGGACGCCGCGAGCCCAAGTTTGGGCCGAGTTCGTCGCTTGACGAATTGCGGCTCGGCGCTGACGACCGCGTGCACACCTCCGAGGAGGACAAGCCGAAACGCCGGCGCGCGGCGCCTGCGGATGACGGCGACGAGCCGCCGCGCGAACGCAAGCCGAAAAAAAGCGCCGGCAAGGCTCGCAGCAAGCGCGGCGTAAGCCTCGGGCTTGGACGGCTGGTGTACTGGGGCGCGGTGCTCGGCCTGTGGGCCGTGATCGGCGTGGTCGGTGTGGTGATCTGGGTCGGCGCGCATCTGCCGTCGATCCAGTCGCTGGAAATTCCGAAACGGCCGCCCACCATCCAGATCGTCGGCGCCGACGGCACGCTGCTGGCGAACCGTGGCGAAATGGCCGGCGCCAATGTCGCGTTGAAAGAGTTGCCGCCCTATCTGCCGAAAGCCTTCATCGCCATCGAGGACCGTCGCTTCTATTCGCATTTCGGCATCGACCCGATGGGCATTGCCCGCGCCGTGGTCGCCAACGTGATGCATCGCGGCGTCTCGCAAGGCGGCTCGACGCTGACCCAGCAGCTCGCCAAGAACCTGTTCCTGACCCAGGAGCGCACCATGCAGCGCAAGCTGCAGGAGGCCGAGCTCGCAATCTGGCTGGAGCGCAAGCACTCCAAGGCGCAAATTCTGGAACTGTATTTGAACCGGGTCTATTTCGGCTCCGGCGCCTACGGTGTCGAGGCCGCGGCGCAGCGCTATTTCGGCAAGTCGGCGCGCAATGTCACCGTCGCGGAAGCCGCGATGCTGGCGGGCCTGGTCAAGTCGCCGTCACGTCTCGCACCAAACCGTAATCCGGAGGGCGCCGAGCGCCGCGCCCAGATCGTCCTCACCGCGATGGCCGATGCCGGCTTCATCACCGAAGCGCAGGCCACCGCCAATATCGGCCATCCGTCTTACGCGGTGAAACCGGTCGGCGCCGGCACCGTCAACTATGTCGCGGACTGGATCGCCGAAGTGCTCGACGACCTGGTCGGCCAAATCGATCAGGATGTCACGGTCGAGACCTCGATCGATCCGAAGCTGCAAGGCGTTGCCGAAGCCGCCATCATCGACGAACTCGCGGCCAAGAGCGTCAAGTTCAATGTCTCGCAGGGCGCGCTGGTGGCGATGACGCCCGACGGTTCGGTGCGCGCCATGGTCGGCGGCCGCAACTATGCCGACAGCCAGTACAATCGCGCCGTCACCGCCAAACGGCAGCCGGGCTCCGCCTTCAAGCCGTTTGTTTATCTCACTGCGCTCGAGCAGGGCCTGACACCGGAAACGATCCGGCAGGACGCGCCGATCGACGTCAAGGGCTGGAAGCCCGAGAACTACACCCATCAATATTTCGGCTCGGTGACGCTGACGCAGGCCTTGGCGATGTCGTTGAACACCGTTGCCGTGCGGCTTGGCCTGGAAGTCGGCCCGAAGAACGTGGTGCGCACCGCGCACCGGCTCGGCATCTCCTCCAAGCTCGATGCCAATCCCTCGATCGCACTCGGCACCTCCGAGGTCTCGGTGCTGGAGCTGGTTGGAGCCTATGCGCCGTTCGCTAATGGCGGCAAGGGCATCTCGCCGCATGTCATCAACCGCATCAAGACCACCGAAGGCAAGAAGGTGCTGTATGCCCGGCCGCAGGATCCGCTCAATCAGGTGATCGAGCCGCGCAATGTCGCGCAGATGAATGCCATGATGCAGGAGACGCTGCTCAGCGGCACCGCGCGCAAGGCGGAGCTCCCGGGATGGCAGGCCGCCGGCAAAACCGGCACCAGCCAGGATTTCCGCGACGCATGGTTCATCGGCTACACGGCAAATCTCGTCACCGGCGTGTGGCTCGGCAACGACGACAATTCGCCGACCAAGAAAGCCACCGGCGGCGGCCTCCCCGTCGACGTCTGGACGCGCTTCATGCGCACGGCGCATCAGAACGTGCCGGTGGCGGCGCTGCCGGCGTCCGATCGCGGCTTCTTCTCGAATCTTGCGACCACGTTCGGCGGCAACTCGCAACCCTCGGGCGGGAATCAGACGCCGCCGCCGAGCAACGTGCAAAGCGCGTCGCAGAATCCGTATCCCGCGCAATACCCCAATCCGTATCCGCAACAATCAGCCCCGCCGCCGCAGACCTATGGCGGCGGTGGCGGCCGGCCGCAGGTGGCACAAACCAACGCTCGCCCCGAAGCCTCCGCCGGTCTTGACGGCTGGCTGGTGGATCGGCTGTTTGGCGGACGACGGTAGCGAATTAACAACCGAGCCTGATGCTCGTGCTCACCCGTTCGCCGCACTCTTCGTCCGCTTGGCGAGATGCGTTTCGATCGCGCGGGCAATGCGGGTGATATTGTAGGGCTTGCGCAGCACCTCGAAGCCCTCGCGGCGCGCGGCGTTGGCGCTGCTGCTATAGCCGGTGACCAGGATGATCGGCAGCCCGGGAAACTGCGTGCGCACCTGCCGCGCCACATCGAGGCCATCCATCTCGCCGGGCATCACGATATCCGACAGCACGATGTCGATACCCTTCACATTGCTCAGCGCCGCCAGCGCATCGACGCCGTTGGTGACGGTCACCACGGTGTGGCCGATGCGCTCGAGATATTCGCGGGACACCTGCGCCACCTCTTCGCTGTCCTCGACCAGCAGCACCTTGGCTTTGTGTCCCGAGGACTGAGTCTTGCCGGCGTCGTCAGCCGTGGCGGGCACGGCAGCAAATCCCACGGTGTGGTCGGCCGGCGCCTGGGCGCGTGGAATCACCAACGTCACTGTGCTGCCGAGCGACGGCGCGGTGTCGATCGCAACGGTGCCGCCGGACTGCTTGGCAAACCCGTAGACCTGACTAAGGCCGAGCCCGGTGCCTTGCCCCGGCGGCTTGGTGGTGAAGAACGGCTCGAACACCCGCGCCAGCACCTCGGGCGGAATGCCCTCACCGCTGTCGATGACGCGAAATGCAATAAAGTCCCCGCTCAGGCCGTCGTATTTCGCATCGCCCGACAGCACGATCGGCACCGCCGACAGCGTCAGTCGCCCGCCGTTCGGCATGGCATCGCGGGCATTGACCGCGAGGTTGAGCAGCGCAAGTTCGAGTTCGCCGGCATCGACCCTGGCGAAGCAGGACTGCGACGGCATCATCACGTTCAGTGTGATGTCGCCCTTGATGGACCCGCGCAGCACATCTTCCATCTGGGACAGGAAACGCCCGACATCGACGGTCGCCGGCGTGATCGCCTGCCGGCGCGAGAAGGTCAAAAGATGCCGGATCAGATTTTCGCCGCGCTTGGCCGCGGAGGCGATCATGTCCAGCGTCTTGACGCCCTTGGGATCACTGATGTCGCGCCGCAGCCGATCGACACCGCCCATCACCACCATCAGCAGATTGTTGAAATCGTGGGCGATGCCGCCAGTCAACTGGCCGACGATCTCCAGACGCTGGGACTGGCGTAGCGCGCCTTCGGCACGTTCGCGCGCATCCATCTCGGCGTAGAGCGCGCGGGTTCGTCGCAGCGCGAGCCAGCTGATCGCGATCATCAACAGCGTCGCCGGCACGCCGAAGATCATGTGCGTTCCCATGAACGCCAGCCAGTCGTTGCGGATCGCGCCCTCCGACACGCTGGCCAGCACATAGACCGGATAGCCGCTCAGCCGCCGATAGGCCACGCGCCGCCACTGCCCATCGAAAGCGGAGGTGCCGACGTAGTATCCCGCCTCGGGCTCTTTCTCGATGTTGTGGACGAAGGCCACCGTAGCCGGCAGCGGGACCGCGTTCTCGGGCGCCGGATAGCGCACCAGCAATGCGCCATCGGACCGGATCAGGCTCATCGCCGTTCCCTGGGTGGTGACACCAATGATGCGGCTGTAGAAGGAGTCGAAATAGGACGGCGGCACCGATGCGACGATAACGCCGTCGAACACGCCATTCTCGGTCCGGCGGCGGCGCGCCACATTGAAGGACGGTCGCACCCGTCCCGGCGCCATCAGCACCTGACCGATGTAGGTGCCGCTGTCGGACGTGGACAGTGTCTTGAAATAATCGAGCTGCGACTGATCCTGCTGCACCGGCGGCGACCCCTGCGTCGACACCCGGAGCCAACCGTCGGCCCCCACGATCGCAATCGACTGGATCTGCGGCAGCGCCGTCACGATCTGGCTCAGACGCTGATGCAATTGCGGCTCGCGTTTGATCAGCGCCGCGTCGGAGACGCCGTCGGTCATCTGGTCGACCTCGGCAATGGTCCGCTCGATGGTTTCGAGAACCTTGAGCGCGTGCTCCTGCAGAATGTTGAGATTGGTTTCGAGCCGCTCATCGGCCTGATGCGACGCACTGCGCCACTCCAGCGCCGCAACGTATAAAAACAGCAGCGACGGCACCACGAAGCACGCGGCAACGGTCAACTTCAGAAAGCGAAGCGGTGCCCTGTCCCGGTTTGGCATTCAGCCCGTACGCGGTTCAACCCGATGATGCGGGGTCAGGGGCCAGCGTAGAGGAACCCGGGCGCGGCGCAAAGCGCTGTCCCGGCCGGCCGATCAACATTCGATAACCTCTACGTAGTCTGCCGCATCCCGGGGCATCGCCGGCACCGGATTGTTTGTGGCAACACCGTGTTTTGGTCGACCCGCTGTCCGGTAACCGGCCCTCGCAATTGCCAAAACGGGCTGCGTGTGACAGGGATTTGTGCAACCCGGCGAGCCATCGACGCGCCCGCCCGCACCCCCGATCATGCTGCAGATATGTCTCGTCCCGAACTCAAGAATTTTCGCCGGATTGTGGTCAAGGTCGGCTCGTCGCTGCTGATCGATGCGGCCAAAGGCAGCGTTCGCGAAACCTGGCTGGCGGCGCTTGCCGCCGACGTGGCCAAGCTGCACGGCGAGGGGCGCGACATCATGATCGTCTCCTCCGGTTCGATCGCGCTGGGACGCAGCCGCCTGAAGCTGCCGCGCGGGCCCCTGAAACTGGAAGAGAGCCAGGCCGCAGCCGCGGTCGGCCAGATCGCGCTGGCGCGCACCTGGTCCGAGGTGTTGGGCCATCACGGCATCGGCAGCGGGCAGATCCTGGTGACCCTGCAGGACACCGAGGAGCGCCGCCGCTACCTGAACGCGCGCTCCACCATCGGCAAGCTGCTGGAATGGCGCGCCGTGCCGGTGATCAACGAAAACGACACGGTGGCGACCAACGAGATCCGCTACGGCGACAACGACCGGCTGGCGGCCCGCGTCGCCACCATGGCGAGCGCCGACCTCCTGATCCTGCTGTCGGATATCGACGGCCTCTACGACGCACCGCCGGGTGCCAATCCCAATGCCAAACTGATCCCGCAGGTCGACAGCATCACCGCCGAGATCGAGGCGATGGCGGGGGCCGCGGAATCCGAGCTGTCACGCGGCGGCATGGCCACCAAGATCGAAGCCGCCAAGATCGCCACCACCGCGGGCACCCACATGCTGATCGCCTCCGGCAAGATCGAGCATCCGCTGCAAAATATCGCCGACGGCGGCCGCTGCACCTGGTTTCTGACGCCAGCCAACCCCGTCACCGCCCGCAAGCGCTGGATCGCCGGGTCGCTGGAGCCGAAGGGCACCCTGACCATCGATGCCGGCGCCGTGGCGGCGCTACGCACGGGACGGAGCCTGCTGCCGGCCGGCGTGATCCGGGTCGACGGGCAGTTCGCCCGCGGCGACGCGGTGATCGTGCGCGACCCCGATACCCATGAAATCGGGCGCGGCCTGGTCGCCTATGACGCCCCCGATGCCGACCGGATCAAGGGCCGCTCGTCCGCGGATGTGATGGCGATCCTGGGCATTTCCGGACGGTCGGAGATGATCCACCGCGACGACCTGGTGATCGGGCCGAAACACGGTGATTGAGCCATCGCGCGAGCCGGCCTCTGGGCCAATGGCCGATCCGGCCCTATATCGGCCAGTGGGCCCGCATCGCAGCAATGTCGCCTAGTCCCTCGCGATTCCTGAATTGGGGTGCTAGAACAGGACCTTATCGAACACCGGACACTCCATGACCGCGTCTCTGAAAGCCGTGCAAACAACCCAGGATCTGAACGCGGGCAGCACGCAGGATTTGCCGTCGCTAATCGGCGACCTCGCCAAGCGCGCCAAGGCGGCGGCGCGCCAATTGGCGCTGGCGCCGGCGGAACAGAAAAACCGGGCGCTGGAGGCGATGGAGCGGGCGATCCGCAATTCCGTGCCGGCGATCCTCGCCGCCAATGCGGAGGATGTCGCTGAAGCCCGCGCCAATGGTGCAAGCTCCGCCTTCATCGACCGACTGGTTCTTACCGAGGCCCGCGTCGCCGGCATGGCCGACGGCATCCGCATCGTGCGCAACATTGCCGATCCCGTCGGCAAAGTGACCGAGCGCTGGCAGCGTCCCAACGGCATGACCATCGAACGCGTGCGCGTGCCGCTCGGCGTGGTGGCGGTGATTTTCGAGAGCCGGCCCAACGTCACCGCGGACGCCGGCGTGCTGTGCCTGAAATCCGGCAATGCCGTGATCCTGCGCGGCGGCTCGGAAAGTTTCCGCTCGGGTCAGGCCATTCATCAATGCCTCGTTGCGGGACTGCGCGAAGCCGGCCTGCCGGAAGCCGCGATCAGTTTCGTGCCCACCCGCGATCGTGCCGCGGTCGGGCTGCTGCTCAGTGGTCTCGATGGCACCGTCGACCTGATCGTGCCGCGCGGCGGCAAGAGCCTGGTGGGGCGCGTCGAAGCGGAAGCGCGCGTGCCAGTGTTCGCCCATCTCGAAGGCGTCAATCACGTCTACGTCGATCACACCGCAGGCCTCGACATGGCGAAGTCGGTGGTGCTGAACGCCAAGATGCGCCGCACCGGTGTCTGCGGCGCGGCCGAAACGCTGCTGATCGAACGCGATGCCGCTGCCACGCACCTCAAGCCGCTGGTCACCATGCTGCTCGATGCCAACTGCGAAGTGCGCGGCGATGCCGACGTGCAACGCGTCGACGCGCGGGTCAAACCGGTGACCGAAGAAGACTGGGCGACGGAATACGAGGACGCCATCATTGCCGCGAAGATCGTCGGCAATGTCGACGAAGCGATCGCGCATATCGAGCACTATGGCTCGCATCACACCGACGCCATTGTCAGCGAAGACCGCGCCGCCGCGGAAAAATTCCTCATCGAAGTCGATTCCGCCATCGTGCTTCATAACGCCTCGACGCAGTTCGCTGACGGCGGCGAATTCGGCTTCGGCGCCGAAATCGGCATCGCCACCGGCAAATTCCACGCTCGCGGGCCGGTCGGCGCCGAGCAGCTGACCAGCTTCAAATATCGCATTCATGGCACGGGGCAGACCCGCCCGTGACCACATCCTCGCAGCGCGCGAGATCCGAGATCGAACGAGCGTTGCCGCCTTACGCGGACGGCATGCGCATCGGTTTGCTCGGCGGTTCGTTCAACCCGCCACATGCGGCGCATCGCGCCATCAGCCTGTTCACCATGAAGCGGCTGCGGCTGGATCGCGTCTGGTGGCTGGTGTCGCCAGGCAATCCGTTAAAGGATACCAGCGCGCTGCACGAACTCAGGGAACGTGCTGTCGCAGCACAGGCGATGGCCGACGATCCGCGCATCGATGTGACATGTCTCGAAGCTGTCATTGGCACTCGCTACACTGCGGATACCATCGCGTATCTGCGTCGCCGTTGTGCGGATGTTCGCTTTGTCTGGATCATGGGCGCTGACAACCTTGCGCAGTTCCATCGCTGGAGAAACTGGCAGCTCATTGCTGGCCAGGTCCCGATCGCGGTGATCGACCGTTCACCCCAAAGTATCCGCGCCCTGGCCTCTCCCGCAGCCCAGGCGCTCGCCCCATATAGAGTTAGCGAGCAAAGCGCCGGACTGCTCGCAACCCGCCGCGCGCCGGCGTGGGCTTTTCTGACCGGCCTGAAGCTGAATATGTCGTCCACGTCCCTACGGAACCGGGACGGCAGTTGGAAGAGCGACACTGCTGATACAAAGACTTGCGATACAAAGACTGGCGACAAAAAGACTGACGCAAAAGACACAGACAACAAAGACGATTCAACCGGACGTTTGGACGATTGAAACCATTAACTCAACCTGCGTAATATGGTCATCGGGCGCCAGGATTCGGCGCTCGCGATACAGTGAAAGGAATGGTCCCTGACCACATCTGTATTGTCCCGGGCTTCAGAACAAGCTGTGCCCGTTGCGGTCCTGAAGGCGCGACCAGACGCCGACGAGACCTTGAACCTGATCCTCTCCCGTCTCGAAGACATGAAGGCGGAAGAGACGGTCACCATCGACCTTCGCGGCAAATCCTCCCTCTCCGATTACATGATCGTGACCTCGGGCCGGGCCAACCGGCACGTCGGCGCGATCGCGGAGAACGTGATGAAGGGCCTCAGCGAAGTCGGCATCAAAAGCGTCCATGTCGAAGGCATGCAAAACTCCGACTGGGTGCTGATCGATTCCGGTGATGTGATCGTTCACGTGTTCAGACCGGAAGTCCGCGAATTCTACAATCTCGAGAAGATGTGGACCGCGGGCGAGAAGGCGGCGCGCAAGAGCTAGGTTTTGTAGAGCCAAGTCTTGTAGAGCCAAGTCTTGTAGCGCCAAGTGCTGCCGGACGTCCCCTCGATGACGGCGTGAGTGATTTTGTGTCTGCTTGCCTCTTTGCAGATCGGGTCGCTCGCGGATAATCATCGGGGATGCGGATTCTCGTCGTCTCCATCGGCCGTCTGAAGCAGGGTCCGGAACGTGAGCTTGCGGACCGGTATCGCGAGCGCTTCAACGACGCCGGACGAAAGCTCGGCTTTCGCGGCCTCGACATCCATGAAATTCCGGAAAGCCGGGCCCGCGACACAGCCACCCGGATCGCCGAGGAAGCTGCGGCGATCCAGGCCGCGACACCCGACAGATCCACCCTGGTGGCGCTCGACGAGCGCGGCAAAAGCATTGAAAGTTCCGCATTTGCCCGCCATTTGGGCAGCTGGCGCGACGCCCAGGCCGCAAATACCGTTTTCATGATTGGCGGCGCGGACGGACTTTCGCCTGAATTGCGGCGCAAGGCTGATTTGACGATCGCATTCGGGGCGGCAACATGGCCGCATCAGATGGTGCGGGTCATGCTGCTGGAACAGATTTATCGGGCCGCGACGATTCTGGCAGGGCACCCCTACCATCGCGCGTGACAGACGATAGATAGTTCAAGATTACTTGCCAGAGTGAACGGGACGGGACGGATTCACGTGCAATCGAACAGCTCGCCTTACGCGACAGCGTCTGCATGCTTTGTTCGATTTGCCACGCTTCGATTTGCAGCCACCCGATTCGCTTTCGTACTGCCGCTCGGCTTCGCGCTCGCTTATCCGGTCCCGCTCGCCGCACAAACCACTGCAAAACCGACCGACAAGAAACCTGCTGAGATCGCCGTGCAGACGCCTGCCACCGCGCCTGCTGTCGACGCACCGACCGAGGACGCCATCAAGCAGCGCGCGCAGGAGCTGGAAGCCGCACGCATCCAGCAGAAGAGCGCCGAGGAGCTGCAGCAGAAGCTCAAGGCCGATGCCGCCGCAATCGGGCAGGATCGCAGCAAGCTCAATCAGCAACTGATCGACATCGCCGCGCGGGTGCGCGGCGTCGAAACCCAGATCGGCGAAACCGAAACAAGGCTGCGTCCGCTGGACGCCCGCGAGCAGCGCATCCGCAGCTCGCTGGACTCGCGGCGATCCGAGATCGTGGAAGTGCTGGCGGCGCTGCAGCGTGCCGGACGGCGCGCCCCGCCGGCACTGCTGGTGAAACCGGAAGACGCGCTGCAATCCCTGCGCACCGCCATGCTGCTCGGCGCCGTGGTGCCGGAGATGCGCAGCCGCGCCGAAGACCTGGTCAAGGACCTCGGCGAACTGGTGGCCTTGCGCAAATCGATCGGCGACGAGCGCGACCGCCTGGCCACCGACCGCGACAAGCTCACGACCGACCGCACCCAGTTGGCGGCGCTGGTCGACGAGCGGCAAAAGCAGCAAAGCGCGCTGGAAACCAACATGGAGGCCGAGCGCGGCCGGGCGGCGACCCTGTCCAAGCAGGTCGAGACCCTGCAGGACCTGATCGCCAAAATGGAACGGGACCTCAAAACCGCGGCCAAGGCAGCTGCGGCCGCCAGCCTGCAGGGGGCGCCGGCGAGTATTAATGGTAAACCCAATCTGGCCGCCCTGAAGGATCCGGGCCGGCTCAGCCCGGCCATCGCCTTTGCCGCGGCCAAGGGGCTTTTTTCCTTTCCGGTCAACGGCATCAAACTGCGCGATTTTGGCGGCTCGGATGGCGCCGGGGGGCTGGAAAAAGGCATTTCTTTGGCAACGAAACCGGGCTCCCAGGTCACAACCCCGTGTGATGGTTGGGTTGTGTATTCCGGGCCGTTCCGGAGCTACGGACAACTCTTGATCCTCAATGCCGGCGGCGGGTATCATGTACTCATTGCTGGGATGGAGCGGATATCGGTAAACATCGGCCAGTTCGTGTTAACGGGTGAGCCGGTGGCGACTATGGGGACTACGTCTCAGGTGGCTTCAATCCTGGCGACTGCTTCCAGTCAGCCCGTACTTTATGTTGAGTTCCGCAAGGATGGGACTCCGATTGATCCAGGTCCATGGTGGGCCGCAAGTGAAGGCGAAAAGGTTCGCGGATGATGCGCAAGACTTCTCTGGTTCTTCTCAGTGCAGCGGCAGGTGCGGCGGCGACCCTTTTCATCACGCAGCCTCGCGCGGTGACGGTGGGATCGAGCGCGCGTGCGGCCTCATCCGATACCTATCGCCAGCTCAATCTGTTCGGTGATGTGTTCGAGCGGGTCCGCAGCGATTATGTCGAGAAGCCGGATGACAGCAAGCTGGTCGAATCCGCAATCAGCGGCATGCTGACCGGACTGGATCCGCATTCCAGCTACATGGACGCCAAGAGCTTCCGCGACATGCAGGTGCAGACCCGCGGCGAATTCGGCGGCCTCGGCATCGAAGTCACCATGGAAGACGGCCTGATCAAGGTGGTTTCGCCGATCGACGAAACCCCGGCGTCGAAAGCCGGCATCCTCGCCAACGACATCATCACCAATCTCGACGACGAAGCCGTGCAGGGCCTGACCCTGAACCAGGCCGTCGAAAAGATGCGTGGCCCGGTCAACACCAAGATCAAGCTGAAGATCGTCCGCAAGGGCCAGGACAAGCCGATCGAAGTGACGCTGACCCGCGACAACATCCGCGTCCGCTCGGTGCGCGCGCGCGTCGAAGCCGACGACATCGCCTACATCCGCATCACCACCTTCAACGAGCAGACCACCGAAGGCCTGAAGCGCGAGATCACCAATCTCACCAACCAGATCGGCGCCGACAAGATCAAGGGCTTCGTGCTCGACCTGCGCAACAACCCCGGCGGCTTGCTGGAAGAGGCGGTATCGGTGTCCGACGCCTTCCTCGAGCGTGGCGAAATTGTTTCGACCCGCGGCCGCAATGCCGAGGAAACCCAGCGCCGCACCGCCAAGTCCGGCGATCTGATCAAGGGCAAGCCGCTGATCGTGCTGATCAACGGCGGCTCGGCCTCGGCCTCTGAGATCGTCGCCGGCGCGCTGCAGGATCACAAGCGGGCCACGCTGCTCGGCACCCGTTCGTTCGGCAAGGGATCGGTGCAGACCATCATCCCGCTCGGCTCGGGCAATGGCGCGCTGCGACTGACCACCGCGCGTTATTTCACCCCGTCGGGCAAGTCGATCCAGGCCAAGGGCATCACCCCGGACATCGAGGTGCTGCAGGACGTGCCGGATGAGCTGAAGTCCCGCACCGATACCAAGGGCGAAGCCTCGCTGCGCGGCCATCTCAAGGCCGAAGGCCAGGAAGAGACCGGATCGCAGTCCTACGTCCCGCCGGATGCCAAGGACGACAAGGCCCTCAAGGCCGCTGACGACCTGCTGCATGGCATCAAGGTCAACGCCTCCAACACCGCGACCCCGGCGCCCGCAACGCCGGCTGCCAAGGCGGCCAACTGAGCGCGAAGCTCGTCGGACCGAGACATCAAAGGGCGGCCTGCGGGCCGCCCTTTTTGTTTGTCGTCGAGCCTGCCGACAACGCCATCAGCCAGCCTCAATCCTGACGACTGCTGCGATCCTCCTCCGATCAACCCGGGCTCGGTGAGGCACACGTGAAAGCGAAAGGCTCGTGAAGATGCGCAAGATGTCCCTGGCTTTCGGCATCGCGGCCGTTGCGGCGACGACCCTCCTCCTCGCTCAGCCGCGCGCGGGAATGGCGGAGTCGGACACGAACGCCGCACCGTCCGATACCTATCGCCAGCTCAATCTGTTCGGCGAGGTGTTCGAGCGAATCCGCCGCGACTATGTCCAGACACCCGACGACAGCAAGCTGGTCGAAGCGGCCATCAGCGGCATGCTGGCCGGCCTCGATCCGCATTCAAGCTATCTCGACGCCAAGAGCTTCCGCGACATACAAGTGCAGAATCGCGGCGAATTCGGCGGCCTCGGCATCGAGGTGACGATGGAAGATGGGCGGATCAAGATCGTCAAGCTGATGGAGGACACGGTCGAGGAGACGCCTGCGGCGAAGGCCGGCATCCGCGCCAGCGACGTCATCACGGCCATCAATGGCGAAGCCGCCAAAGGCCTCACGCTCGATCAGGCGGTCGAGAAGATGCGCGGCCCGATCGACAGCAAGATCAAGCTGCAGCTCACCCGCACGGGCCAGGACAAGCCGGTCGAGGTCACGCTGGCCCGCGAGAATGTCCGGGTGCGTTCGGTTCTTGCGCACATCGAAGCCGATGACATCGGCTACATCCGCATCACGAGCTTCAACGAGCAGACCACCACAGGACTGAAGCGCGAGATCAGCAATCTCACCAGCCAGATCGGCTCCGGCAAGATCAAGGGCTTCATCCTCGACCTGCGCAACAATCCCGGCGGCTTGCTGGAGGAGGCGGTCTCGGTTTCCGACGCGTTCCTTCAGCGCGGCGAAATCGTCTCGACCCGCGGCCGCACTGCCGAGGAAACCCAACGACGCACGGCGAGGGCGAAGGCGATTGATCTGATCAAGGGCAAGCCGCTGGTCATACTGATCAATGGTGGATCGGCCTCGGCGTCTGAGATCGTCGCCGGCGCTCTGCAGGACCACAAGCGGGCGACGCTGCTCGGCACCCGTTCGTTCGGCAAGGGCTCGGTGCAGACCATCATCCCGCTCGGAGCGGACAATGGCGGGCTGCTGCTGACCACGGCTCGCTATTTCACGCCGTCGGGCCGGTCGATCCAGGCCAAGGGCATCGTCCCGGACATCGAAGTGTTGCAGGACGTGCCGGACGACTTGAAGGCGAGCACCGACACCAGGGGTGAAGCCTCGCTGCGCGGCCATCTCAGGGCAGACGGTCAGGAAGAGACCGGATCGCAGTCCTACGTGCCGCCGGACACCAAGGACGACAAGGCGCTGAAAGCCGCGGACGACCTGCTGCACGGCGCCATCATCAATGCCTCCAACACCGCAGCACCGCCATCCAGCGTCCCCGCCAAGGCGGCCAACTGAGCGCCAAGCCTCCGGACCGAGACATCATCAAAGGGCGGCCTTCGGGCCGCCCTTTTCATTTCAGGACCTTTCCCGCAAGGCTTTGCAGCGAGCCTTGCTGGCGATCGTGGTAGTGTCGGCGCATTGATTCGCGGGATTTTTGCGGCCGTGACCACCGACGATTTGAGCGCACCTCTGGGGCAAAGTCCGGCGCGAAAGCCGCGTTTCCGCCTCCCGCTGACGGCGCCGCAGGCGCTCGCGAGCGGGCTTGCGCTGTTTCTGGCGGTTTTCGCGGGCTTCGCCCTGTTCAACGACAACCCGCTCGGCGGCGAGCCGGTCGCCCGCGTCACCTACGATCCCGGCGCGCTGCCGGGCGACAAAACCCCCGCCGCGCCCCCGGTGGCCAGCGCTCCGAAACAGGAACCAGGCGTCGTGGTCAAGGCGGCCGATCCGCCGGCCGGCCAGAAGACCGTCACGATCATCGATGGCTCGAGCGGCGCGCGGCGTGACGTGGTGGTGGGCGGTGGCGATGCCGCCAAGACCGATATCAAGACCGATGGCGACGCCCCCTCGACGGCTGTCGCCGTTGGCATCAATCCGCGCCTGCTGGAAAGCTCGCGTTACGGCATGATCCCGGTGATCGCCGACGGGCTGAAGCCATTCCGGGCCTACGCCGGCGGCAGCGACGCCGAGCGCGCCAAAGCGGCGAAGATGCCGAGCATCGCGATCGTAGTGCAGGGACTGGGGGTCGGCGCATCGAAGACGGCCGATGCCATCGTCAAGCTGCCGGCAGCAGTGACGCTGGCGTTCACTCCTTACGGCGCCGATCCCGCCAAGCTTGCGGAGCGTGCCCGCGCGCAGAAGCATGAGCTGCTGCTGCAGGTCCCGATGGAGCCATTCGATTATCCCGATAACGATCCGGGTCCGCAGACCCTGCTGACCTCGCTGGCGGCGGAACAGAACCTCGATCGCCTGAGCTGGCACCTGAGCCGGATCCAGGGCTATGTCGGGCTGGCCAATTTCATGGGCGGGCGTTTTGTCGCCTCGGACCCAGCCATGCAGCTGGTGGTCAAGGAAGCGGCCAAGCGCGGACTATCCTATCTCGATGATGGATCGTCGGCACGCAGTGTCGCGGCCCAAGCCGCCGACAGCGCAGCGCTTCCTTTCGCCAAGGCGGATGCGAGCATCGACGCGGTGCCCACGGCGCCGGAAATCGACCGAGCGCTGGCGAAGCTGGAAAGCATCGCCAAGGAGCGGGGAACCGCCATCGGCGTCGCCTCGGCCTTGCCGATTTCCGTCGAGCGTATTGGCAATTGGTCCAAGACATTGGAAAGTCGCGGGATTATGCTTGTACCGTTGACCACGGTAATGCTGAAATCAAAATCGAGCTGACCAGCCCACCCGGCCGCAACGAACAAGAACAGCCTGCAAACAAGAACAACCTGCAAGAGGTTATGAGGGAATGGCGCACTACGATGATCTGCCCTACCGAACCTGTGTCGGTGTGACGCTGATCAACGAAAAAGGGCTGGTATTCATCGGACGGCGCGCCGGCGGCATCGAGCATGTCGACGACGTCCATGTCTGGCAGATGCCGCAGGGCGGGGTCGATCCCGGCGAAGACACCTGGGCCGCCGCCAAACGCGAACTCTATGAAGAAACCAACGCCCGCTCGGTTGAGAAGCTTGCCGAGGTGCCCGACTGGCTGATCTATGACATCCCGCGCACCATCGCCGGGCGCGCCTGGAAAGGCCGTTATCGCGGGCAGAAGCAGAAATGGTACGCCATGCGCTTCACCGGCAAGGACAGCGAAATCAATGTCGCGAGCCCGGGCGGCCACAAGCCCGAGTTCACGTCATGGCGCTGGGAACCGATGAAAAATCTTCCCGAGCTCATCGTGCCGTTCAAGCGGCAGGTCTATGAGCGCGTGGTGCAGGAGTTCGAGAAGTTCGCGGGCAAATAACTTAGCGACTTTTCGGCTCGCAGCCTGCACCAGACTTACGGATCGATCGACCCGGGCTCAATCGGGCGCATCAGCCGATCTTTCTTGTCACCGGAATCATGGCGTTGCTCGGGATGTTTCCGGCCCACGCGGCGTGGCGCACCCCAAAGCCCGGCGCGATGTGCGTTGAGACCGGTTAGCCCGAGTTCGCGGATTCGCGCTGGAAAATCGCGATTTTGCGATTTTTTGGCGAGCTAAGTCTTTGATCTGCAAAGGGTGAGGTGTCCGGAATCGGCCGAAAACGGCTGTAGTGAAGACCTACCGGATTCCCAATGACGTGACGGTGCGGATAGATTCGCAGCGCCATGTTCCTGCGACGCACCGAGCGAAAGAAGAACGGCAAGACGCACAGCTACTGGAACGTTGTCGAGAACAAGCGTCTCGATAACGGGCGAGTGGTGCAGCGGCATGTGCTGTATCTCGGTGAGATCAATTCCTCGCAGGCAGCGGCGTGGCGCAAGGCGATCGACGTGCTCGACGAAGACGCCGGACATGCGCGAACGTTGTCGCTGTTTCCGGAAGATCGATGCGAGGCGATCGCGGGCGATGCGTCGATCGTCCAGCTACGCCTGTCCGAGATGCAGCTTCGACGTCCGCGGCAATGGGGCGCCTGCTGGCTGGCCGGACAGTTGTGGCAGGAGCTTCAGCTCGATTGGTTCTGGGCAGAGCGGCTGCCGCCAAGCCGCAAGAAGACGAGGTGGGACCAGATCCTGCAGGTGCTGGCAACCTACCGGCTGATCGCGCCGGGCAGCGAGTGGCGGCTGCATCGGCAATGGTTCGGTCAGAGCGCAATGGCCGATCTTCTGGGAGCAGACTTCGGCCTCGCGGAAGAGCACAAACTCTATGCCTGCCACGATCTGCTGCTCGCGCATAAGGAGGCGCTATTCTCGCATCTGGTCGGGCGTTGGCGCGATTTGTTCAATGCCGACTTCGACGTGCTGCTGTACGATCTGACCAGCAGCTACTTCGAGGTCAACGCATCGGACTTGCCGGAAGGCAGCAAGCGCCGCCACGGCTACAGCCGCGACAAGCGGCCGGATTGCCCGCAAGTGGTAATCGCGCTGGTGGTGACGCCCGATGGCTTGCCGTTGGCTTACGAGGTGCTGCCCGGCAACACCGCTGACAACAAGACACTGCGGATGTTCCTTGCCAAGATCGAGCAGCAATACGGCAAGGCGCGCCGGGTCTGGGTGATGGATCGTGGCGTGCCGACCGAGGCCGTGCTGGCCGAAATGCGCCACAGCGATCCGCCAGTGCAATATCTGGTCGGTACGCCGAAGGGACGCCTGAACCGGCTGGAGAAGCATCTGCTGGACAAGCCCTGGCAGGACGCGCGGGAGGGCGTGCAGGTCAAATTGTTGTCCGAGGACGGTGAGCTCTACGTCTTCGCTCAAAGCGCCGATCGGATCAGTAAGGAACGCGCGATGCGCCGGCGGCAGCTGAAGTGGTTGTGGAAACGGCTCAGGCAAATCGATGCGATGGAGATCACGCGCGAAGAATTGCTGATGAAGCTTGGCGGCGCGCGATCCAAAGCGCCGGCGGCCTGGCGTCTGGTCGATATCGAGATCGACAAGCAGCGCCCGAGCTTCAGCTTCGCACTCAATCGAAACAGATTGAGAAAGACCCGACGTCGCGAAGGCCGTTATCTGCTGCGCACCAACCTCGCCGACAATGACCCCGCCCAGCTCTGGCAATACTACGTCCAACTCGTTGCCGTCGAAGAAGCGTTCCGCAATCTCAAGGGCGACCTGGCGATTCGTCCGGTGTTCCATCAAGACGAGGTCCGGATCGAGGCCCACATCTTCATCGCCTTCCTGGCCTACTGCATGCAGGTCACGCTGACGCGCCGGCTTCATGCCCTCGCATCGGGCTTGACCGCACGTCGCGCGCTCGAAAAGTTCGCCGCCATCCAGATGATCGACGTCCATCTGCCGACCACAGATGGGCGCGAGATCCTGCTCACCCGCTACACCCATCCCGAACCGGAACTGCAGCTCCTGATTGATCGGCTGAAGCTCCGGCTGCCACCGCAACCGCCGCCCAGGATCACCACAGCCGCCGTCAACCAAGCCAGCCGCTGTAGTGAAGACCTTTCGAGCTAAGCCATTGATCTGGCTGATGTCGACCCTTCAAAAACCCGCCAATCCGCGAAGACGGGTTAGGGATGAGGGTGAGGTATTCCGTGGCGCTGACTCAGCACCGCCAGGATGGCGTCCTTGTCGTCGACGAAGCGTTGTCCTTGATATCGACCGGTTGCGAGTTCATCCGGTGCGTCGGCCGCCAAAACCAGCAGAGGCACTGATTGATTGTGCTCTCCAACCACATCAATAACCGATTGACGTGGTTTGGGCCACGCGATGCGCTGCACGTCGATTTTCGACAGCAGTGCAGGAAAGGACGCAAGCACACCTTCAAGCAGGGCGCAGTGCCAGCAATAGAAACGCTGGCCCGGGTAAGCCGGGTCCACAAAGTCCGGCCGCAGCAGGAAAAGACGATCGCGAACCATGGCGGTGGTTGCGATCTCAGTCACTTCGCCTCCGCCTGCTTCTTCAGCGCATAAAGCGCATCCAACGCGTCGCGCGGCGACATTTCGTCGGGGTGCAGCGCGTTGACCGCCTCGATCAGAAGATCGCCGGGCCCCTTCGGTGCCGGCTCCGCCGCCGCCCGTGACGGCGTGGCAAACAATGGCAGGTCGTCGGCCAGCGCGCGCGTTGTGGATGTGCGATCCTGAGCCTCGAGTTTCGCCAGCACGGTCTTGGCGCGGGCGATCACTGGCGGCGGCAGGCCCGCAAGCTTTGCCACCTGGATGCCGTAGGAGCGGTCGGCGGCACCCGGCAGCACCTCGTGCAGGAATACCACGTCGCCCTGCCATTCCTTCACCCGCACGGTGGCGTTGAACAGCCGCGGCAGCCGTGCCGAGAGCGCGGTCAGCTCATGATAATGGGTGGCGAACAGCGCGCGGCAGCGGTTGGTCTCGTGCAGATGCTCGATGGTGGCCCAGGCGATCGACAGGCCGTCGAAGGTTGCGGTGCCGCGGCCGATTTCGTCCAAGATCACCAGTGCGCGTTCGCCCGCCTGATTGAGGATCGCGGCCGTTTCCACCATCTCGACCATGAAGGTCGAACGTCCCCGCGCGAGGTCATCGGCGGCGCCGACACGGGAGAACAGCCGGTCGACCACGCCGATGCGCGCGCGTTTGGCCGGCACGAAGCTGCCGATCTGCGCCAGCAGCGCAATCAATGCGTTTTGGCGCAGGAAAGTCGATTTACCGGCCATGTTCGGACCGGTGATCAGCCAGATCTGCCCCGTGGCCTGTCCCGGTGTCGGCGACAGATTGCTGGCATTGGCGATGAACGGCTGCCCGTCGCGCTTCAGCGCCTGCTCCACCACCGGATGGCGGCCGCCTTCGATGGCAAACGCCAATGAGGTGTCGACCTCGGGGCGCGCATAATCCTGATCGATGGCGAGCTTGGCCAATGCAGTGGCGACATCCAGCAGCGCGAACGCATGCGCCGCGGCGCGGAGATCGTCGCCGGCCGCGATCACCTGCGCGCTCAGCCGGTCGAAGATCTCGAGTTCGAGCCCGAGCGCGCGCTCGCCGGCATTGGCGATCTTGGCTTCGACCTCGCCGAGTTCGGTGGTGGTGAAGCGCACCTGGCCCGCAAGCGTCTGGCGATGAATGAAGCGGGCATTGAGCGGCGGCGCCATCAGGCGGTCGCCGTGCTGGGCCGTGACCTCGACGAAATACCCCAGCACATTGTTGTGCCGGATCTTCAGCGCCTTGACGCCGGTTTCCTCGGCATAACGCGCCTGCATGGTGGCGACCACCTGGCGCGATTCGTCACGCAGTGCGCGGGTCTCGTCCAGGGCTGTGTCATATCCGGGTCGAACGAAACCGCCGTCGCGCTTCATCAGCGGCAATTGCTCGTCCAGCGCGTTCGCCAGTTCCTGCGCGAGATCGCGCGATGGTCGCTGCAAGGCTTCGATCGCCGAAGCAATCTCTGGCGGCGGGTTGCTGAGGCGGCTGAAGATCGCCAGCGCCTGGTCGGCGGCGCTGATGCCGTCGCGCAGGCCGGCAAGATCGCGCGGACCGCCGCGGCCGACCGACAGCCGCGCCAGCCCCCGCGACATGTCGGGAGCCGCCTTCAGCGTTGTGCGAATATCATCCCTTGCAGCGCCGTCCGCAACGAACGCGCTGACCGCATCGAGCCGTCGCGTGATGGCAACGACATCCGTCAGCGGTGCGGCGAGGCGCTGCGCCAGCAGCCGCGATCCGGCGGCGGTGACGGTCGCGTCGATCGCATCGAGCAGCGAGCCGCGCCGTTCGCCGGCGAGGGTGCGGGTCAGTTCGAGATTGGCGCGGGTGGCGGAATCGATCGCCAGTGTGGTGCCGGCGGCTTCGCGGCTCGGCGGCGACAGTGGCGGACGTTTGCCGACTTGTGTGCGGTCGATATAGGTCAGCGTGGCCGCGGCCGCGGTGGCCTCCAGCCGCGACATCGCGCCGAAGCCGTCCATGGTGGCGACCGCGAAATAATCGCACAGGCGCCGCTCGGCGGTGGCGCTGTCGAACACGTCGCGGGTCAGCGGCGTCACCGCCGGCAGCGCGCGCAGCAGCGGGCCGAGTTCTGCATCGCTGTAGAGCGCGTCGGTGACGATCACCTCGTTGGGGTTGATCCGCGCCAGTGTGGCGCTGAGTTCAGCCAGACTGCATTCGGTGACAATGAATTCCGCGGTCGAGATGTCGATCCAGGACAGGCCGATGCGGTCGCCGCCCGGCGCCGAGGAACGAGCACGCGCGATTGCCAGCAGATAATTGTTGGCGCGGGCGTCGAGCAGATTGTCTTCGGTCAGGGTGCCGGGAGTGACCAGCCGCACCACGTCGCGGCGCACCACGCTCTTGTTGCCGCGTTTGCGCGCGGCGGCGGGATCTTCCATCTGCTCGCAGACCGCGACCCGATGGCCCTTTTCGATCAGGCGGTGCAGATAGTCGTCGGACCGCTCCACCGGCACGCCGCACATCGGGATGTCCTGCCCCAGATGCTTGCCGCGCTTGGTCAGCATGATGCCGAGGGATTGCGACGCGATCTCGGCGTCATCGAAGAACAGCTCGTAGAAATCCCCCATGCGATAGAACAGGAGCAGGCCGGGATGGGCGGCCTTGATCTCGAGATATTGTTCCATCATCGGCGTCAGGCGCCCGACGGGTTCGGGCGGCTGTTCGGCGTTGAGCTGTGCGGGGTCGGCGGATTGGATTGTCATGGCGGCGCAAACTAGCAAAGTTTGCCGGCGTGATCCCGCTATTCGCCGGAATTATCGGGGTTTTCCCCGCTTCTTGGTTCAGGCGGTGAAACCCGCAGCCAGTGCAGAGGCGGCAATTTGACTATGCGCAGCAAGCATTTGATTTCCTTCGCGCCACTTTCTAAAACTCGGCCAACCAAGGGCCTTGCCGCAACGGCGGGCCGGGCGAACGATTTGTCAGGGAGCTTTCGACATGCGTGACGTTTTTGTGTGTGATGCCGTGCGCACGCCGATCGGCCGGTTCGGCGGATCGCTGGCCAAGGTGCGGGCGGACGACCTCGGCGCCACCCCGATCAAGGCGCTGATGGCGAAGCACCCCAACCTCGACTGGTCGCAGGTCGATGAAGTGTATTTCGGCTGCGCCAACCAGGCCGGCGAAGACAACCGCAATGTCGCGCGCATGGCGCTGCTGCTCGCGGGTCTTCCCGAAACGGTTCCCGGTCAGACCCTCAACCGCCTCTGCGCTTCGGGTCTGGACGCGGTCGGCGCCGCGGGCCGCGCCATCCGTGCCGGCGAGATCGAGTTCGCCGTTGCCGGCGGCGTTGAATCCATGACCCGCGCCCCGTTCGTGATGGGCAAGGCCACCGAGGCATTCCAGCGATCGGCGGAAACCTACGACACCACCATCGGCTGGCGTTTCATCAATCCGCTGATGAAGCAGCAATACGGTGTCGATTCGATGCCGGAGACCGGCGAGAACGTGGCCGAAGAATTCCAGGTGTCGCGCGCGGACCAGGATGCGTTCGCGATCCGCTCCCAGCAGCGCGCCGGTGCCGCCATCGCGGCGGGCTATTTCGCCGAGGAAATCACCCCGGTCACGATCCCCGGCGGCAAGGCCGGCCCGACCATCGTCGACAAGGACGAGCATCCGCGCCCGGAAACCACCCTCGAAGGCTTGTCCAAGCTGAAGACGCCGTTCCGCAATCCCGGCACGGTGACGGCGGGCAATGCGTCGGGCGTCAATGACGGCGCGGCTGCGATGATCCTGGCGTCGGAAGCCGCGGTGAAGAAACACGGCCTGACGCCGCGCGCCCGCATTCTCGGTCTCGCCTCCGGCGCCGTGCCGCCGCGCATCATGGGCATCGGCCCGGTGCCGGCCACCCGCAAGCTGATGGAGCGTCTCGGGCTGAAGATCAGCGATTTCGACCTGATCGAGCTCAATGAAGCGTTTGCGTCGCAGGGAATCGCGGTGCTGCGCCAGCTCGGCGTCAAGGAAGACGCTGATTTCATCAATCCGCACGGCGGCGCCATTGCGCTGGGTCATCCGCTCGGCATGAGCGGTGCGCGCCTGGTGCTGACCGCCGTCCACGGCCTGGAAAAGCGCGGCGGCAAATATGCGCTGGCCACCATGTGCGTCGGCGTCGGCCAGGGCGTGTCGGTAGCGATCGAAAAACTGAACTGAGCGAAACAACACAGAGCGGGATGCGGCAGATCGATGCCGCATCCGGAGGATGAACCAGATGACATTCGTCTATCCGCGCGCCAGCATCGAAGAGTCCTTCGGTCCGCGCCTCTATCCAGGTTACAAGAGCACGATCAAGCGCGCGCCGCAGAAGCCACTGATCATCGCGCCGCATACACTGTCGGAACTGACTGGGCCGGTGTACGGCCATGAAACCGTCAGGGAGCACGACAGCGATCTCACGGTGCAGCACACCGGCGAGCCGATCGGCGAACGCATCATCGTGCACGGCCATGTGCAAGACGAGGATGGCCGCGGCGTTGCCAACACGCTGGTGGAGCTGTGGCAGGCCAATGCCTGCGGCCGCTACATCCATATGGTCGACCAGCATCCGGCGCCGCTCGATCCGAACTTCACCGGGGCGGGCCGCGCCGTCAGCGACGAGAAGGGGTACTACCGTTTCGTCACCATCAAGCCCGGCGCCTATCCGTGGGGCAATCACCACAACGCCTGGCGTCCCGCGCACATCCATTTCTCGGTGTTCGGCCACTCGTTCCTGTCACGTGTGGTGACCCAGATGTATTTCCCGAACGATCCGCTGTTCCCGTTCGATCCGATCTTCAATTCGATCACCGACGAGAAGGCGCGGCTGCGCATGGTGTCGAGCTTCGATCTCGACGCCACCAAGCCCGACTGGGCGCTGGCCTATCGTTTTGACATCGTAGTGCGCGGCCGCAACGCCACGCCGCAGGAGACCCACTGATGAGCGGCCTCACCCCTTCGCAGACCGTCGGTCCCTATTTCAAATACGGCCTGACGCCGGGCAGCGAGTACGCCTGGAACGATGCCTTCAGCAACGACCTAGTGACGCCGGATGTCAGCGGCGAACGCATCCGCATCGAAGGCACAGTGTTCGACGGCGACGGCAAGATCATTCCGGATTCGATGCTGGAAATCTGGCAGGCCGATGGTCAGGGCCGCTTCAACGACCCGCAGGACAAACGTTCGCTGCCGAATGCCGCGTTCCGCGGTTTCGGCCGCTGCGGCACCACCAATCAGGGCACCTATACGTTCCAGACCATCAAGCCGGGCGTCGTGCCGGGCCCGAGCGACAAGCCGCAGGCGCCGCACATCCTGCTCGCGGTCTATGCCCGCGGCATGACCCGGCAGGCGCAGACCCGGATCTATTTCGACGACGAGGCCGCAGCCAACGCCGCCGATCCGATCCTGGCGCTGGTCCCGGCCGATCGCCGCGACACGCTGATTGCGAAGCGCGATGCGGCGGCCGGCGGCATCGTCTATCGCCTCGACATCCATCTGCAGGGCGACAACGAAACCGTGTTCTTCGACGTGTGAGACCCTGGGTTCGATTTCGGGTCGGATGGGTCGCTGAAGACTTCGGCGGCCCTTTAATTTTAAATTCGACCCGCCCAGAAATCGCGGGGCTTGAATTGCGTAGACGGGGGCCTACGTTTGGCATATGCTTTGGCATATGCCAATGGAGCGGACAGTGTTTCCCGAGCGCCACGTTAAGCTTTTCAAGAATGGCCGAAATCAAGCGGTAAGGATTCCGCGTGAGTTCGAGCTTCCTGGCGAAGATGCGATCATGCGCAGGGAAGGCGATCGGCTGATCATTGAGCCTGCCTCGCCGAAGTCGCTTCTGGCGTTACTGGCAACTCTTGCGCCCCTCGATGAGGATTTCCCTCAGATCTCTGATCTGGCGCCGGATCCCATCGAGCTCTGATGCGCTATTTGCTCGACACCAACATCGTTTCTGACCTCATCCGCAACCCTCAGGGTCGCGTCACTGCGCACATCCACGAGGTCGGTGAAGCACAAGTCTGCACCAGCATCATCGTTGCAGCAGAGCTGCGGTATGGGGCCGCGAAGAAGGGATCTCCGCGGCTCTCGGCTCAGGTTGAAGCGGTGCTTGGCAGTCTCGACGTTCTCGCCTTCGAGGCGCCTGCCGATGCAGCCTACGGCCTGATCCGCACCGGGCTCGAACGGGCAGGTAAGCCGATTGGCGGCAATGATCTGCTCATCGCCGCTCAAGCCATCGCGCTCGGCCTTACCATTGTGACTGATAATGACGCGGAGTTTGCTCGTGTTGACGGGCTTCACCGCGAGAATTGGCTTCGATAAGGAGCCGGTCGCGCGCCGCGCGGTAGTTGAATCGGTCACCGCCAGCCAACTCCACAGCCAAGAAAATAGGGCGTCACCGTTGCGGGTGACGCCCCAATCTTTTTTGCGAGCATCTTGTCGTCAGAGGCCGATGGGCTCGCTCCAGCCGGCTCCCAATCCCTAATCCATCACCGCCGCATGGTCGCTCGGCCCCTGCGCCTGCTTGCGCAGTGCCGCCTTGGTCGAGCCGATCATCAAAGCTAGCGGGATCGAGCACAGCGTCACCACCATCACCAATTGGTAGTCGCGCGAAAACGCGATGATTTGTGCTTGCAGCTGCAGCATCGTGTCCATCAGCGCGCGGCCCGCGTCGGTGTTCATGTTGATCATCCGAGTCACGTCTGGCATCTGCATGGCGTTGTTGAACGGGGTGACGTGTTCATTGAGGATGGCATAGGTGCGACGGCTGCCTTGGGTGAGTTCCGCGATCACCACCGAGATGCCGATCGAGCTCGCCACATTGCGCAGCAAAGTCAGCATCGAGGTGCCGTCGGTGCGCAGATGGTTGGGCAGGGTCAGGAAGGCCACCGTGCTCAGCGGCACGAACACCAGGCCAAGGCCAAAGCCCTGGGCGATGCTCCAGGTCACGATGCTGGGAACGCCGGTCTGGTCGGTCCAGCCGGTCATGAAAAACAGTGACAGCGCCATCAGCGACAGGCCTGAGATGATCAGCGTACGCGCCTCGATGTATTTCATCACCCGGCCGACCAGCATCATCGCCACGAAGGTGCCGCAGCCGCGGGTGGCCAGCAAAAGCCCGGCGGTGATGATCGGATAGCCGATCACATTCTGCAGATAGGGCGACGACAGCGCCATGGTGGAGAACAGCACCAGGCCCATGACGGTCATGAACACGCAGCCGCCGATGAAGTTGCGATCCTTGAAAATGGCGAACTGGATGAACGGCTTTGGCGTGGTCAGCGAGTGGGCGAAGAAATAATAGAAACCGGCGATCGAGATGATGGTCTCGATGATGATTTCCTTGGACTCGAACCAGGCCAGCTGCTCGCCGCGATCGAGTGCGATCTGCATGGCGCCGATGCCGACCGCCAGCGCGCCGAAGCCGAACCAGTCGAATTTGAGCCCGGTATCGGTCTTGGTTTCGTCCATGAACGCCATCAGCCCCAGCACGGTGAGGATGCCGAACGGTAGATTGACAAAAAACACCCAGTGCCAGGTGTAGGTTTCGGTCAGCCAGGCGCCGAGCGAGGGGCCCATGATCGGACCCATCATCACGCCCATGCCCCAGATCGACATCGCCTTGGCGCGTTCCTGCAGGGTGTAGGAATCGAGCATCACCGCCTGCGAGAGCGGTACCAGGGCCGCGCCGAACACACCCTGCAGCAGCCGGAACAGCACCATCTGGGTGATGTCCTGGGCAAGGCCGCACATCACTGACGCCACGGTGAAACCGCCCGCGCAGAGGATGAAGATGCGTTTGCGGCCAAAGCGGTTGGCGATCCAGCCGACCGGCGCAGTCATGATGGCGGCGGCGACGATATAGGAGGTCAGCACCCAGTTGATCTGGTCCTGCGATGCTGACAGCGTGCCCTGCATGTAAGGCAGCGCCACGTTGGCGATCGTGGTGTCGAGCGCCTGCATGATGGTCGCCGTCATGGCGCAGATGGTCACCATGTTGCGGCGAAAGCCGGGGACCGCCGCCGAGGAGGTGGCGGCGGCGGTCACCGGTTGTCCTCCTTCGCGGATGCGGAGGAGAAACCGAACAGGCCGGCGAGCGACCGGCGATGCCCGGTGTCGATCCAGACGTAGGTGCTCATGCCGGCTTTCAGCTTGCGCACGGCGGCGTCGTGGGTGTCGAAGTAGATTCGCACCGGCACGCGCTGCACCACCTTGACGAAATTGCCGGTGGCGTTCTGCGGCGGCAGGATCGCGAACTGCGCGCCGGTGCCGGGGCTGAGCGAGCCCACCGTGCCCTTGAACTCATGATCGGGAAACGCATCGACGCTCAGCGTCACCGGCTGCCCGAGCCCGACATAAGTGAAATCGGATTCCTTCAGGTTGGCGTCGACCCAGGGCTTGGCGTCATCGATGATGGTGAACACCGGGGTGCCAGCGGCGATGAAGCGTCCCAGCTGGATGCTGTCGACCTGGGTCGCGGTGCCGTCGATCGGAGCCTTCAGCACGGTGTGGTCGAGGTTGCGCTGTGCCTCGCCGAGCGCCGCATCGGCCTGGCGATAGGGCGGAAACTGCTCCAGCGGCAGGTCCGGATTGTTCAGGAGCTGATTCTTGGTGCTGGCCAGTTGCTGCTGCAGCAGTTCGAGTTGCGCCCGCGCCACCACGAGGTTGGTGATCGAAGTGTCGAGATCGAGCTGCGAGCCGAAATTCTGTTTGGCCAGGGTGGTCTTGCGCTCGACGTCGCGCTGCTTGAGGTCGACGCCTTGCTTGGCGAGATCGAGCATCTGCGTGTAGGACGCATAATTCGACTTCAGGGTGTTGAAGTTGGTTTTCGCGGTCTCGCGATTGGCCTGCGCCTGTTGCAGCGCAAGCTGGAACGGCACCGGATCGATTTCGAACAGCTCGTCGCCGGCTTTGACCTTCTGCCCTTCCTTGATCAGCACCTTGTCGATCTTGCCGGAGATGTCCGGCGTGATCAGCACTTTTTGGGCGCCGACATAGGCGTCATCGGTGGTCGCGTAACGTCCACCCGACAGATAAAAAGCCAGGCCGCCGATCACGGCGATCAGCGGCAGCACCACGAGAAGCAGCGTGCGGCGGTTGTCGCGCAGGCGCTGACCCAGGCTCTTGCGGGTGCCGCCGTCCGATGCCGGCTTCTCCGGCTGAGTCTGGTCGGGCGGGAATTTCAGAACGGGATCAGCCATAACGTTGTGCCTTTGTCTTGGTATCGCTGGCGCTTTGCACCGCGTCGCGTACGTTGTCCTTGATGTGTTCGAGCCGGGCGACGAGGCCATCGGCGTCTGCCGCCGTCATGCCGCCAAGCGCGGTCTCGGTGATTTCGGCGCGCAGTTCTGCGAGCTTGTCGAGTAGCGGCCGGGCCGCGGGCCGCAGATAAAGCCGGTTGACGCGGCGGTCGCTGGCGTCGGCGCGGCGTTCGATCAGGTCATTGTCGCAGAGCCGGTCGATCAGTCGCGTCAGGGTGATCGGCTGCACTTCCATCAGGTCCGCGAGCTCGGATTGCTTCAGGCCTTCGGTGCGTTCGAGTTTCGCCAGCACCGCCCACTGGGCGCGGGTGATGCCGAACCGCGTCGCCAGCTTGTCGGCATAAAGCCGCACCATGCGTTGGGTCTCGAACAGGACGAACAGAAAATCGGTATTGCTCCTCGGCATGGCCGGCAGCTCCCTCATAAGCTTTCGATATAATAAGCTTGCTTATGAGTTATGGGAGCGGCTACGTCAGGAGGCAGCCCTGCAGCATGCGCATGGCTTCCAGAAAGCGTAATTAAAACAATTAATTAAGCGGGATCAGGCCCACTCGACCCCGGATTCGGCGGCCAGGTCGAGGGTGCTTCGCTCGCCGATGTCGTCGAAATGCTGCTCGAGGAAGCGCCGCGCGGCACGCTGCCCGGCCTTGTGCAGCAGCTCCAGGAAATCGAAGTCGGTCTGCATCTTGGTGGAGCCGGCGAGGCGGTTGCCGAGCCTGCCGAGGTCGATGCGGTGGATATTCAGCTTGCGGTACTGGTCCTTGCCTGTGCCGCGCGGCAGATGGCCGTCATCGATCAACTGGTTGATGAAATCCATGCTGCGCAATTCGGAGATCAGCGCCGAGTTGAAGGTGATTTCGTTCAGGCGGTTGAGAATCTCCGACGTGGTGCGCGGGGTGGTCGGCCGGGTCACCGGATTGATCTGCACCACAAGCACGTCTTCCGCCTCGGTGGCCTGCAGGAAGGGGAAGATCGCGGGATTGCCCATGTAGCCGCCGTCCCAGAACGGAATGCCGTCGATCTCCACCGCGCGGAACACCAGCGGCAAGGCGGCCGAGGCCATCACCACGTCGGCGGTGATCTTTTCACGCGGGAAGATGCGCAGGCGGCCGGTGTGGACGTTGGTGGCCGAGATGAATAGTTCGAGGTCGCCGTTGCGCACCGCTTCGAAATCCACCGAGCGTGCGATCAGGTCGCCGAGCGGATTGATGTTGAGCGGATTGAGATCGTAGGGCGAAAAATAATGCGCCATCGCCTCGAACCAGCTTTGCATCGGCGTCGCCGTAAACGGCATCATCGACAGCATGCGGTCGGTGACGGCGCGCTGCACTGGCGGCAGGCCGCCACCCGTGCTCGCTGCGCGCCAGAAATCGGCGAGGCGTTTGCGCGCTTCGTCGTGATCGCCGCGGGCAAGGCCGTCGGCCAGCATCACCGCATTGACGGCGCCGGCGGACGCGCCGGAGACGCCGGTGATCTCGAGCCGGCCATCGGCTAGCAAATGATCCACCACACCCCATGTAAAGGCACCATGGGCGCCGCCGCCCTGGAGCGCGAGATTGATTTTCTTGGCGGCCGGCCGCGATGGACCCGCGCTGGCGCGTTTGGTCCAGTTGGTCAGGCCGTCGAGATAGGACTTCAGATTGCTCGCCAAGGTGCGGCTTCTTTCTCAGGGGCAGAGGCGAAGTTTGTCACGCTCCGCCGCCATCATGGGGGTATGCTCGTCTGGTACGCGCGACTTCGGATGCGCGGAGACCTAGTGTGTGGGCTTGATTTGGGAGTTTTTTATTGCGCTGCAATGAAAAATATTGCATTGCAAAAATTTCATGCAGGAACCTGCTGCTGAAATCACAGGCAGAATCGAGATAAACCGGTTAGATGGTCTCCTGATGACGCAGCCGAAAATGACCCAGTCGAAAATGACTCAGCCAAGTCAGGTCTCAAGTCAGATCTTCCCGACGCCGGATCACGACCACGGCCGCTGCACGGCGGATGCGATCAAGCACGCCGAAAAAGTCTGCGCCGGGCGCGGACAGAAGTTCACCACCATCCGCCGCCAGGTGCTGCAGGCGCTGCTTGCGAGTCACCGCCCGCTCGGCGCCTATGAAGTCATCGACCATCTTGCCCGGGATATCGCGCGTCCGGCGCCGATTACGGTTTACCGCGCACTCGACTTCCTGATGGAGAACGGCCTCGTCCATCGGATTGAAAGCCGCAATGCTTTTCTCGCCTGCGCGCACAATCACGATGAGCTGTCGCACGGACAACAATCGCTGGTCGCTTTCCTGATCTGCGATCGCTGCGGTTCGGTCGGCGAAATTCCCGCGGCGCCTGTCGCCAACAGCATCAACGAAGCCGCGCGCAATACCGGTTTCGCCCCAAAACTGTCCGTCGTCGAAATCACCGGCACCTGCGCGCATTGCCAGGCAATAACAACATAAAAAACGGCACTCCAACTTCATGTCATCCGCAACGTCCTCCGCAGCGGGCCGCCCGCTGAGCATCAGTGCCATCACCGTGATGCTGCTGCTGTGTTTCAGTTGGGGCTTCAACCAGATCGCCATCAAGCTGGCCCTGCCGGATATCCCGCCGCTGATGATGGCGACCATCCGCTCGAGCGGTGCGCTTCTGGTGGTGCTGCTGGTGGCGCGGTTGCGCGGCGTGGAGATCTTTACGCGTGACGGCACGTTGAAGGCAGGTCTGTTCGCCGGCTTGCTGTTTGGCCTCGAGTTCGTGGTGATTTATCGCGGGCTGGTATGGACCAGCGCCACGCGCGCCGTGGTGTTTCTGTATGTGGCGCCGTTCGTGGTTGCGTTCGGATCGTTCCGCCTGCTCGGTGAGAGGCTGGGCCCGGCGCAATGGGGCGGGCTCGCTTTGTCGTTCGCTGGCGTCGTGCTGGCCATCGGCATCCCGCAGGCCGGGGTCGATGGCACGGTGCTGCTGGGCGACCTGCTGATCGTCATCGGAGGGATCCTGTGGGCGGCCACCACCATTGTGGTCAAACTGACCCCGCTTTTGCGGGGGCCTGCCGAGAAAACCCTGGCCTACCAATTGGCCACGTCAATCCCCATACTGGGGATCTCGTCGCTGGTGTTCGGGGAACGGCTCACTGCGGTTCCCGGCCATGTCGCCCTTATCTCATTGGCCTATCAGACTTTTTGGGTTGTGGGCCTGACCTTTTTGTTCTGGTTTATGCTCGTGCGAACCTATTCCGCCAGCAAATTGTCGGCTTTTACCTTCATAACGCCCCTGTTCGGGGTGGCGGCCGGCTATTTTGTCATGCATGACCCCATTACGCCTGCGTTTGCAGGCGCCGCCGTTCTCGTCATCGCCGGGCTAGTGCTCGTTAACCGACCTAGCCGGGCGGAGATTGATCCGTTGCTGCCTGTCACAAAAACCTGATATTTGAGGCCCATGAGCAAGCTCGAAAGTCCATCCCAGATCGATATTGCCGGTCCCGCGGCGCGTCACACAACCACCGCAGTCAAGGTCGGCGGGGTCACCGTCGGCGGTGGCGCACCGATTGTCGTGCAATCGATGACCAACACCGACACCGCGGACATCAAAGGCACCGTCGCCCAGGTCGCAGCCCTTGCGCGCGCCGGCTCGGAAATGGTCCGCATCACGGTCGACCGCGATGAGGCGGCCGCCGCAGTTCCTCACATTCGCGATGCGCTGAATAAGCGTGGCATCAAGGTGCCGCTGATCGGCGACTTCCATTACATCGGCCACCAGCTCTTGGCGGATCATCCGGCCTGCGCCGAGGCGCTCGACAAGTACCGCATCAATCCGGGCAATGTCGGTTTCAAGGCCAAGCGTGACACCCAGTTCAGCACCATCGTCGAGACCGCCATCAAGTACGGCAAGGCCGTGCGCATCGGCGCCAACTGGGGCTCGCTCGACCAGGAGCTGCTGACCAAGCTGATGGAAGAGAACGCGACGTCGGCCAATCCGCGCGAAGCACGTGCCGTCACCCGTGAGGCCATGGTGCAGTCGGCGCTGCTGTCGGCCGCGCGTGCGGAAGAACTCGGCCTCGCCAAGAACCGCATCATCCTGTCGGCCAAGGTCTCCGCGGTGCAGGACCTGATCGCGGTGTACCGCGATCTCGCTGCGCGCTCCGATTACGCCATCCATCTCGGCCTCACCGAAGCCGGCATGGGCTCGAAGGGCATCGTTGCGTCGGCCGCCGCACTCAGCGTGCTGCTGCAGTCCGGCATCGGCGACACCATCCGTGTTTCGCTGACGCCGGAGCCGAACGGCGATCGCACCCTCGAAGTGCAGGTCGGCCAGGAAATCCTGCAGACCATGGGTTTCCGCACCTTCGTGCCGCTGGTCGCGGCATGCCCGGGTTGCGGCCGCACCACCTCCACCGTGTTCCAGGAACTGGCGCGCGACATCCAGGACTTCATCCGTGTCGAGATGCCGACCTGGAAGACCCGTTATCCCGGTGTCGAGAATCTCAACGTCGCCGTCATGGGCTGCATCGTCAACGGTCCCGGCGAATCCAAGCACGCCGACATCGGCATCTCGCTGCCGGGCACCGGCGAAACCCCGGCCGCGCCGGTGTTCGTCGACGGCAAGAAGTTCACCACCCTGCGTGGGGCGAACATCGCCGCCGACTTCAAGACCATGGTGATCGACTACATCGAGCGCCGTTACGGCGTGCCCGGCCAGACCGCGGCGGAGTAACCACTCTGTTATCGCAGTTTGACCACAACGCCGGCTGATCAGCCGGCGTTGTTGTTTTATGCGTGACGCTTCACGCCGTGGCGTCGAGCAGATCGGTGCGCCCAGCCGCCGTACCAACAACGGCACCGGCGGTGGATCTCATCGTCCTTGTGATGAGGGGCTCTTCGCCGCCGCAATGGATTAAGTTGCAACATGAAACCATCCGTGCTACGGATGGAGAGGTATCAAGTTAAAACCAAGACCTTCGGCTTTCTCCCGCCGATCGTGCCTGCGGTCGCTTGCGGCGGGCTGAGGCCGTGCGCCCTCCGCTTCGACAAGGACGAGCTTTCCATGATCCCGCACGACGAGACCTTCAACGGCAGCTTTCCCTTCGCGCCACACTTCAGCGAGGCCCCCGGCTTCCGGATGCATTATGTCGATGAAGGATCGCGCGAGCGTGACGTGGTGCTCTGCCTTCATGGTGAGCCGACCTGGGGTTATCTGTTTCGCCATCTGATCCCGGTGCTGAGCAGTTCTTATCGCGTGGTTGTCCCCGATCACATGGGCTTCGGCAAAAGCGCCACGCCGCAGCACCGCAGCTACTGGGTGCAGGATCACATCGACAATCTGGAGCGCCTGGTCCTCGCCCTCGATCTGCGCCGCATCACCCTCGTTTTGCATGACTTTGGCGGTCCTGTCGGGATGGGCCTTGCGGCTCGTCATCCGGATCGCATCGATCGGGTGATCTCGGCCAATGGGCCGACACCGTTCGGCCAGGCTGACTTGGTTGATCGATTGATCGCAAATGCCGCTGTGTCACCCTGGTTCCAGTGGATCATCAAGGCCGAGACGGAGGGCAGCCTTGAAGCCGTGCTGGGTCAGCTCGGCTTCAACATCCTGAGCACGCTGAAGCTCAACGGGTTCGAGAACAATGCGCTGATCACCGACACCTGGATCTCAGCCTATGGATCGCACTTCGCCCGACCAGCCGATTGCCTCGGCGCGATCGGCTGGGCCAAGGGCGTCGCCATCGGCGCCCATCAATTCGAAATGCCCGACGCGGCGGCCCGCCGTGCGATCGGCACGAAGCCCGCGCTCGCCGTTTGGGGCACCGCAGATCGAACGCTGCAGGCCGATCATTTTCTGCCGCTGTTTGCGTCGCTGTTCCCGCCGGCGCCGATCTATCGGCTGGCGGGCGTGGGTCACTACTGCTTCGAAGACGCGCCCGGGCTGGTTGCTGCGCATATCGCGCAGTTCATCCGGCAGACACAACGGGCGGCAGCATAAGTTAGATTGCGCCGCTCTGATCCAGTTCGGCGAGTTATCGCTTTCTAGAGCATGCTGTTTTTAGACAGAAACATATCCAGAGTTTGTAAGATAGTTTTTGCACTCCGCGGGTGAGAAGAGCTCAAGGAGCTCTCCGACCTTACGCCATGTCGCTTCGACGGTGCGCGGCTGCGCCTGGCGCATCAGATGTTTGAGCTTGGCAAAGACTTGTTCGATCGGATTGAGGTCCGGGCTGTAGGGCGGCAGGAAGATGAGATGCGCGCCTTTGGCCCGGATTGCCTCGCGCGCCGCCTTACCCTTGTGGCTGCCGAGATTGTCGAGGATAACAACCTCGCCTGCCGCCAAGGTTGGAGCCAGCACGTTCTCGACATAGAGCGTGAAGAGTTCACCATTGATAGGTCCATCGATGACCCAAGGCGCAGTGATCCGATCATGGCGCAGAGCCGCGATGAAGGTCAGGGTCTTCCAATGGCCATAAGGTGCCGTTGCTTCAAGACGTTGCCCTCTGGGTCCCCAGCCACGCAGCGGCGCCATGTTGGTTTTGACCCAAGTCTCATCGATAAAGAGCAGGCGCGACGCATCGATTCTGCCCTGGTAGGCCTTCCAGCGTTTGCGTCGGCGGGCGATATCAGGACGATCCTGCTCAGCCGGCAGGATCGTTTTTTTTGAAGCTCAGACCTTCCGCGTGAACAAAAACCCATACGGCGCGCGAGTCTGTCTTGATCCCGCGCTCGGCCAGTTCCGCCGTCAGTTTGCGTAAGGAGAATGGTCCGGAGCGAAGCCGCTGCCGCAGCCAATCAGCGGTCGCGCCCGACAGAACGCGCTTCTTGTGACCATTCATCTTGCCTGGCGCGAGGCTCCCGGTCTCACGCCTCAGATTCTTCCATTTGGTCACGCAGGATGGGCTGATCTGCAGAGCCGCAGCAATTGATCGCACCGTCTCGCCGGCATCCGCTCGCGCCAGAGCTCGTTCCCGAAGGTCTTCCGAGTAGGGTTGCGTCATACACGCGGGCTCCGCTTCCCAGCATGTACTTTGAATCAGAAACTCCCTCCCTTGGGAATCCCGATTCCGTCAAAAAACACCGTGCTCTAGAAGAAAGCATTTTCCGCAGGAACTTGCGGGCAGCGTTGAGGCGAACTGTCAGCAAGTTCCTGACATGATTGAACTCACGCTCAATGTAGATCTTTGCCGCAACGGACAGGCCTGGTTTGACATCATTCGGCTCAGACGAGGGCTGGGTGAGGGAAGGCGGCAATGCGCGCGGACCGACAAACGACATGTCTCCGCGCAGGATGTTGATCAACTGGGGAATTTCGTCGATGTTGAATCGACGCAGCCATCGTCCGATACGGGTGACGCGCTCTGAAACGGGTTGATCGTCCTTGAGCGGTTGCATGGTCCGGAACTTGATCACCTTGAATAGCCGGCCGCCCCGTCCGGCCCGAAGCTGCAGGAAGAAAACAGGTCCCGGCGATTCAAGTCGAATGGCAATGGCCACCAGAACCAGAAATGGGAAAAGAACAAGTGCGGTGATCGCTGCGAGGAAAACATCAAGGACGCGCTTCGGAGTATCGAAGAGGGTGGATGACATTCTCCAGGACGCCAGGACAAATCCCAGGGCCACCACAAGCTTGCTGATGTCACCGGGAATGTCATTGACGTGGCTTGACCACTCCTCGGTGAAGCGCTCGCGTTTGTCCGCGGGCAGCTGCCGGACAGCGATTTTTATGACGCCGCTGGTGATCGATGGCGCCCACGCCTTGAACTCGTCGGAGAGCAACTTCGAAAGAGTCGCGCCGAGGATTCCGAGAACAGCCACAGCGATCAACGCGATCAGGTCCATACGGGCACCTCGGCGTTGGGCGTCAAATCGCGGACCAGCTGTTCAACCCGCTTCGCTCCGGCGGCTGTGATTTTGTAATAGCGACGACGTGGCCGGCCTAAGTCTGCAGGGTCTCCCTCTTCCCACCGGCTTTGCAGCCAGCCCGCATCCTCAAGCCGCGCGAGAATCGGATAGAGGGTGCCGGAAGCAAGCCGCGACTGCTTTGCAATCTCGGCCCCCGACAACTCATCGGCGGGATGAGACATCAGGGTGCTCAGCACCTTGATGGTCTGTGTCGAAAGTCTCGGTTCTTTACCCATGGTAGAAAAGTCTACATAGGGTGGATAGGTCTGTCAATATCAGGCGATACCGCGCCGTTACAGCGGCGTATTCTTTTCCCGGTTGTTGACCGCGGCCTCTTCCAGGTCGAGGTCGCGCTCGATGCGCCGCCGCGTCTCGTCGGTGATCTTGCCCTCGCGCAGCAGCCCGTGCAGGAACTTGCGCTCCGCCGTGATCAGTTCACGGATGATCGGCGCGCCCATGGTGGAGGGCGTGCGGTGTCCCTGCTCGGGATGCGGATCCGGAATGGCGCGGGTGCGGGTCTCCTGCCGCGCTTCGAGGAATTTCACCAGGCTCTGCGACAGGTCGCGGCCGGTGGTGATTTCTTCCAGCGACTGTCGCGCCGACTGCAGGATTTCGCGCCGCGCTGCGATTTCCGCCTCGCGTTCGGACCGGGACTCGAGAATGCCGTGCTGAGCCAGCCCGAGCAGCTTCACCACCCAGGGCAGCGTGAGGCCGATCCCGACCAGCGTGACGAAGATCACGCCGAAACTCGCGAACAGCACCAGGTCGCGATGCGGGAAATCCTCGCCATTCGGCAGTGTCAGCGGCAGCGCCAGCGCCACCGCCAGCGACACCACGCCGCGAATGCCGGTGAAGCCGATCACGAAGATGTAGCGCCACGGCGGCGTCGGATCGCGGTCGCGGACCCGCTTGATCTGCCGCGGCAGATACGTGCCGACGAACACCCAGACGAAGCGGGCCAGGATGACGATCACTGAGGTCACCGCGATCGCGGTCACCACCTCGTGCAGCGGCACCGCTTTCGCCTTCTCCATCAGCAGCCGCATCTGGAAGCCCATCAGCAGGAACAGCAGCCCCTCGATCAGCCAGATCACGAAGTCCCAGAAGAAGATGCCCTGCAGGCGTGTCGCCGCGGAGATGAGCAGCGGTCCGTTCCAGCTCACATAAAGCCCGGCCGCGACGGTGGCGATGACGCCGGAGCCGCCGAGGTGTTCCGGCACCCAGTAAGCGAGATAGGGCGTCAGCAGCGACAGTGTGATTTCCACCCGCTCGTCGCGCGCCCATTGCCGCAGCCGCAGGCTGAGCCAGCCCACCGCGATGCCGAAGAACACCTCGCAGGCCACGATGGCGGCGAAAGAGTAGGTGGCCTTGAGCAGCGAGAACATGCCGGTGCTGACCGCGAGCACGGCGAAACGATAGAGGATCAGTGCGGTGGCGTTGTTGGCGAGGCCCTCGCCTTCGAGAATCACCAGGATGCGATGCGGCAGATGCAGCCGTCGTGCAATCGCCAGCGGAGCCACCACGTCGGGCGGCGAGACGATGGCGCCGAGTACGAAGCCGATGCTCCAGGGCAGCCCCAGCACCCAGTGCGCGGCGGCGGCGACCGCGCAGGTGGTGAACACCACGCAGCCGATCGCCAATAGCGCAATCGGCCGCAAGTTGGATTTGAATTCGCGCCAGCTCATCGAGACGCCGGCGGAATAGATCAGCGGCGGCAGCACGATCAGCAGCACCACCTTCGGCTCGAGCTCGATCTTCGGCATGCCCGGGATGAAGGCGAGCGCAACGCCGATGGCCAGAAACGCCAGCGCCGGGGTCAGTTCATAGCGCCGCGCCACCGCAGCCGTCGCGGCCATGGCGGTGAGCAGCAGCAGAACGATCAGAAAGCTTTCGGTCATGCGAAGAGGCCCCTGAATTTCACTTGGCCTCTGACCCTGCGCAGGTCAAGTCCAGTCCGTCAGATCGCGCTGGCCGCGATGTTGACCATCAGCGCCAGCAGCGCCGTGTTGAAAATGAAGGACGCCACGCCGTGGGCGGTGGCGGTGCGGCGGATGATCTTGTCGGTGATGCCGACATCGGAGACCTGGGCGGTCATGCCGATCACGAACGAGAAATAGACGAAATCCCAGTAGTCCGGTTCCGCCTCGTCGCCGGGGAACGCGAGGCCGCCGGCCTTCTGGCCGCGATAATATTCATGCGCGTAATGCAGCGCGAAGGTGGTGTGGATGGCGGCCCATGACAGCACGATCGTGGTTGTTGCGAGCAGCAGCTCAAAAGATCCGCGATGATCGGGGCCGAGTTCGGCGACGATCGCGCCCAGGGTTGCGAAAGCGGCGACGGCGGTGAGGATCAAAATGACAAAACGCCCGTCGTCCTGCAGGGCGGCGCGGTGGCGCATTTTCGTGGTGCCTGTGGTCATCACCGTGGTGAACGCCAGCAGCAGATAAATCGCCATCGCGATGTCCCAGGCGATCAGCAGCCGCGTGGCCAGCCGCAGCGAAACCGGCATCACGGCGAGTGCGATCAGTCCGATAAGGATGGAGGCGAAAAATCGCGGCCGCGCCAAAACAACGCGCAGCGGCAACGGCCGGCTGCGGAAGCGCTGCAGATGGCCGTCGAAGTTGTCGTCTCCGGCCATATGCGTGTCTCGCTTCCGCGGGGCGTTGGTCTCGATCTCAGGTCTTGCTCAGATCTCGCTCAGTTCTTGCGTTCGGCGACGAAGCGGGCGGCGGCGCGCAGCACGTCGGCCTTGGCGCCGAACGGGGCCAGCGCCTTGTCCGCGGTCGCGAGCAGGTCCTGCAGGCGCTGCTTCGCGCCGTCGAGGCCGAGTTGGGTGACGAAGGTCGCCTTGCCGAGTGCTGCGTCCTGGCCGGCCGGCTTGCCCAGCGCGGCGGCGTCACCTTCGACATCGAGCAGGTCGTCGGCGATCTGGAAGGCTTCGCCGAAGGCGCGGCCGTAGTCGTCCAGCGCCTTGTAGTTGGCCTCCGACGCCTTGCCGAGGATCGCGCCGGCCTGACAGCCGAAGCGCAGCAGCGCACCGGTTTTCATCTGCTGCAGCCGCGCGACATCCGGCTGCGCCTTGTCGCCGAAACGACCTTCGCCGGCGAGGTCGAGGATCTGGCCGCCGGCCATGCCGCCGACACCGGAGGCACGGGCCAGCGCTCGCGTCAGCTTCAGGCGCACATCGGCTTCGGGATGAATCTCGTCCCGGGTGGTGATGTCGAAGGCGATGGTCAGCAGTGCGTCACCGGCAAGGATCGCGGTGGCGTCGTCATAGACCTTGTGGGTGGTGGGACGGCCGCGGCGCAGGTCGCTGTTGTCCATCGCCGGCAGGTCGTCGTGGATCAGCGAGTAGCAGTGGATGCACTCCAGCGCCGCGCCGGCGAGCAGTGCACCGGCCGGCGGCACGTCGAACAGTGCCGCGCTCTCGACCACCAGGAACGGGCGCAGCCGCTTGCCGCCGTTGAGGCTGCCGTAACGCATGGACTCGATCAGCCGCTGCGGGCGGGCGATTTCATTCTCCAGCACCTCGTCTGAAAGCAGCTTGCCGAGCAGGGTTTCGATGTCGTCGGCGGTCTTGTCCAGGCGCTTGGCGAAGTCCTGCGGGCGGGGCGTCGATGTCATTCAAAAAAACTCCGGAAAAATATGCGCGACGATCGGTCATGGCGCCGGACCGTGATTCCCCCAACGACGGGGTCTGCCGCAACTGGAGCGCCGGATCGATCCGGGGTATCCATCAGCGGAAGTGTCGTCCGTCAGCGGGCTTAAGGAACCATCCAGTTTTGGAACCATTCCATACCGTTATTTCGGTGAGCCGGTAGCACAGCCATTGCGCCTTGTCCGCAGACTTCTTCTGATTTTGGTTATTGTGCTGGCACTGCCCTATGGGCTGGTGCTGCTCTACGGAGCCGGCCATCCGGTGTCGACCCTGATGCTCTGGCGCTGGGCGACCGGAGCCCCCGTATCGCGCACCTGGGTGGATCTGGACACCATTTCGGGGGCCTTGCCGCGCACCGTGATCGCCTCGGAGGACGCCAAATTCTGTACCCATCGCGGGGTCGACTGGAATGCCCTGCAGGACGTGATCGAGGACGCCCAGGAGGGCGAGGCGACCCGGGGTGGCTCCACCATCACCCAGCAGGTGGTCAAGAACCTGTTCCTCTGGCCGGGCCGCAGCGTCATCCGCAAGGGGCTGGAACTGCCGCTGGCGCTCTGGATCGAACTGGTGCTGCCCAAGCGCCGGATCCTTGAAATCTATCTCAATATCGCCGAATGGGGCCCCGCCGGCCAGTTTGGGGCTGAAGCGGGGGCAATTTACGCCTTCGGACGGTCGGCAGCGACGCTGTCGGCCCGGGAGGCGGCCCTGATGGCCGCGATTCTGCCCAATCCGGTGACCCGCAGCGCCCGCAATCCGGGGCCGGGGGTGCGCCGGCTGGCCGGCAAGTATGCCGCCAGGGCGCAGGCTTCTTGGGCGCAGCCCTGTTTGGGCCGGAACCGGGCCTCTTGAAGCGGATTTTTTAAGGAAAATCGAGGGTCGCAACCCCTAGATTTGGCCGCCCCCATCCTCTATAAGCCCGGCCTTAATCCGAATTTCGAGCGCGCGCGGCGTGCCGGCCCGTCCAGACCGGACGCGCGACGCCGACGTGATGATCACCTGAAGGATAACCGACATGGCCGTTCCCCGCAGAAAAACATCGCCCTCGCGGCGTGGCATGCGTCGCTCCGCCGACGCGCTGAAGACGCCGACCTATGCCGAGGACAAGGATTCCGGCGAACTGCGCCGTCCGCACCATCTCGACCTGAAGACCGGCATGTACAAGGGCCGCCAGGTCCTGAAGCCGAAGAAGGACGCCTGATCGGCGTTCCCTGCGCCGCGTTCGCGCGGCGCAAGGTCCAACGGCGTGGGGCACGGCGCAAGCCGAGGTGAGCGGGACACGCCGGACGAGTTTGCGTCCAAGCGCAAGACCAGACCCAAAACCAAGCCTTAGAAAGCCTCGCCGATGATGGTCGGTTTCCCGCTGCTGCTGATCCCGCTCGCGATCATCAACATCCTCGTCTTCCTGATGCCGGGGGTGTCGTTCACCGACGCCATCGTTAGCGTGCCGCTGCCTTCGCAGGCGGTGTGGAAGGTCACGTTCGGCGATGCGCTGATTGCGTTCAGCATGCTGCTGCTGCTGTTCGAGGTCATCAAGGCGGCGCGCCCGGGCGGCAAATACTTCACCGATCAGTTTCTGGCGCTGCTGATTTTCGCAGGCGCGGTGGCCGAGTTCGTGCTGCTGCCGCAGTTCGCGACCTCGGTGTTCTTCTTGCTCACGGTGCTGATGCTGGTGGATTTCCTCGCCGGCCTCTCGCTGCGCCTGCGCAGCGAAACCCGCCGTGCGGCCGCCGCCGCAAAGGCGGCCCGCAAGGCGCCGCCTCCAGCCGCAGCCGCGCCGCAAGAGCATGTCGAACCTGTAGTGCCGTCCGCCGTGCCGCCGATGGCCACCATCGAGCCGGCTCGTCCTGCACCCGCGCCCGCGGTGACCCCGTCGCCCCAGTTGCAGCCGGGCGCACCAACGATTCCGCCGCAGGATCTTCCGTCGCGCTGATGCGACGGCGCTGACCGCGGGCTCAGGCCACGCGCGCCTTGCCCACCGGGCGTGCCGGCTGCTTATTCTGATGCACCACCGACCGATAACTCATCTGTGCGTCCATCGAGCTCGCCCGGCACAGGGTGCGGGTCTGCGGCGCGTGGGTGGCGGTCGCGATCAGGTGGGCGACGAACGACAGGTCGGGGTGGGTTATCGCGAAGCCGGTCACGCGTGAACTGTCTCCGCCGGCAAGCGGCACCAGGGCACGGCTTGGCCGCGATTCGCCGATCTGGCTGTCGCTTTCGGCGTCATCCAGGATGATGTCTCGTTTTGGGACAGGGCTGTGCTCCATGGACCTGCCCTCGCAAGCCCCGTGCCGCCGTCCCGGCAACTCCCTACCTCCCGCACAGTTGTCGCGATTTTTAAGTTTTTTAGGAACTTGGCGTAGTCTCTGTATCGCCAGGAATGCGCGCCACGCTGCGAATCACCGCTCCGGAGTAATTGGGCAGCGGGAATACTTGGGCAGCGTCCCGAAATGAGGCGACTTTGAAACCAGCTGTTTCCCTGACCGCACGGTCTGTAACGCAGAGGACGGATGCCACCCCCGAGCCCGGTGCGGTGCTGCCAACCGCGGCGCCGGAGCCATCGGCCATTCTGGCGTCGCTTGGACAGGCGACCTTTACCTGGGACATCGCCAGCGATGTGATGGCCTGGAGCGGCAATGTCGCCGTCGTGTTCGAGGATCTGCCGCACGCGGCGCTCGCCAGCGGCAACGCGTTTGCAACATGCATCGAGCCGCTGCAGGATGTGCGCGCCCAAGCGGTCTTGAATTCCGGCAAGCTCGATCGTGGCGCCGGCGTGCAGTACCAGATCGAATACGGCGTGCGCGCCAAGGCGTCGGCCGAGGTGATCTGGATCGAGGAGACCGGCTGCTGGTTCGCCGGCCCCGACGGCAAGCCCGCGCGGGCACAGGGGCTGGTCCGCATCAACAACGAACGTCATGCCCGCGACCAGCAACTGCTTAGCCTGTCGCGGCACGATCCGCTGACCGGCGAGCTCAATCGCACCCAGCTGGTGGCGTCGCTGGCGGAGGCCGTCGAGGAGGCCGCGCGGTTTCGCGCGTCATTCGCCTTCCTGCTGCTCGGCATCGATCATCTCGCCCATATCAATGACGCCTTCGGCTTCGACGTCGCCGACCAGGTGATCGTGGAAATCGCCCAGCGGATTCGCGCACGGCTGCGCGGCGGCGACGTTCTGGCGCGGTTCTCCGGCAACAAGTTCGGCGTGATCCTGAAGAACTGCAGCAGCGACGAGATGGCGGTCGCATCCGAGCGCTTCCTCGCCGCGATCCGCAACGAGGTGGTGCCGACCCAGCCGGGGCCGGTGTCGCTGACAGCCTCGATCGGCGCGGTCAGTGTGCCGCGCCATGCCCGCTCCGCCGACGAGGCCATGGTGCGTGCCCAGGAAGCCCTCGACCGGGCCAAGGCGCGCCGGTCCGGCTCGTACCTCGCGTGGCGGCCCAATGTGGAGCGCGACGCGCAGCGCCGCGTCAACATCCGCGTCACCGACGAGATTGTCAGCGCGCTCAATGAGCGGCGGCTGGTGATGGCTTACGAGCCGGTGGTCGACGTGCGTTCGCGCGTCCCGGCGTTTCACGAATGCCTGGTTCGCATGAGGCAGGACGACGGTGAGCTGCTGCTCGCGCCGGATATCGTGCCGGTTGCCGAGAAGCTCGGCCTGATCCACCTGGTCGATCAGCGCGTGCTCGAGCTCGTGGTGGCGGAGCTCGCCGCCGCCCCGCAGATTCAGCTCAGCCTCAACATCTCCCCCGACACCACGATGGATCCGGACTGGTGGCTGCGGATCGAAATGCTGATGCGCGCCCATCCCGGCGTCGCCCAGCGACTGATCGTCGAGATCACCGAGACGGTGGCGATCCAGGACATCGACGACGTGCGTGGTTTCGTGACCCGGCTGAAGAACTTCGGCAGCCGGATCGCGATCGACGATTTCGGCGCCGGCAACACCTCGTTCCGCAACCTGCGCAAACTGGGTGTCGACCTGGTGAAGATCGACGGCGCCTTTGTGCAGAACATTGCGCGCTCCGCGGACGACCGGGCTTTCGTGCAGACATTGATCGACCTGGCGCGGCGGCTGGATATCAAGACCGTCGCCGAATGGGTGCAGGACGAAGAGTCCGCCACATTGCTGCGCGACTGGGGCTGCGATTACATCCAGGGCCGTCTGACCGGTCTTGCCTCGTCGGAGCGGCCCTGGGCCGTCGAGCCCCGCGCCGGGCTGCCGGCGGCGGGCTGACAAGCGCGGGGCCGGGCCACGCACAAAAAAATGCGCTCCCGTTTTCACAGGAGCGCATGACGGCGAAATCAGTCGTCAGCTGAAATCTATTCCTTGGTCGGCTCTTTCGACATGCGCTCGAGCCGGTCCTGCATATCCTTCATCTGCCGCTTCAAGTCGTCGATATCGTCGGCCTCGACCGGCGTCTCGGACGGCTCGGGCTCGGCCGTCGGCGGATCCTTGCGCAGCGATCCGATGCCGAACGGCTTGAACATCGCGAAGGTCCGCTCGAACAGCTCCATGTTGCGGCGGACCTGTTCTTCGAGCGGCGCGAACGGGCCGCTGCCGAAGGCGCTGGTCATCTGCTTGCGGAATTTTTCCTGCTCGCGGGTCAGCGAATCGATCGAGGCCTCGAGATATTTCGGCACCACCATCTGCATGCTGTCGCCATAAAAGCGAATCAGCTGCCTGAGGAAGGTGGTGGGCAACAGGTTCTGGCCCGCCTTGTTTTCCTGCTCAAAAATGATCTGGGCAAGTACGGACCGTGTGATGTCGTCGCCGGTCTTGGCGTCGTAGACAAGAAAATCTTCGCCTTCCTTCACCATGGCCGCGAGGTCTTCGAGCGTGACGTAAGTGCTGGTGCCGGTGTTATAGAGCCGTCGGTTGGCGTATTTCTTGATCGTGATGGGTGTTTCTGATTTCGCCATGGGTCTCCCGATCTGAGAGTAAGGGAACTCACCGGACCTTCCCCCGGAGGATGAGGTCATGCATCGCAACAAAGTAAGCATGTCCAGCAGCGCTCGGCTACCGTTTTGTGCAGCACAGTTAAGACTCTAGCACCCCTCGGGCGGCTTGGCGCGGCTGCGAAATCGGCTTGCGCACTGCAATGGCCGATTGACACGCCTGCCCGAGGTTAACAGGATATGAGCCGAGACCTCGCTCTGCCAGCCCGGCACGGGCCTGTGCCCGAAACGCAAAATCCAAGGAGATGTCCATGACCGACGATGTCGTCATCGTCAGCGCTGCACGCACCGCTGTTGGTTCGTTCAATGGCGCTTTCGCCAATACCCCCGCCCATGATCTCGGTGCCGCCGTCGTCAAGGCCGCGCTGGAGCGGGCCGGCGTGGAGCCGGGCCGGGTGTCCGAAGTCATCCTTGGGCAGATCCTGACCGCGGGGCAGGGCCAGAATCCGGCCCGTCAGGCCTCGATCAATGCCGGCATTCCGGTGGAAGCCCCGGCCTGGGGCGTCAATCAGCTGTGCGGTTCGGGACTGCGCGCCGTGGCGCTCGGCTATCAGGCGATTTTGAATGGCGATTCAGATATCGTGGTCGCCGGCGGCCAGGAGTCGATGAGCATGGCGCAACATGCCCAGCATTTGCGCGGTGGCGTAAAAATGGGCTCGCTCGACATCGTCGATACCATGATCAAGGACGGCCTGTGGGATGCGTTCAACGGCTACCACATGGGTAACACCGCCGAGAACGTCGCCAAGCAATACCAGATCACCCGCCAGCAGCAGGACGAGTTCGCCGTCGGCTCCCAGAACAAGGCGGAAGCGGCGCAGAAGGCCGGTCGCTTCAAGGACGAAATCATTCCCTTCATCATCAAGGGCCGCAAGGGCGACATCACCATCGACACCGATGAATTCCCCCGTCATGGCGCTACCATCGAAGCGATGGCCAAGCTGCGCGCCGCCTTCGAGAAGGACGGCACCGTGACCGCCGGCAATGCGTCGGGCATCAATGACGGCGCCGCCGCCCTGGTGCTGATGAGCGCCAAGCAGGCCGCCAAGGACGGCCGCACGCCGCTGGCCCGCATCGTGTCGTGGGGCCAGGCCGGCGTCGATCCGTCGATCATGGGCACCGGCCCGATCCCGGCGTCGCGCGCGGCGCTCAAGAAGGCCGGCTGGAAGGCCGATGACCTCGATCTGATCGAGGCCAACGAGGCGTTCGCGGCGCAGGCTTGCGCGGTCAACAAGGACCTCGGCTGGGATACCTCGAAGGTCAACGTCAATGGCGGCGCGATCTCGATCGGCCATCCGATCGGTGCATCGGGCGCGCGCGTGCTGGTGACCCTGCTGCACGAAATGCAGAAGCGGGATTCCAAGAAGGGCCTCGCCACCCTGTGCATCGGCGGCGGCATGGGCATCGCGCTCTGCGTGGAACGCTGATCTCTGACCACAGCGCACTGCAGCATTTTACAAACGAGTGCCCGGCCTTGTGCCGGGCATTTTCATTTCATGGTCAGGCGCGCGGCCCGAACTATGCCGACGGAGCGCTGGCGCGAAGCTCCAATTGATCGCCATTGAAAATGTGCAGCATTCCCGTGAATGCGGGATGGTCCGCCTCGACGACATAACGCACCGCACCTGCGCGGGTGGTGAACACCGCAACAATAAAGCCGGGATACTCATAGCCGGCGTGCTTCCGAACGGCGTCGCCAACGTTGAAAGCTTGTGTCGTCATATGTCTTGCTCCCTGCTGCGCTCGAATGATTTGCCCAAGGTGAGAGGGGTGAGCAGTCGGCGTCAAGGACTGCTTCATTTAAACTCGGACACGATCCAGGTTTGGTCTTGCAGTTCTCACAATTGGCTTGAATACTTCATCGACTTAAAAAATATCGCGAAGTCATTGAAGGAGGACCTGAGCATGGCACGTGTGGCGTTGGTGACGGGTGGGACGCGAGGAATTGGTGCTGCGATCAGCAAGGCACTCAAGGCCGCCGGCTGCAAGGTCGCGGCCAGCTATGCGGGCAATGACGAGGCGGCGAACAAGTTCAAGCATGAAACCCATATCCCGGTTTACAAATGGGATGTGGCGTCGTTCGAGGCCTGCTCCGAAGGTATCAAGAAGGTCGAAACCGACATTGGTCCGGTCGACATTCTGGTCAACAACGCCGGCATCACCCGCGACGGCCAGTTTCACAAGATGACACTCGAACAGTGGAATGCCGTCATCACCACCAATCTCGGCTCGCTGTTCAACATGACCCGTCCGGTGATCGAGGGCATGCGCGCGCGCAAGTTCGGCCGCATCATCAACATCTCTTCCATCAATGGCCAGAAGGGCCAGTTCGGCCAGGTGAATTATTCGGCGGCCAAGGCCGGCGACATCGGCTTCACCAAGGCGCTCGCGCTGGAGAATGCCCGCGCCGGCATCACCGTCAACGTGATCTGCCCCGGCTATATCAACACCGAGATGGTGCAGGCGGTGCCGAAGGACGTGCTCGAGAAAAGCATCCTGCCGATGATCCCGGTCAATCGCCTTGGCGAGCCCGAGGAAATCGCCCGCGCTGTGGCGTTCCTCGCCTCCGACGACGCCGGCTACATCACCGGCTCGACCCTCACCATCAATGGCGGGCAGTATCACGCCTGAGCTGATGGGTGAGCGGTAGTCCCTCATCCTGAGATTCTGACTCGGGACGATGGGAGGCGGCTCACCATATTCAGCGTCATCACCGGGCTTGACCCGGTGATCCAGCTTGAGCGCTCAATTGCATTGGGCTTCTATCAAGGAAAGCTGGATTGCCGGGTCAAGCCCGGCAATGACGGAGTGGGGATGATACGTCTCGCAAGCCCTAACCGCATTTCCAGTCAGGCTCTCAGGATGAGGAGCTATCTCATCGCGCGCTCTGCCATAACGATTTCATGACTCAGAATTCCGCAACCCTCGTCGGTCTCTCCGCCATCGTGATGTGGTCGCTGCTGGCGATGCTGACGGTGGCGACCGGACGCATCCCGGCCTTCCAGCTCGCCGCCATGACCTTCGCGATCGGCGCTTGTGTCGGGCCGCTGACATGGCTCTGGCGTCCGGGGGCCGCGCAGGCGTTGCGTCAGCCGCCATTCGTCTGGTTGGTCGGTGTCGGCGGATTGTTCGGTTATCACGCGCTGTATTTCCTGGCGCTGCGCTTTGCGCCGCCGGCCGAAGCGGGATTGCTGAACTATCTGTGGCCATTGCTGATCGTGTTGTTCTCGGCCTTCCTGCCCGGCGAGGCGCTCAAGTCCCATCATGTGATCGGCGCGCTGCTCGGACTTGTCGGTATGGTGCTGCTGGTGCTTGGCGGCAAGGGCGCGCAGTTCGGGCATATCGCGCCGGACTACATTCCGGGCTTTGCCGCGGCCTTTTGCGCGGCCTTCATCTGGGGTGGCTATTCGGTGATGTCGCGCCGGCTCAAAGCGGTGCCGACCGATGCGGTCGCCGGCTTCTGCCTGGCCACCGCGGTGCTCGCGGCGTTGTGCCATCTTGCGCTGGAGACCACCGTCTGGCCGCAGACAGCACTGCAGTGGGGGTGCATTATTGCGCTGGGCCTCGGTCCGGTGGGCGCTGCGTTCTATGCCTGGGACATCGGCATGAAACGTGGCGACATCCGCCTGCTCGGCGCGCTGTCCTACGCCACGCCGCTGCTGTCGACCGGATTTTTGATTCTTGCCGGCTTTGCCGAGCCGACGCCGGTGCTGGCGATCTCCGCGGTTCTGATTGCGGGCGGCGGCCTGATTGCCGCGCGCGACATGCTGAAGCGAAGCTAGCTTCAGACGTAGGATGGGTTGAGCGCAGCGAAACCCATCGTTCCGAGTCAGTCGATCAATGATGGGTTTCGCTGCGCTCTACCCATCCTACCGGCTGAATCTGTATCAGCTCTCCGGTACCCAGCCCGGCGGCGCGAGTTCGAAACCGGCGAAGTCAAATCCCGGCGCGACGGTGCAGCCGACCAGGGTCCAGTCGCCGACGCTTTCCGCGGCCTGCCAGGCGCCGGCGGGCACGACGATTTGCGGCACCTCGCCGGCCATCAGGTCCGGCCCCAGATGCAGCGTGCGCTGTCCGTGCTCATCGGCGATCTGCAAGGCGAGCGGGCTGCCGCTGTAGTAATGCCAGATCTCGGCGGCATCGACGCGGTGCCAGTGCGAGCGCTCGTCGCGCGCCAGCAGGAAATAAATCGCGGTGGACGCTGAGCGTCCGTGTGCGTCGGTGCGGGGATCGCGAAACACCTCGCGATAGTGGCCGCCTTCGGGATGCGGCGCGAGGTGCAGCAGTGCGATGATGTTTTCGGCGGTCGGACGGCCGGGCATTGGGATTTATGCTCTCAGGATTTGTTCTTGCGTTCGCGCAATTCGCCGAACACCTCGGCGGCGCTTTTGCCGGCCAGGCCAAGGCCTGCGGCGACAGCCGCATCATCGGCGCGGAGGAAGACGTTGGTCTTTTTCTCCTCGCCGATCCGTGTCGGGATCGTCGGCGTATTGGCGGCACGCTGCTGTGCGGCTTCCTCCGCGCGTGCTTTTAGCGCGGCGTTGTCCTTGTCGACGGTCAAGGCGAACTTGATGTTCGACAGCGTGTATTCGTGGCCGCAATAGATCCTGGTGTCGTCGGGCAGGGCGCGCAGCTTCTTGAGCGAGTCCCACATCATCGGGTAGGTGCCTTCGAACACCCGCCCGCAACCGATCGAAAACAGCGTGTCGGCGCAGAACACCGCGTGCTCGGCATCGAACACATAGGAGATGTGGTCGAGGGTGTGGCCCGGGGTTTCCAGTATCCGCGCGGACAAGGTGCCGACACTGACATGATCGCCTTCCTTGACCCGTTCGTCGACCTGCGCGATCGGCACCGCCTTGTCATGGGGCGCAACCACGCGGCAATTGTACTTGGCCTTCAGCTCGGCGATGCCGCCAACGTGATCGTGATGGTGGTGGGTGACCAGGATGTCGGTCAGCGTCCAGCCCTCGCGCTGCAGCGCCTTGACGATAGGGCCGGCTTCCGGCGCGTCGACCGAGGCGGTGGCGCCACTGACGGGGTCGTGGATCAGATAGCCGAAATTGTCCGAGAGGCAGGGGAAGATGCGGATGTCTGCGGACATGTGAACTCCATCGTCTTGCAGGCGAGTGCCGCGACGCTAGCACAGCCGCAAGGCGGGTTGAAACAAGCTGGGTTGAAATGCGGCGGGAGGCGAAAATGGGGCGTTAACGATGGTCTGGCAGGCGCGGCGTTTTCGCGCTCCCTGCTGCACGTTTCTGCCGGGACATGCTAGAACAGCTGCAATGACGATGGACGTGATCGATCTCAGGAACTTCTATTCGCAACCGCTTGGCGTGGTGGCGCGACGGCTGATCAACCGCGGCATCCGCACGCAATGGCCCCAGGCCAGCGGTTTGCGGGTGCTCGGCATCGGCTATCCCACGCCCTATCTCGGCCTGTTCCGGGAAGACTCCGAGCGTTGCATCGCTTTCATGCCGGCGGCGCAGGGTGTGCTGAAATGGCCGACCTCGCGGCCCACGCTGGCGACCCTGGTGGATGAGTTCTCGCTGCCGCTGCCGGATGCGTCGATCGACCGGGTACTGCTGGTTCATGCGCTGGAGATGTCGGACGATCCGGCCGGGCTATTGCGTGAAGTCTGGCGCATCCTCGCGCCCTCGGGACGCATGATGGTGGTCATTCCCAATCGCCGCGGCGTCTGGACCCGCACCGACAAGACGCCGTTTGGCCATGGCCGGCCCTATTCGCGCAGCCAGATCACCGAGCTGCTGCGGCTGACTTGGTTCACGCCGTCGGCCTGGAGCGAAGCGCTGTATGTGCCGCCGATCGACGGCAGTTGGTTCCTGCGCTCGGCGGGCGCATGGGAGCGCGTCAGCGCCGGGATCTCCTCACCATTTGCCGGCGTGCATATCGTCGAGGCGACCAAGCAGGTCTATCGCGCCATTCCCGCGCGTCGCCAGCGCACGCGACTCATTCCCGCACTCGATCCCGTGCTGGTGCCGACGGCAGCTCCACGCCGCGACGAGGCCGTCACCTAAGCTCGCGAAACTTCGACGGACCACAAAAAACCCTCCGCATCGGAATGCGGAGGGTGATGAGATGCGGCCGCTATAGCACCGGCGTCTTATTCGCCGGTGGGGAAATCTTCGCTCTGCTGCGGTCCGCGGCCTTCAGGCCTTCCACCTTCAGGCCTTGGCCCGTGCGGACGGCGGCGGCGGCGCGGCGGAAAGCGGCCGGCTTCCTGATGGCCGTTGCCTTCGAAACCGTTGGCGCCGTTGCTCGGCTGCGGTTGTGCGCCGGTGATGAACGAGGGCAGCCGGTCAACGTCGCCAGCATCGCCGATCGGCAGCGACGGCTGGACCTGGGGCTGCGGACGCTGCTCACGAAAGTTTTGTTCGCGGGGAGCCTGGTCCCGATCACGGTTACTCTCGCGCGAGTGATTTTCACGCGGCTGATAAGCAGGCTGCGGCTGTTCCCGCGGCTGATAGGACGGCTGCGGCTCGCGCAGGCCGAAGCCGGGCTCCGCACCGAAGTTCGAGAAGCTCTCTTCGCCATCGTCGCCGCCGTCGTCGCGCTGATCCTGGTCCATGCGCGGCTGCTGCTGTTGCGGCTGGCTCTGGCGGAATTGCTCCTGGGCCGCCGCGATCAGGCGAAAATAATGTTCGGCGTGCTGATAGTAATTTTCGGCAGCGACCGGATCGCCGGAGCTTTGCGAATCACGGGCGAGTTGCAGATATTTTTCGCCGACATGGGCGGCGGTGCCGCGAATCTTGATGTCAGGACCGTTGGAATCGTAAACCCGGGTCATCGGGTTTTGGCTGCGGCGGTTATTGTTATTGTTGTTGTTGTTGCTGCTGTGGTTGTTATTCCGATTCCGCATCCGCTTATTGTTATTCTGACCGTTTCTCATGTCGTGCCTTTTCGCCAACCCTGAAGTGTCGATGTCATGATGAAGAGACGGACGCTACCGGCGTCCGAAAGCATTCCGGTTACAAGTCAAACCAATTGCTGTGCCAGGCGATGTATCAAGTGCTGTGGTTCAGAAGTTCCCTTCATCGCCGCCGGGCATCCCCGACGCGAGGGCTGTCCAGCACCCGTTCCGCGAATCGCATCGTCGCGCAAGCGCCGGAGTCGAGACAGCTGATCAAATCGTGCGTCCATCTTGTTCACAAGAGGCGTGTTCATAAGAAGCGCGTCTACAAGAGCCGCGTCCGCGACAGGCCTGCTCACATCGAGCGCATTTACATCAAACGCATTCACATCAGATGCGTTCATCACGGAAGATGATGTGTTCACCACAAACGCGTTCCCCAAACGACGCGTGCCACCGGTCCTGTCGGCCTGATCGGCTGATCAAGCATCCAGTGCAGGCCCGAATTCTCGCAAATGAGTGTGTCGCCGCAATATCAAGCTTTCGTTCGCTTGGCGGTTGCGAGCAGCACGGCTGTTCCAGCCATCGCGCTCAACTCAACCAGTCTTTGGAACCTTTATCCGGTCGGGCTCTCGGGGAGCTTTAGCCTCCGCAGTTCCTGCGGGGTTGGCTGCCTGGACCGATGCTGTGCCCGGAACCTAGTCGCTCTCGGCCGATATTCCAAGAGGTTTTTATTGCCAAAATGAGCCCGCCGGGCCCCATTTCTGCCCTATCACGACACGGGGGATTCCGGCCAGATCGGCCTTCGTGGCAGCAAGCCGCAGGCCCTGCGCCTGCATCAGCGCTCCGACGTCTTGGTCCTGGTGCTGGCCGACTTCAAGCAGCAGCGCGCCCCCCGTTCGCAGCAACAAAGCCGCCTGTGGAATCAGCGCGCGATAGGCGTCGAGGCCGTCGGCGCCGCCGTCCAGCGCCCGGTGCGGATCGTGATCGCGAACCTCGATGGCGAGACCCGCGATCTCCCGCGAGGGAATGTAGGGCGGGTTCGAGACGATCAGGTCGAACGGTCCCTGCAAGGCCTGCGCATAGCTGCAATGGATGAACGTGGTGCGGTTGGCGAGGCCGAGCTGCCGTGCGTTGTCGGCCGCGGTCTCCAGGGCCGCCATATCGATATCGGTGCCGACCCCCGATGCGGTGGGCAGCTCCGACAGCAGCGCCAGCAGGATGGCGCCGGTGCCGGTGCCGATATCGGCGATGCGCGCAATCGCGTCCGCCTCGCCGGTGTTCGCGATCTCCAGTGCGGCTTCCACCACTGTCTCGGTGTCCGGTCTGGGCACCAGCGTTGTGGTGGACAGCCGCAGCGGCAGCCCCCAGAATTCCTTGAAGCCGATGATGCGCGCCACCGGTTCGCCCGCGCCGCGCCGCCGGGCGACATCGGCCAGGCGCCCAGCCTCCTGCTCGTCGATGATGCGGGATGCCGAGGTGGCGAGCCCGGTGAGATCAAGATCGAGTACCGCGCCGATCAGAAGCCGGGCGTCGAGTTCGGGGGAATCGGTCGATGTTTGTTTCAGGAGGCTGGCCAAATGCCGCCGTGCGGCGTCGACGCTGAGCCCCTTGAAGCCGCCGCTCACGCGGCTGCGCCTTCGGCGGCGAGCTGTGCCGCCTGGTGTTCGGTGGTCAGCGCTTCGGTCAGTTCGTGCAACGCTTCGCCGGCGATCACTTGCGGTAGCTTGTAGAGCGTCAGGTTGATGCGATGATCGGTGACGCGGCCCTGCGGGAAGTTGTAGGTGCGGATGCGCTCGGAACGATCGCCGGAGCCGACTTTCTCGCGGCGATCAGCGGAACGCACCGCGTCGATGCGTTGGCGTTCGGCGTCGTAAATGCGTGAGCGCAGAATGTTCATGGCGCTGGCGCGATTCTTATGTTGCGAACGGCTGTCCTGCATGTTGACCACGATGCCGGTCGGAATGTGGGTGATGCGGATCGCCGATTCGGTCTTGTTGACGTGCTGGCCGCCGGCGCCCTGCGCGCGCATGGTTTCGATCCGCAGGTCGTCGCTCTTGATGTCGACGTCGACCTCCTCGACCTCGGGTAGCACCGCCACCGTCGCGGCCGAGGTGTGAATGCGCCCCTGTGTCTCGGTGTCGGGTACGCGCTGCACCCGGTGTACGCCGGATTCGAATTTCAGCTTGGCGAACGCGCCGCGTCCCTTCACTTCGGCGATGATTTCCTTGTAGCCGCCCATGGTGCCTTCGCTGGCGGAGACGATATCGACTTTCCAGCCCTGCAGCGTCGCAAAGCGCTCGTACATCCGGAACAGGTCGCCGGCGAACAGCGAGGCCTCGTCGCCGCCGGTGCCGGCGCGGATTTCCAGCATCACGTTGCGCTCGTCCATGGCGTCTTTGGGCAGCAGCGCCACGCGGATCGCCTGGGCCAGTTCGTCGCGGCGGGCTTCTAACTGCGGCCGCTCGCCCTCCGCCATCGCCCGCATCTCGGTGTCGGTCGAGGGATCGGCGATCATGGCGTCGAGGTCGGCGATCTCGCGCACTGAGGCGCGATAGGCCTTCACCGCATCGACCACCGGCGCCAGCTCGCTGAGCTCGCGGGTAGTCTTCACATAGACTTCCGAGCTGACCTGCCCGAGCAGTTCAGATTCGAGCGCGGCATGGCGCGCCAACAGGACGTCGAGTTTGGCTTCAGGCAGCATGGTTCAAATCTGAGGGCTCACGAGCGTGGCGATGATCAGCGCGCTATTTTGACGTCTGCCCCGGATGTCGCTTCGCTCATCCGGGCTACGGCGCCGAGCGACGGCGCTGGATGATGAGTTCAATTCCGTCTGTAGCCCGCATGAGCGCAGCGACATGCGGGGCCGAGATCGTGATGGTTCGCAGGACAGCCGCTTCACAGCGGCAACCCTTCCTTCTCCGCGAACTCCTTCAGCTTGTCGCGGACCGACACGCTGCCGGCCGGGGCATCGATCAGCGGCTTGATCATCGCAGCCGCCTTGGCGACATCGAGCTCCAGGATCATGGCCTTGACCGGACCATGCGCGGTGGCTGAGAGCGACAGCGATCGATAACCAAGTGCCAGCAGCGCCAGCGCGCCGAGCGGCTGCGAGGCCATCTCGCCGCAGAGCGATGCGGCCTTTTTGGCGGCGCTGGCCTTGGTCACGATGTCGCGCAGCGCGCGCAGCACCGGCGCCGCCAGCGTATCGAAACGATCGGCGACCTTGGCGTTGCCGCGGTCGACTGCGTACATGAACTGGAACAGGTCGTTGGAGCCCACTGAGACGAAGTCGACGCGCTTCAAGAGTTCGTCGAGCTGATAGAGCAGCGCCGGCACTTCCACCATGGTGCCGATATCGATGCGTTCCGGCAGCGGATGGCCGTGCTGGCGCAGGTAGGTGAGTTCACGTTCGACGATGATCTTGGCCTGGTCGAATTCGGCGACTTCGGAGATCATCGGGAACATGATCTTCAGCGCCCGCCCGCCGCCGGCGCGCAGCAGCGCGCGCACCTGGCCGCGCAGCAGGCCGGGCCGGTCGAGGCCGAGCCGGATCGCGCGCCAGCCCAGCGCCGGATTTTCCTCGGTGATGGTCTCCATGTACGGCAGCGCCTTGTCGCCGCCGATGTCGAGGGTGCGGAACGTCACCGGCTTGTCGCCGGCCGCATCCAGCACCGTGCGATAGAGCTGCAACTGCTCGCTGGAGCGCGGCAGCGCCTGGCCCACCATGAATTGCAGCTCGGTGCGAAACAGCCCGATGCCGGAACAGTTGGTGTCCTCGATGTGCGGCAGGTCGATCACCAGGCCCGCATTGATCATCAATTCGATCGGCTGGCCGTCCTTGGTCACCGTCGGCTTGTCGCGCAGTGCGAGGTATTGCGCCTGCCGGCGGGCACGGAAGCGAACACGTTCCGCATAGGCGGATTCGATTTCGGCGGAGGGACGGAAATAGATCGAGCCCGATGTGCCGTCGACAATGATGGCGTCGCCGGGTTCGGCAATGCCGGCCGCATTCGGCACTTCGCCGACGGCCGGGATGCCGAGTGCGCGGGCGACGATCGCGACATGAGAGTTCGAGGTGCCTTCCTCCAGCACCAGGCCGCGCAGCCGCTTGCGATCGTAGTCGAGCAGCGCGGCCGGCCCCATCGCGCGGGCGATCAGGATGGCGTTGTCGGGCAGCTGTTCGCGTGAAGGCGCGTGATCCTGGCCCAGCAATTGCCGCATCAGGCGATGGCCCAGATCCTCGAGGTCGTGCAGGCGTTCGCGCAGATAGGGATCGGTCGAGCGCAGCATCCGTGCGCGGGTGTCCGACTGCACGCGTTCGACCGCAGCTTCCGCGGTCAGGCCGGTTGCCACCGCCTCATGCAGCTTGTGCGACCAGCCATGGTCGTTGGCGAACATGCGATAGGCTTCCAGCACGTCGCGATGCTCGCCGCCGTCGGCCATGTCGCCGCGTTCCAGCATACGGTCGAGGTCGGCGCGCAGCTTGGCCAGCGCGGTGTCGAGCCGCTTGATTTCCTTCGGCAGGTCCTCGGCGATGTAGTTGGTGATCACCACGCGCGGTTCGTGCAGTACCACATGTCCCAGCGCGATGCCGTCGGACAGGATCGAGCCGGTCTGGTGCAGCGAATGGCGGGCGGCGGGCTCGGCACCGGGCCGCGCCAGCGCCGACAGCTCGCCGGAGGCGACCATTTCCGCGACCACCATCGCGGTGGTCTGCAGCGCCTCGACCTCTTCTTCGACATAGGTGCGGTGGGCGCGGTTCTGCACCACCAGCACGCCCAGGGTGTTGCCCGAGCGCAGGATCGGCACGCCGAGGAACGAGTGGTAGATTTCTTCGCCGGTCTCCGGACGGTAGGAATAGGCCGGATGGTTTTGCGCGTTGGACAGGTTGAGCGGCGTCGCTTCGCTGGCGACCAGGCCGACCAGGCCTTCGTGGGCGTTCAGCACGGTCAAATGGACCGCGTCGCGGTTTAGGCCTTCGGTTGCGTACAATTCCAGCGTGTTGTCGACGCGCAGCACATAAGTCGAGCACACCTCCGCCACCATGTTGGCGGCGATCAGCACCACGATCTTGTCCAGCCGCTCCTGAGCGCTGACCGGTTCGGCCATCACTTCGCGGAGCCGTCTCAACAAGACGCGGGGGCCTCCCAGCGCGCTCCGCATGTGCCGTCACCTCCGCCTGCGTTCCCGGCGTTTCGCCTGGTCAGCGCGCCGGAGTTAAACCTCAGAAATACAACAGCTTTTCGTGTGTCCCGAGTGGTCCGGCCAGAACCTGGCCGATTCGGGACACAGTAAACTGTGACACATTTTGTCGCTGCCTATTCCTCAGGCGTATAGCGAAATTGTGTTTGTTTTGCCAAGCAAAACGCCTGCCACGAGGGGCTGTCCGTGGGAGCTGTGCACCGGTGTTTTTCAATCCAGCCGGGTCTCGGGATGCGCCCGTCTGGATTGAGCCGCCGTCGGGTCTGCTTTTGGTGTAATCGGTGTCTAATTACCGATCGAATTCAGCGATTGCCTGCTCGGCAACGTGGAAATCGATGTCTGGGTCATTGCCGTCTTCGAGGAACCAGGCGGCCGACAGGCCGCTCCAGGCGATGATCCATTGCAGCAGGCGCCGGCGCTCAAGGCCCGATCGGGCCGTGACGATCTCCAGCCGGCGCTGGAAACAGCCGGGCAGGGTGGCGACCGGGCGCGAGGGATCGCTCAGGTCCGGATTGCTGAAGATGTTGGCGTAGTCGAAACCGCGCTCGCCGATCAGCCGTTTCGGATCGATGGCGAACCAGCCGCGCTCGCCGAAATCCAGCACATTGTCGTGGTGGATGTCGCCATGCAGCACGGTGATCTCCCGCGGGTCGGCCAGCAGCCTGTCGGCTTCGGCAAGGCAGCGCGCGAGCACGCCACCATGGGCCGATGCCGCCGGTGCCAGATCCTTGAACCACGCCTTGAGCGGGATCAGCTCGGGCGGCTGTTGTGGCCGCGGCGCATGCAGTTTCGCCACGACGTCGCACAGGATCGCGGTGGCCTCATCGTCGCGTCCGTTGCGGGCATAGTCGGAGAGGGACCGCTGACCTAGTGCGCGCTCCAGCAGAATCGCCTCGTCGGACGCCGCCAGCACGCGAGCGGCGCCCTCGCCATTCCACCATGTCATCAGCAGGCCGCCGAACTTCTCCTCGCTGTTGATGGCGATCTTCAGCATCGCTGCCTCGCCCTGCCGGCGCACCGGCAGCAGACGGGCACCCCAGGTCACGATGGGATCGCCGTCCGGCGTCAGGTCCCATCGCGCGAGGTACTCGTCGAACATCGGAGGCAGAAGAAGATCCTATGCCTGGTCCAGGCCGTACAGCGTGTGCAGGGTGCGCACCGCGAGCTCGGTATAGGCCGCGTCGATCAAGAGCGAGAACTTGATTTCCGAGGTGGTGATGGCGCGGATGTTGATGTTGCGCTCCGACAGCGCCTTGAAGGCTTGCGCCGCGACGCCGGCATGGCTGCGCATGCCGATGCCGATCACCGACACCTTGGCGACGTCGGTGGCGCTGTCCACCGACTTGTAGCCGATCTTGTCCTTGGCCTTGGCAATGGTGTCCTTGGCACGGCCGTAATCCGCTGCCGGCACCGTGAAGGTGAGGTCGGTGGTCTTGCCGTCCTCGGAGACGTTCTGCACGATCATGTCGACGTTGATGCTGGCGTCCGCCAGCGGCCCGAAGATCGCGGCGGCGACGCCCGGCTTGTCCTCGATATGGCGCACGGAGATTTGAGCTTCGTCCTTCGAAAAGGCGATGCCGGTGACGACTTGGCTTTCCACGATCTCCTCCTCGCTGCAAATCAGCGTGCCCGGCGGCTGGTTGGCGTACGGGTCAATGTCTTCGGGTTTATCGAAACTGGAGCGCACGAACACGCGCACATTGTGCACCATGCCGAGCTCGACGGAGCGCACCTGCAGCACCTTGGCGCCTTGCGAGGCGAGCTCCAGCATTTCCTCGAACGCCACCTTGTCGAGCCGTCTCGCCTTCGGCACCACCCGCGGGTCGGTGGTGTAGACGCCGTCGACGTCGGTGTAGATGTCGCAGCGGTCGGCATGGATCGCGGCCGCAATGGCCACAGCAGAGGTGTCCGAGCCGCCGCGGCCGAGCGTGGTGATGCGGCCGGTCTGCTCATGGATGCCCTGGAAGCCGGCGATGACGGCCACTTCCTTGCGTTCCTTGAAGCGGGTGATCAGCTCGGTGCCGTCGATGCCGAGAATGCGGGCGGAGGCATGCGCGTCGCTGGTGATGATGGGGATCTGCCAGCCCTGCCAGGAGCGCGCCTGGATGCCGAGCGCCTGCAGCGCGATCGCCAGCAGGCCCGACGTCACCTGCTCGCCGGAGGCGACGATGGCATCGTACTCCCGCGCGTCGTGCAGGGCCGAGGCGTCGGTCGCCCAGGCCACCAACTCGTTGGTCTTGCCCGACATGGCGGAGACCACCACAGCGACCTCATGGCCGGCGTCGACCTCACGCTTCACATGGCGTGCGACATTGCGGATACGTTCGATGTTGGCGACCGACGTGCCGCCGAATTTCATGACAAGCCGGCCCATGCGAGTGGCGTCGTCCTTCACGGGTTAACAAGTTGAACAGCCGCGCAAAAATGAAGTGCGCAAGCCAAAAGGCGCGTATACAGAAAGCCGGGATTTGGGGCAAGTCACCGTGTCCGGCGCCTTTGGGCGGCGCCGGATTTGTTGTCGCAGGGGGGTGCCCGGCGTCCGGGACCGACAGGACAGGCAGACATGGCCCGCTATATCGAGCAGATCCTGCAGCCCGGGGAAAAAGTCCTGTATTCCACGACCTTGCACGGGATCATCTATCTCCCGGCAGTGATCGCCTGGATTGTGGCGCTGGGCTGTTTCGTGATGGAGCGCCGGGCCCAGACCGACGGTGGTAACATGGCTTGGCTCAGTCTCGCAGGGCTTGCCGCCATCGGCGCGGTCTACTGGACCGTGAAGGCCTGGTTTCAGCGCTGGATCACCGAGACCGACGTCACTTCGCTGCGAGTTGTCCACAAGGAGGGCTTCATCCAGCGCAATACCTTCGAGATGAACCTCGACAAGGTGGAAAGCGTGGATGTCGATCAGAGCATCCTGGGCCGCATTTTCGGCTACGGCAACGTGACCATCTTCGGGGTGGGCGAGGGCCGGAAAACCATCGAGATGATTGCGTCGCCGCTGCAATTCCGTAATCATATCACCGCGCGCTAGCGACGGCGCGTGAGTCGTTAGAGCCAAGCAATCAAACAATAAGAACTGTCCGCGACCCCGAAAACCTGTCACACCGAGCAATGGCCGCCAGCAACCCGATTTCGTCTCCTGCCTCGACCGTGGATCCCGCGGAAGTCGCGAAGTTTTCGCGCCTGTCCGACGAATGGTGGGATCCGAAGGGCAAGATGGCGCCGCTGCACAAGATCAATCCGCTGCGGCTCGGCTACATCCGCGACGCCGCTTGCCGCAAGTTCGAGCGCAGTGTGCGCAGCCTGAGCTGCCTGTCCGGGCTGCGCATTCTGGACATCGGCTGTGGCGCCGGCCTGTTGTGCGAGCCGTTCACCCGGCTCGGCGCCCAGGTCATCGGCATCGATCCCTCGGAAACCAACATCGCCACCGCCAAGCTGCATGCCGCCAAGTCGCACCTGCTGGTCGACTACCGCTGCACGACCGTGGAGGAGATCGATCCGCGCGAGCGTTTCGACGTGGTGCTGGCGATGGAAGTGATCGAGCATGTCACTGACGTGGGCGCCTTCCTCGACCGCTGCGCCGCGCTGATGAAGCCGTCCGGCATGATGGTGGTCTCGACCCTGAACCGCAACTGGAAGAGTTTTGCGCTGGCGATCGTCGGCGCCGAATACGTGCTGCGCTGGCTGCCGCGCGGCACCCATGAGTGGAACAAGTTCGTCACCCCGGACGAACTCGCGCTGCATCTGGAGCGCAATCGCCTCGGCATCACCGAGCAGTCCGGCGTGGTCTACAGTCCGTTCGCGGACAAATGGACGTTGTCCGGGGATATGGACGTTAATTACATGGTGGTTGCGGAAACCGCCGGGTAGGTGGCGTTTCGTCGTGCTCAGCCAGGCTTTGTCATGATCGAACTCGCCTGGCTCTGGAGTCCCTTCACTTTGATCGGCGCGGCGGGCCAGGTGGCGCGCAACGCCATGCAGCGTGGCCTGACCGGCCCGCTCGGCACCGTCGGCGCCACCCACATCCGGTTTCTGTTCGGATTTCCGTTTTCGCTGCTGTTCCTGGCAGGTGTCCTGTTTGTCACGGGGGATGCGTGGCCCTCGCTGTCACAGGCGTTCTGGCCATGGCTGGTGCTCGGCGCGCTGATGCAGATTGCGGGCACGGCGCTGATGTTGGCGGCGATGACCGAGCGGTCCTTCGTCGTGACCACGGCCTATATCAAGACCGAACCTATACAGGCTGCAGCGTTCGGCTTCGCGTTTCTCGGCGATCACCTGACCATCGTGAAGGTGGTTGCGATCGTCATTGCGACGTTCGGTGTCATCGTCACGGCGCTGCGCCCTGGCGGCTCCAAAAGTTTTGCCGATCTCAGGCCGACGCTGCTCGGGCTCGCGGCGGCGGCGGCGGCGGCGGCGGCCTTCGCCTTGTCGGCGGTCGGCTTTCGCGGCGCGATCCTCAACGTTCACGGCGTCTCGTTCGTGACTTCGGCCTCGTTCACCCTGGTGTGCGGGCTGCTGCTGCAGACCGTGCTGCTGACCAGCTACCTGATCGCGCGCGACCGGGAGGTGTTGCGGGCGATCATGCGGCTCTGGAAGCCGTCGCTGTTCGCCGGCTTCATGGGCGCGTTCGCCTCGCAGTTCTGGTATCTGGCGTTCGCGCTCACCGCCGTCGCCAATGTGCGCACGCTGGCGCTGGTCGAAGTGCTGCTGGCGCAGGGCGTGGCGTATTATTCGTTCAAGCAGCCGCTGTCGCTGCGGGAGTTTGTCGGGATTGTGTTGATTGTGATTGGTGTTGCGCTGCTGGTGGCGACCTGAGTGGTAGGATTTAGCGCCGTAGCCCGGATGAGCGAAGCGATATCCGGGACAGCCGCGCCAAGATCATCCCGGATGTCGCTTCGCTCATCCGGGCTACAGATTCAGCGCTGGTGTTTAGCGCTTCAACACCAGCAACACAGCGCCAGCCGAAATCAGCGCAATGCCGGCCCATCCCGTCGCCGACGGCCGCTCGCCGAGAAACACGAAGGCGAACAGGGCGACCAGCACGACGCTCAGCTTGTCGATCGGCGCCACCAGTGTCGCCGGTCCGAGCTTCAGGGCGCGAAAATAACACAGCCATGAGGCGCCGGTGGCGAGGCCCGACAGCACCAGGAAGGTCCAGGTCTTGGTCGAAATCTCGCCCGGTGCGCGGAATTGTCCGGTCGCGAGCAGGATCAAGGCGAAGCTGATCAGCACAATGATGGTGCGGATGAACGTGGCCAGGTCCGGATTGATGTTTTCGACGCCGACCTTGGCGAAGATTGCCGTCAGGGCCGCGAATGATGCCGACAGCAGCGCCCAGATTTGCCAGGAGAGCGTCAGTTGCGGTCGTCCGGCAGGTTCGGCAGCGGCGCGACATCGATGCCTTCGTCGATCAGGTCGCGCGCTTCCTCGAGCGAAGCTTCGCCGTAGATCGGCCGATGCTCGATATCGCCATAATGCATCTTGCGGGCTTCGGTCGGGAAGCTCTCGCCGACATTGTCGGCCTTGCTGACGATGTGGTCGCGCAATTCCCTGAGCTTGGCGCGCAGTTCACGCTCCTGCGTCGAGATCAGCGGAACCACTTCAGTTGCAGCGGCTTCGGTCGCCATCGCTTCGGGGACAACAGCTTGAGGTGCGGGTACGGCGGCCGCCTTGGCGTTGCCCTTTTTGGTCAGGCGCGGCGCCATGATCGCCTTTTCCACTTTGGTGGAGTCGCAGGTCGGGCAGCTCACCAGCTTGCGCTTGTGCTGGCTTTCATAGGCCGCAGAGCTCTGGAACCAGCTTTCGAAAGCATGGCCCTTCTCGCACCGGAGCGCGTAGCGGATCATACCTTGCTCCGCACCAGCTGCAGGTAGTTCGGTCCACCATGGGGATCGGCAACACTGAAGCGACGGCCATGCTGCAGCGACGGAACGCTCTTGCGCACGCTGGCCACCTTGGCCGGATCGATCTGCGCCAGCGCCACGCCGGGCTCGGTGCCGCCATCAGCCAGAACCGTGCCCCACGGGTCGACGATCAGGGAATGGCCATAGGTCTCGCGGCCGTTTTCATGCTTGCCGCTTTGGGCCGCCGCAAAGATGTAGCAGCCGGTCTCGATGGCGCGTGCGCGCATCAGGGTGTGCCAGTGCGCTTCGCCGGTCTTCTGGGTGAAGGCAGAGGGAATGCTGATGAACGAGGCGCCGGTTTCCGCCAGCGCGCGATAGAGCGCGGGAAAACGCAGGTCATAGCAGATGGTCAGGCCGAGCCGGCCCCAGGGCAGGTCGGAAATGATCGCGACCTCGCCCGGTTGATAGTTGGCGGACTCCCGATAGGTCTCGCCATTGCCGAGGTCGACATCGAACATGTGGATCTTGTCATAGCGGGCGACGATGTCGCCGGCTGGATCGATCAGGAACGAGCGATTGGCGGCGCGTTCAGCCGAGGCCTTCACCGCCAGTGAGCCGACATGCACGAAAATCTTCAGCTCGCGCGCAAGCTCGCGATAGCCGGCGAGCGACTTGTCGTTGTCGTCGTCCTGCAGCAGGGCGAACAGCGCTTCGCGGTTCTTCTGCATCAGGTTGGTCATCTCGGGCGTCTGCACGTATTCCGCACCGGAGTCCCTGGCCTGACGGATCAGCGTCGCCGCCTGGTCGAAGCTCGCCTCCGGCGACAGCGACGTGCGCATCTGGATCATCGCCGCGGTGAACGGGCGGGATGGTTCCTGAGCAGGCTTGTCCTGATCGGCTGTTGCGCTCACGAAACCGTCTCCTCGCCTGCGAGCAGCCGGTCGAGCTTGCCCGCGTGGTCCAGCGCATAGAGATCGTCGCAACCGCCGACATGCGCGTCATTGATGAAGATCTGGGGAACGGTGGTGCCGCCGTGGGCGCGCGCCACCATTGCCTGGCGCAGCTCGCGGTCACTCGATACGTCGATCTCCTTGAAGGCGACGTTCTTGCGCGTCAGCAAGGCCTTGGCGGCGCGGCAATAGCCGCAGGTCTGGGTGGTGTAGATCTCGACGGCGGCGGTCACGGGAAGAGACGTCATCATGGCCTCGATGTGTATGCTGTGACAATTATATGGGGGATTTGAAGCTCTCCACAACCCGCGCAAACACCAACACGTCGACCTGCCGGGCCTTGGCCCGCAGCAGCGCCCGTGCGCAGGCGTCGACGGTGGCGCCGGAGGTCAGCACGTCGTCGACCAGCACCACACGGCGGCCGGCGATCAAGGCCCGTTTTTCGGGCGGGACCTTGAACGCGCCCTGCACATTCTCCGCGCGTTCCGACCGGGTCAGGCCGACCTGCTGCTGGGTGCGCTTGACGCGCCGGAGCGCATCGCCGGCGAGGGGCACAAGGGTCTCTTTTTCGATCGATTTGGCCAGCAATCCGGACTGGTTGAAGCGCCGGCTCCAGCCCCGCCGCCAATGCAGCGGCACTGGAACCAGCACATCGGCGTCGCCCAAGAGCTCCTGTCCGGCCCGCGCCATCCAGCGGCCCATCACCGGCGCCAAATCCGTGCGATCCTGATATTTGAGGCTGTGCACCAGGGTTTTAGCGGTGTCATCATAGCGCACCGCGGCACGCGCCCGCTGATAGGCGGGAGGGGCGGCGATTGCCTGCATCGACAGCAATCCCGGCCCCGGATCGTAGACAAAGGGAATGCCGAGGCGGGCGCAATAGGGCGGTGCGATGAACGACAGTTGCGCCCAGCAGGTGGCGCAGACGCCTTCGCCGGCCACGGGCTCGCGGCAGGCGACGCAGAGTGTCGGCAGCGCCACGTCGAGGGCAAGGCGGGTGATGGAGCCGAGCGCCGATCCGGCCGCGCGATAGCCGCTCGCGATCAGGCCACGCACATGGCTGCCAAGCGAAAGCGGCGCAACGGTCTCGCCGTCCATGATCCTGCCCATCACTTATGCTATCGCGACGGCCCACGCTGCTCAAGCATCAGCACATTTTGCTGCGGCGAGCCGGTTTCAAAGCTGCTAGAGCCTGAGTTTGACGAGCCAGAAGGAATGTCTTGCGGATGTCGCAGGATAAAAATGAAACCAAAACCGCGCCGATCCTGTTCGATCGCGCGCTGCTGCGTGCACGACAGACTCGTGCCGCGCAGCTCAGCGCCGCGACATTCCTGCTGGACCGCGTCACCGAGGATTTGCTCGAGCGTCTTGGCGCCGTGCTGCGCGAGTTCGCTGACGTCGCCGACATTGGATCGCCGGGCGGTGAGCTGATCGACGCGCTGTCCCAGCGTTTCGGCAACCCTTCGCATGTCGATTTGCTTGGTGCCGAGCATGAGCGGCTTGCGCTCGCGCCGGAGACGCTCGATCTCGCGGTCTCAGCGCTCGCGCTGCAATTCGTCAACGACCTGCCGGGCGTGCTGGCGCAGATCCGCCGCGCGCTGAGGCCGGACGGATTGTTTCTCGCCGCCGTGATCGGCGGCGACACCCTCACCGAACTGCGGCAGGCGTTTGCGGCGGCGGAAGTGGAGCTCGATGGCGGATTGTCGCCGCGGGTGGCGCCATTCGCCGACCTGCGCGATCTCGGTGCGCTGTTGCAGCGCGCGGGCTTCGCGCTGCCGGTGACGGACGTGGATCGCATCGTGGTGCGTTACGACAACGCGTTCGCGCTGATGCAGGACTTGCGGCGCATGGGCGCGACCAACGTGTTGACCGAGCGCCGCCGCATCCCGCTGCGCCGTGCTACGCTGCTGCGGATGGCGCAGATCTACAGCGAGCGTTTCGCCGATCCCGACGGCCGCATCCGCGCCACCTTCGATGTGGTCTGGCTGTCCGGCTGGGCGCCGCACGAGAGCCAGCAGAAGCCGCTGAAGCCGGGCTCGGCGAAAGTGAGTCTGGCCGATGCGCTGAAGCCGAAATAGTTGTTAGAGAGCGCGCGGCAAGCTCGCGCCCACCGCATGGTCGATGATGTAGCGCCATGAGCCGTCCGGCTGCTGTCGCACCACTTCCGCCGAACTGCCGGATGCAATGATGCTTCCATCGTCGGTCACGATCGTCCAGTCCGCGCGCAGCAAAGCGAGGTCGCCCCGCGCGATGCAGAAATTGGTCTTCAGCACCATCTTGCCCGGGGCTTGCAACAAGGTAGCGAGTTCGTTGGCAAGGCTGCTTCCCGTCAGCGTCCTGTCGCCCGGCCCAACCCGCAGCAACGCGCCGGGCTCGTAAAGCGCGAGTACGTTGTCCAGGCTGCGGCTGTTGAAGGCCTGGGCGAACGTCTCGTTCATCGTGTGCGGGTTTGTGACTTTCATGATCCGTCTCCTCTCGTTCCTGCGGTGGAGAAAGCATGCCAACTCAAGGCTATCCAAACGGGAAGGAACGAACCATGGCGCAGCCTGCGGAAATCCGGATCGAGGTCGAACGACCCACGCCACGGCGTCCTCACGATTGCCCGGTTGAAGACTGGCTGGCGTTCCTGGGCCACAGGTGGAATGCCCTGATCCTGTGGCATCTCAACGGCGGAGCGAAGCGTTACGGCGAATTGGCGGCCCTGTTGCCGGGAATCACGCCGAAGGTGCTGGCCGAGCGCCTAAGTGGACTGGAACGCCGCGATCTGATCCGGCGATCCGAGTTGGCGATCTTTCCGCGCGGTGTCGTCTATGCCTTGTCGCAACGCGGCGAGAAGCTCGTCGCGATTCTCGATCAGGTCGAGCTGTGGTCGAGGGGCGACGGTGGCAAACCGCAGGCTTGATGACAGCCCCGTAGGATGGGTTTCGCTGCGCTCAACCCATCCTATGTCTCATCCGTCCGATAAATCGGTGTTTGCCGCTACAACAAATCCGTCAGATGCGGAATCAGCGGCAGATCCGCCGGCGGCATCGGGTAGTCGCGCAGCTTGTTGGCGCGCACCCAGGCGACCTGCTGGCCTTCGCGCGGCGTGATCGTGCCTTCCCAGCGCCGGCAGATGTAGAGCGGCATCAAGAGATGGAAGTCGTCATAGGCATGGCTCGCGAACGTCAGCGGCGCGAGGCAGGCCTCGCGCACGGTGATGTCGAGCTCCTCATGCAGTTCGCGAATCAGCGCCTGCTCCGGCCGCTCGCCGGGATCGAGCTTGCCGCCGGGGAATTCCCATAGGCCCGCCATCGACTTGCCTTCCGGGCGCTGGGCGATCAGCACGCGGTTGTCGGCATCGATCAGGGCGCAGGCGACGACAAGGACGATCTTCACGAGCGGTAATCACCATTGATGGCGACATATTCCTTGGTGAGGTCGCAGGTCAGCACCCGGTCGCGGCCTTTGCCGAGGCCAAGCGCAACCTTGATCTGGATCTCGGCGGCTTTCATCGCGTTCGACACCTGGGTCTCGTCGTAGGACGGATCGCGCGCGCCTTTATGAGCCACGCGAATGCCGTTGAACGAGATCGACAGCTTGTCGCGATCCGCCGGCTCGCCGGCCTTGCCCACCGCCATCACCACGCGGCCCCAATTGGCGTCTTCACCGGCGATCGCGGTCTTCACCAGCGGGGAGTTGGCGATCGACATGGCGATCTTTCGCGCTGATTTCGGCGAGGTCGCGCCTTCGACGATGATCTCCACCAGCTTGCGGGCGCCTTCGCCGTCGCGCGCCACCTGTTCGGCGAGGTCGGCCAGCACCGTGTGGAAGGCTTTGGCGAACGCTTTGAGGCGCGGATCGGAAGCACGGCTGATCTTCGGCGCGCCGTGTTCGGCGGCGGCGCCGGTGGCGAAGGCCAGCAGCGTGTCGGAGGTCGAAGTGTCGCCGTCGATGGTCACGGCATTGAAAGTGCTGACAACGCCGGTCTTCAGCAGAGCCTGCAGCACGGGGGCTGCGATCGGCGCATCGGTAAACACGAACGACAGCATGGTCGCCATATCCGGCGCGATCATGCCGGCGCCCTTGGCCATGCCGTTGATGGTCACGGTGGCCTTGCCGAGTTTGACTTTCGCGGTCGCGACCTTCGGGAAGGTGTCGGTGGTCATGATCGCCTTGGCGGCATCGAGCCAGCCGCCGGGCACCGCGTCTGTCGCAAGCGTATCCAGCACGCCGTTGAATTTGGTGGCGTCGAGCGGCTCGCCGATCACGCCGGTGGAGGCCAGGAAAATCTCGCCCGGCTTGCAGCCGATGGCTTTTGCCGCAATGTCCGCGGTCAGCGCGGTGGACTGCCGGCCGGTCTTGCCGGTGAAGGCGTTGGCATTGCCGGAATTCACCACCAGCGCGCGCGCGCCCTTGCCCTTCAGTCGGGCCCGGCACCATTCCACCGGCGCGGAGGGGCACTTCGATGTGGTGAAAACGCCCGCCACCGTGGTGCCCGGATCGAGCAGCGCCAGCAGCACGTCGGTGCGTCCCTTGTAGCGGATGCCCGCTGCCGCGGTCGCAAGGCGAACGCCGGCCAGTTCCGGCATCTCGGGGACGTTGGTCGGGGCGAGCGGGGAGACGGCAGTCGACATTTGCGGCATTCCGGCTTGAACAAAGATGCGGTTATTTACCCGCGATCCCGCCGGTTGTCGCGGGAGTTGTGGTTTTTTCTTCGCGGCGGCCGTCATCTCGGTTTCACAAATAAAAAGGCCGGGCGTTGAGCCCGGCCTTTTATTGGTTCGCCGTGTGGGCGGCTTATTTCTTCGCCGGCGCCATCTTGCCCGCGTCGGGCTTGGGCGCGTCCTTGGCGGCTTCAGCCGGCTTGGCGGCGGAATTGTCTGCGGCCTTGTCCAGGCGCTCGATCTTGGCGCTTTCACGCAGCTTGGCGACATAGTCGGCCTGCGCCTTGCGGGTGACGTAGGTCTCGATCTGGCCCTTCACCTGCTCGAAGTCCGGCGCCTTGCGGGCGCGCTTTTCCTCGACCTTGATGACATGCCAGCCGAACTGCGACTTCACCGGGTCGGAGATCTTGCCGGGCTCCAGCGCGAAGGCGGCGGTGGAGAATTCCGGCACCATCTGTTCCTTGGTGAAGAAGCCGAGGTCGCCGCCATCGGAGGCGCCGGGATCCTTCGACTTCTTTTTTGCCAGCTCGGCGAAGTCGGCGCCCTTCTTCAGTTCTTCGACCACCGCCTTGGCCTCGTCCTCGGTCTCGACCAGGATGTGGCGGGCGTGAACTTCCTGCTCCGCGGTGATCTGCTTGGAGGCGTCGTCATAGACCTTCTTCATGGCCTCGTCGGTGGTCGCAGCCTTGCCTTCCACCGCCAGCAGATTGTCCATCAAGAGCCGGTCGCGGGCGAACGCCATGCGCTTCTTGAATTCCTCGCGGTCCTGGATCTTCTTCTCTTCCGCGGCCTTGGCCGCGATCTTCAGGTCGACCAGGAAATTGATGATGTTCTCGCGCTTGGCCGCCGGATCCATCTGGGCCAGGCTCGGAGCGAGCTCTTCCTCGGCGATGGAGACGTCGCTTTCGCGGATATCGCTGCCGTTGACCTTGGCGATCACCGGGTTTGAGTCCTGCGCACGGGCCGGAACGGCAGGCACCAGCGCCACGGAGAGACAGACTGTCGCGGCCGCGGCGAACAGCCCCAGGCGCACAGCAGTCATCGTTCGGGACGAAGCGGTCATGGAAAATCCTTATCTGTCAAAGTCGCGCGGACGGGCGATCGGAAGGCGGCGGACAGTCGCTCAAACATGTGATATTGGCAACGCAAAAACCCGACAAAATCATGAAATTTCAGAAATGCTTGCCGCCGTTGACAAGGCATTTGGCCCCCCATATCTGTCCCCGGCCAGGGTCTTGAGATGGTCTTTGGATCATGGTGCGTATATGGTCGCGCCACCGCCGGTGAACCTCGGACAGTCTTTGCTGCACTCATGCGCATGGGTTTGCGCTCGGGTCTGCGCAAGGGATTGCCCGGACAAGGGTTTTCTGGCTAAGGCACACCTCCCCACGAGAGAATTGCAGGGCCGTTTGGCCTGATCTCACCGGCTGACCCGGCCGGCTGCAACACACAGGAATTGCTATGATCGGCGCGATTGCCCGCAAGTTTTTCGGCTCAGCCAACGACCGGCGGATCAAAGCCTACCAGCCACGTGTCGATGCCATCAATGCGTTGGAGCCGGAGGTCGCGGCGCTATCGGATGAGGCGCTCAAAGCGCGGACCGTCGAGTTCCGCAAGCAGATCGAGGAGGGCAAGACCCTCGACGACCTCCTGGTTCCCGCTTTCGCCACCGTGCGCGAGGCGGCCAAGCGCACCCTGGGCCAGCGGCATTTTGACGTGCAGCTGATCGGCGGCATGGTACTGCACGAGGGCGACATCGCCGAGATGAAGACCGGCGAAGGCAAGACGCTGGTTGCGACGCTGGCGGTGTATCTGAACGCGCTCGCCAGCAAGGGCGTTCATGTCGTCACCGTCAACGACTACCTCGCCAAGCGCGACGCCGAATGGATGGGCCAGATCTACGGCTTCCTCGGCCTGACCACCGGCATCATCGTGCACGGCCTCGATGACGAGCAGCGCAAGCTGTCCTATGCCTGCGACATCACCTACGGCACCAACAACGAATACGGCTTCGATTATCTGCGCGACAACATGAAGTACCGCCTGGAAGACATGGTCCAGCGCGGGCACTTCTTTGCCATCGTCGACGAGGTAGACTCGATCCTGATCGACGAAGCCCGCACGCCGTTGATCATTTCAGGTCCGCTCGACGATCGTTCGGACTTCTACAACACCATCGATACCTTCCTGCCCAAGCTCGACAAGGCGACCGACTTCGAGGTCGACGAGAAGCAGCGCACCGTGACGCTGACCGAAGCCGGCATGGAGAAAATCGAGACGCTGCTGCGCGATGCCGGGCAGCTCAAGGGCGAATCCCTGTACGACGTCGAGAACGTCTCCGTCGTGCATCACATCAATCAGGCGCTGCGCGCCCACTCGCTGTTCACTCGCGACAAGGACTATATCGTCCGCGACAACGAAGTGATCATCATCGACGAGTTCACCGGCCGCATGATGCCGGGCCGTCGTTATTCCGAAGGCCTGCATCAGGCGCTGGAAGCCAAGGAGCACGTCCAGGTCCAGCCGGAAAACCAGACGCTGGCTTCGATCACCTTCCAGAACTACTTCCGGATGTACGAAAAGCTGGCCGGCATGACCGGCACCGCGGCCACCGAAGCCGACGAATTCTTCGACATCTACAAGCTCGAGGTCCGCGAGATCCCGACCAACGTCACCATCAAGCGGCTCGACGAGGACGACGAGGTCTATCGCACCGCCGACGAAAAACACGCGGCGATCCTGGCCGAGATCGAGCGCGCCAATTCACGCATGCAGCCGGTGCTGGTCGGCACCGCGTCGATCGAGAAATCCGAGCTGCTCGGTGAATACCTGAAGAAGAACGGTTACAAGCTGATCGACTTCGGCAATCCGAAGGCGCTGGAGAAGCTGTACGCCGCCGCCCGCGCGGGCAAGCCGGCGAAGCTGTTCGCGGTGCTGAATGCGCGCTTCCACGAGCAGGAAGCCTACATCGTGGCCGAAGCCGGCGTGCCCGGCGCGATCACCATTGCGACCAACATGGCCGGCCGCGGCACCGACATCAAACTCGGCGGTTCGCTGGAAATGCGAGCGGGGGCGGAAACCCTCGGCATGACCGACGAGGCCGAGAAGGCTGAAAAGGTCACCCAGATCAAGGCCGACATCGAGCGCTTCCGCGAGATGGTGCTCAAGGCCGAGGAAGTCATCGAGATCGAGCCGGCGAAAGGCAGCCGGCCCGCCAAGACCATCACCAAGCCCGGTGGGCTCTACATCATCGGCTCCGAGCGCCACGAGTCACGCCGCATCGACAACCAGCTGCGCGGTCGTTCCGGCCGTCAGGGCGACCCCGGCCGCTCGAAGTTCTTCCTGTCGCTGGACGACGATCTGATGCGCATCTTCGGATCGGATCGGCTCGACACCATGCTGACCCGTCTCGGCCTGAAGGAAGGCGAGGCAATCATCCATCCCTGGATCAACAAGGCGCTGGAAAAGGCGCAGCAGAAGGTCGAAGCCCGCAACTTCGACATCCGCAAGAATTTGCTCAAGTTCGACAATGTGCAGAACGACCAGCGCAAGGTGATCTTCGAGCAGCGCGTCGACTTCATGAAGGAAGACAGCGTCGCCGAAAGCGTCGCCGACATGCGCCATGTGCTGATCGAGGACCTGGTGGCCAAGCACGTGCCGGAACATGCCTATGCCGAGCAGTGGGATGTCGCCGGTCTCAAGGAAGAGCTGAAGCGCGTGCTCGATCTCGACCTGCCGGTCGAGGAATGGGCCAAGGAAGAGGGCATCGCCGACGAGGAGCTGCTGTCGCGCACCGAGCAGCGCGCCGACGAGCACATGGCGGCGAAGTCCGCGCAGTGGGGCCCCGAGGTAATGCGTTATGTCGAGAAGTCGCTGCTGCTGCAGACCCTCGACCATCTTTGGCGCGAGCATCTGGTGATGCTCGACCATCTGCGCCAGGTGATCGGCCTGCGCGGCTATGGCCAGCGCGATCCGCTGCAGGAATACAAGACCGAAGCCTTCAACCTGTTTGAGGAAATGGGCAACCGTCTGCGTGAGGCGGTCACCGCGCAGTTGATGCGGGTGGAGATCGTGCCGCCGGAAGACCAGCAGCCGCAACTGCCGCAGATGGAGGCGCACCACGCCGATCCCATCACCGGCGAGGACACCATGGCGTTCGCCAACGCCTCGCTTGTGCCGGTCGCGACCGAGCACCGCGATCCGAACAACCCCGCCACCTGGGGCAAGGTCGGCCGCAACGAGGACTGCCCCTGCGGCTCGGGCAAGAAGTACAAGCACTGCCACGGCCGCTACGCCTGAGCGGTCGTCGGGGCAAGTCTGCCCTGACATGGATCCACGCATGAAAACGGCCGGTCTTGTGACCGGCCGTTTTGCGTCAGGCAATTGAAAATCAGGAAGAGTGCGTCAGCGGAACGAGAAGCGGCTATCGAAGGAGTTTGCCGGCAGTGCCGGCTGAGCGCCCGTCAACGTCTGCTCGGCCTGGGCCGATTGGGTCGGCTTGGCCGAAGGCTGCGCGCTGGCGACAGATGCGCGCGCTGCGGCGGTGTTCGGTGTGGCCGCGAGTTTCGGCTCCGGAGTCCGGACATCCCTGGCGGCGGGCTTGGCAGCAACTGCCATCGGCGGCCTGATCACAGGCTGCGACTTGGTTGCGGCCTTCGGCGCCGGCGCTGGTGTGGCGGTCGCGGTGGTGTCCGAACCACCGAGGCCGACCTTCTTGGCGAGGCTGCTGAAGAAGTTGCCGGAGTTGCCGCTGTCGGTGGTGGCTGCCACGCGCGGCTCCGCGACCGGGGCCATGCTGGGCGGTGCGCCGAGGAAGCTCTCGCCGAACTGCGGTTCGGGTGCGCGCGGCGGATTGACGTGCGGCGGAATGGTCCCGGGCGCGGCCGAGTAGGAGGCGACCGAGAAATTGGCGCTGTTGGTATCGGACAGGCCGGTCTGGCCGTTCGGCAGCTTGGAAGCGAACACCACGTTCATGCCGCCATCGATACCGGCGCTGGACTTCGCCGCCGGTGCGCCGCGTGTGATCAGCTCAGCCGTCTTGACCTCATCCTCGCGCTGCTTGTCGCGCACGGCGTCGGCGACCTCGGGCGGGATCTGGTAGACCGGGCATGCGCCGGCCGGATTGAAGGCGAGCGGCTTGTTCGAACCGACGGGCGCTTGCGCGTCGAACACGTAGCGCTTCTCGCAGAAATCGACCTTCGGCTCCTGGCGCGTCACCTCGAAGTGATCGTTGCCTTCCTTGATCATCTTCCAGAACGGCATGTTCGGATTGTTGCGATGCTTGGCCATGTTCTGCGCCGTCATGCGGAACGGATAAGCCTGCACCTGGAAGGCGCGCTGGCCGCCGAAGAAGGATTCGCGGCCCAGCGAATAGATTTCCGAAATTTGTTCGTCGGTCATGGCGTAACAGCCACGCGACGAGCAGTCGCCATGCACCATCAGCTGCGAGCCGGTGCGGCCCAGCGCCTTATCGAAGGCGTTCGGATAGCCCATGTTGAAGGAGAGATAATATGCCGACTGCGGATTCATCTGCGCCGGCGTGATGGTGTAGAAGCCCTCCGGCGCCTGGCGGTCGCCTTCCCTGATCTTGGGGCCGAGATCGCCGGACCAGCGGCAGATCGGATAGGTCTTCAGCAGTGCGTAACGGCCGTTGCGGTCCTGCTTCCAGACTTCGAGCTCGGCTTCCTGCTTGAACAGACGGACCAGCATCGGCGATGCCTTGTCCATGTTCTTCTGGTCCATCTCGCCGACCAGCTTTTCAGGAATCGGTTTGTTGGCCTTGGCGTTGGTCGACAGGCTCTCGCCATCGCATCCGGCAAGCGCCAACGACGCCGCGACGGCAGCCGATGCGAGAAACGCGCGAACAGGCGTGCGAGAATTCAAAACGAAGCTCCCCAAGCGGGTCCCGAACCACGGGTCCCAATGCAGGTAAGTCCCCAAAACCCCAGACGAACTTAAGCCGAACCCGGTGCCCTACGCCGATCCTTAAATTTTTATCCTTAAGGACGGCTTGCTGCAACTCGATTTGCTGTGACCTGCAGCCTGCGGGGCCGAAGGGTAAATCAATCGTAAATCGTCGGGGGGCCGCTGCGGACTGTGAAGTTTTGTCCAGAAAAAGCCGCAATTGCCGCCCGCGAGCGATTAACGTCTCGAAAACAACGTCAAACCATAGGATTGCGTGAATTCGGAGGCGCGGTGCGAGCGGGCGCTATGCCAGCTTGCGGCCGATATTGAGGAACTTCTGCCGCCGCTGGTCACGCAGCGTCTTGCCGTCGAAGTTCCGGAGATCGTCGAGGGCAAGCGCAATCGCAGTGCCGGTGGTGGCGATCATGGCGGCAGGGTCGCGGTGAGCGCCGCCGGCCGGTTCCCTCAGGATGCTGTCGATCACGCCGAATCGCAAAAGGTCCTGGGCGGTGATCTTCATGTTGGTGGCGGCTTCCTGCGCCTTGCTGGAATCGCGCCACAGGATCGAGGACGCCGCTTCCGGCGAGATCACGCTGTAGATCGCGTGCTCCAGCATCAGCACCTTGTTGCAGGTGGCAATCGCGATGGCGCCGCCGGAGCCGCCTTCGCCGATGATCACGGCGATATTGGGCACCGTGAGCTGCAGGCAGGCATCGGTGGAGCGGGCGATGGCTTCCGCCTGTCCGCGTTCTTCCGCGCCGATGCCGGGATAGGCGCCGGCGGTGTCGACCAGCGAAATCACCGGCAGGCCGAAACGATCGGCCATTTCCATCAGGCGCACCGCTTTGCGATAGCCTTCCGGACGGGCCATGCCGAAATTATGCTTCAGCCGGCTCTCAGTCGTGGCACCTTTTTCCTGGCCGATCACGCAGACGCTTTCGCCCTTGAAACGGCCGAAACCCGCGACCAGCGCTTCGTCCTCGCCGAACTTGCGGTCGCCGGCGAGCGGGGTGAACTCGGTGATCAGGGCGCTGACATAGTCCATGCAGTGCGGGCGCGACGGCCAGCGCGCGACCTGGGTCTTCTGCCACGGCGTCAAATTGGCATAGAGCTCGTCCAGCGCTTGCCGGGACTTCTCCTCCAGGCGCGTGATCTCCTCGCCGATGTCGCTGCCGCCGGCGAGCGAGCGCAATTCATCGATCTTGGCATCGAGTTCGGCGACGGGCTTTTCGAAGTCGAGATAGCTGCGCATCACATCCGGGCTTGGAATGAGGTGGAAGAGCGAGAAAGTCGGCAGGTGAAGGAGATGTCGGTCTGGATCAAGAAGTCTTGTTTCTTCAACAGGTTGGTGCGGATTATGGCCGCAGCCTCATACCCCTCGCCGGCGCGCGAAACTGGACTCTGAGCCGGTCCAAGTCAATACGCTGCAGCATATCTGAACGCGGCCACAGCCGGGCAAGCCCCCGGCGCCGGGTTTCCAATGCAGGGTTAAGGGCGATTGTCCCAAGTGAGAATCGTTCGACGAGCTTTAAGCCGGTCAGACAGGCCGCAGCAGTCCGACCGCCTCGACCTCGATCTTGAAGCCGTAGTGCAGTTCGGGAACGGGAACGACGGCACGGGCCGGGCGCGCCGTGCCTGCCCATTGCCTGTAGATCACGTCGAATTCCGGCCACAGGCGAATGTCCGTCACATAGACGCGAACCTGCAGCAGATGGTCGATCGAACTGCCGGCGGCTGCGAGCGCGCATGCGACATTATTGAGCACCTGCTCCGCTTGGACCGCGAACGCCGCATCGTTCAATTTCGTGCCGTCGGGCGCGATCGGCAGTTGGCCGGACACGAACACCAGTCCCTGGCCAGTGATCACGTGGCTGTAGTGGCCGCCCGGCGCCGCCATGTCGGGCGGATTGATCGCCAGGATATTGCCAGCGATATCACCAGCCATCGAACCGCTCCCAGGTTGCGACCGCGCGCTCCCCGTCGATGAGCTGATAGGCGGAAAACTGCGCGCCGGTGGCGCAGGCATGATTGGGCAGCACGCGCAGCAGGCTGCCGATTGGAAAGCGCTGCGCGATATCGGGATCGGCCTGTCCGTCGCGCCGGCAGACGATGCCGTGTTCCTGGTTGGCTGCGGTCATGATGTAGTCGTCGAGCGAACGGCCGTCCTGACCGCAGATCGCGCCATAGCTGTAGTCGATGCCATGCCGCGCGGTGCCGCGATCCCGGCTCATGGCCATCCAGCCGGCATCGACGATCACCCAGCCCTTCTCGGTTTGATGCCCGATCACGGTGGTCAGGACCGACAGCGCGATCTCGTGTGGCGTGCACACCCCGACATTCGACATCACCAGGTCGAAAAACACATAGACGCCGGCCCGCACTTCGGTCACGTCGGACAGATCCCGCGCACACAAGGCTGTTGGCGTCGAACCGACACTGACCTCAGGACACGGCAGGCCGGCTGATCGCAGCCGGGCGGCGGCCTCGACAATCAGGCTGCGTTCCTGTTCGGCCAGCCGCGCGAGCGCTTCATGGGTGTTGAGATCGTAGGAGCTTCCGGCGTGGGTCATCACGCCCTTCACCACGGCGCCGCCCTGATGCAGCGTGCCGGCGATGCCGATGAGCAGGGCGTCATCCGGCTTGACGCCCGAGCGGTGGCCGTCGGTATCGACCTCGATCATCACGTCGAACGCGTGCTGCTCGGCCTGTCCCCTTGCGGCGAGAGCTTCAGCCGCAGCGATCGAATCGACGATCACGGTCAGCCTGCAGCCGCGCCGCCGCAACGCCAGCGCGCGGTCGATTTTGTTCGGCGTGATGCAGGCCGCATAGAGAATGTCGTCGAATCCGGCCGCGAAAAATTGTTCGGCTTCCTTCAGCGTCGACACCGTAATGCCGCTGGCGCCTTCGGCCTGCTGCCGCCTGGCGACCTCGATGCACTTTGCGGTCTTGACGTGCGGGCGCAGGCGAACGCCGAGCGCGGTCATGTGCGCCTGCATCCGTGCGATGTTGTCTTTCATCCGCGTTTCGTCGATCAGCGCGGCGGGGGTTGGGATATCGGTCAGCATCATCTCTAGTGTCCCGAATTCGAAGTTCGCATCACGTGGCAGCGCCTCCGAGCGAACTTCGAATTCGATCAGGACACTAGCAATTTTATGATTCTGGGGTGCTTTATGAACGCGAAGTTCCTGAAAGAGTCAGCCGCATCATCACAGGAACTTCGCGTTCAGCACACCAGTCAGTCCAGTGTTTCGCCGCTTTGCCTGATCAGCGGCACGTCCGTCTTGATGCCATCGGCGATCAGCCTGGAGACGTCAATCGGATCCAATTGTTCCGGGTGCGGAAGTTCGACGCCGACGGCCGCCATCTGCTTGCGCAAATTCGCGTCCGACAGGGCAAAGCGCAGCGCGTGGGTGAGCCTGGTCATGATTTCGGCCGGCGTTTGTTTCGGTGCGAACAACGCATTCCAGGCCCGAACGTTGACGTCGCGATAGCCGGCGCTGGCGGCGGTCGGAACATCGGGCAGTTGTGCGACGGTCTGGTCGCTGAGGACGGCAATCGCCTTGATCGTTCCGCCCGCGATCTGAGGAAGCGCTGTGGTGGTCTGATCGCACATGAAATCGGTGTGTCCGCCAATCAGGTCGTTCATGGCGGGGGCGACGCCCCGATAGGGCACATGGGTCACGTTCAGCTTGAGCGACGAGAGCAGCAGTGCGCAGGAAAAGTGGGAAATGGATCCGATGCCGGCACTGCCAAACGTCATTGTCGCACGGTTGGTCTGCGTATAAGCGACGAACTGTTCCAGGTTGGTAACGGGCAGCGATGCCTTGGTGACCAGCAGAGTGGATGCCGTTCCTGCAAGTCCAATGGGCTGGAAGTCGGAGACGGGATCGTACGGCAGCTTCTTGTACAGCGCGACATTCGCGACATGCGTTCCGATGGTGCCGAAACCGATGGTGTAGCCGTCAGGGGACGCCTTGGTGAATTTGGCGAGGCCGATCGTACCGCTGGCGCCGCTGATGTTTTCGACAACGATCCCTTGGCCGAGATCGATGGCCATGACCTGCGCGACGGCGCGGGCGAGCGCATCGCTCGGCCCTCCCGCAGGGAACGGCACGATGAGCGTGATCGCGCGCGCCGGATAGGTTTGCGCGAATGTCGTGTGCGGGCTGCTGATCAGGGCCGCGGCCGCCATCACGCCTGCGGCCAATGCGCGTCTGTGTGTCATGCGAAGCCTTTCAGCCAGGAGACGACGCCCTCAAAGGTCGGTGACTCGATGTCGGCCGCCGGCGCGCCATCGGGCCGGGCCAGGCCGACACGGTTGTGCCAATAGGTGCGCAGGCCGACCGCGGCGGTGCCGAACAGGTCGTAGCCGGAGCCGGCGACGAATGCTGCGTGCTCCGGCGCGACCTGCAACTCCTGCAAGGCGTGTCGATAGGGACGCGGATCCGGCTTGTAGAAGCCGGCGTCCTCCGCGGTCACGATGCAATCCCATCGTGTGTTCAGCCGGTTCGCGGCCAGCACGCCGAGGCGGCGCGAGCAATTGGTGACAATGGCGAGTTTGGTCTGGCCCTCGATCTCATCCAGCGCCGCCTGAACGCCGCTCCAGACCGGCAGCTCGGTCCAGTGCTCTTCGAGAGCTCGTGGTGAATCCGGCGGCAAACCCACGGTTGCCGCTGCCGTCGCCACCAGGTCTTCATAGGGCACATAGGCGCCGCAGCCGTAGGTGAGGCGCAGGTATTCGGTGCGCCAGGCGCGCCCCTGGGTTTCGGAGCCCGCGGCGGCGTTCCAGACCGTCCATGAATCGAGCAGCGCGGTCAGCAGATCGAACAGCACGGCTTTGGGGAGTGATGTGTTTGCCATATCCCTTGGTAGCACGGCAGCATGAAGCTGTGCTTAAATGGAATAGAAGATACGGTTCAGGAAAATTGAATGATCAGCCTGGATGACCTGCGCTTTGTCGAGGCGCTCAGCCGCACCGGTTCGCTGAGTGCGGCGGCGCGAGCGCTCAACGTCACGCCGCCGGCGCTGTCGATGCGGCTGAAGAAACTCGAGAGCGAACTCGGCGTCGGCATCGTCATCCGCAGTTCGCGTCATATGCGCTTCACCAGCGAGGGCGAGCGTCTGGTGTCCGAAGCGCAGGCGCTGCTGGCCCGCGTCGAAGCTCTGCCGCAAACCCTGAACATCGCCGGCGGCCAGCTCACCGGTCGCCTGCGCATTGTCGCGCCGTTTGGATTCGGCCGCATCCACATCGCGCCCATCGTTGCTCGCTTTCACGCGAAACATCCGGCATTGCAGCCGGAACTCCAGTTGTCGGAAAATCCATGGAAAGCCGGCGAAGATGCCGACGTGGTGATTCACATCGGGGAATTGCGCGATTCGTCGTGGGTCGCGCATCTGCTGGCGCGCAACGAACGCTGGGTGTGCGCCAGTCCAGCCTATTTGAAGCAGGCCGGCGTCCCGAGCCATCCGCGAGATCTGCTGCAACACAGCTGCCTGAGTGTTCAGGAGAACGAGGAAGACGTCACTTTGTGGCACTTCCGCAGGAAGTCCCGGGACCGCGGCAAGGCCGCTCCCGCGGAGTCGGTGCGAATTTCACCGGCGCTCCGGAGCAACGATGGCGAGGTGGTCCGCAACTGGGCGATTGAGGGCCTCGGTTGTATGCTGCGCTCCGAATGGGATGCGGCGCCACTGGTGAAGCGCGGCGAGCTCCAGCGCATCCTGACGGGCTGGGAGTTTGAGCCGGCGAACGTGGTTGCGCTGGTGCCGGCACGGCGCGGGATTTCGGCGCGCGTCGACGGCTTCATGCAATTCCTGAAAAAGCAGTTCGCGCGTAAGCCGCCTTGGCGATGACAGCTTTGGCGATAACAACTTATTTGTCCGCCAGCGGATGCAGGTCGCGCACCAGGCTCTTCAGGCGTTCTTCCACCACATGGGTGTAGATCTGCGTGGTGGAGATGTCGCTATGGCCCAGCAGGGTCTGCACGATGCGCAGATCGGCGCCGTTGTGCAGCAGGTGGCTGGCGAAGGCGTGCCGCAGCACGTGCGGGCTGACCAGGCGCGCCGGCAATCCCGCAGACACTGCGAGGTCTTTCAACTCGCGGGCGAAGTGCTGGCGCGTCAGATGGCCGCTGTCGCCGAAGGATGGAAACAGCCATTTCGACCTGGGGGTCTTGGATGCCTTCTTGGTTCCGGCATTTGTTGGCCCGTCCTGGGCCACCAGATAATCCGCCATCGCCTGCCGCGCGGCGTCGTTGAGCGGCACCAGCCGTTCCTTGTCGCCCTTGCCGCGCACCACGATCATGCGCGCATCGCGCCGTGCCGCTGACACCGGCAGCGACACCAGCTCCGACACCCGCAGGCCGGTGGCGTAAAGCACTTCCAGCAGGCAGGCCAGCCGTAGCGCGCGCAGGCGCTGCGGTGCCGCTGCATCGGTCGCTTCGGCCTGTGCCTTCGCCCGGGTCAGCAGCCGATCGACATCTGATATCGACAGCACCTTCGGCAGGCCGCGGCCACGTTTGGGGCCGGACAGGATCGCGGCCGGATCGTCGCTGCGGATCCGCTCGGTCAGCAGGAAACGAAACAGATGCCGCATTGCCGACAGTCGGCGCGCCACGCTGGACGATTTGAAGCCGCGCTCGTCGAGATCGGCAAGGTAGCCGCGCAGCGCTTCGGTGTCGGCCCGGTTGAAGTTGGTTTTGCTGCGCTGAAGGAATGCGGACAGGTCTTCGAGGTCGCCGCGATAGGCCGACAGGGTGTTGTCGCCGGCGCCCTGTTCGGCGGCGAGCATGTCCAGGAACAGCTGCGTCAGCCGGGCGTCGGAGCCTTTGGTTTCGGAAATCTTGGCCTGGGGCGCCATCGTTGAGCGTCCTCAGCGCTTGAGGAACTTGTCGGGCGGCACGGTGACGGTCATTTCCCGCGATGCGGGGCTGACGAAATTGGCCAGCGCGAAAATACCGCCATAGATCACCCCGCCGATGATCGCCACGACGGCCAGGAAGCGGAGCAGGCTGGGCATGGGCTGGTGGTCCCGGGTTTCGTGCTCGTCATCCCCCAAGATCCCCCTAAGCTGTTGCCGCGAAAGCGGCCTTCACCACGCCTGAGGGATGGGATTTGGTCAACAGTACCAACATGTTCGCTTGGAGATGGCAAGGCTTTGGGCGAGTTCGCTCTGGCAACCAGGTTCATCCGGGTAGTATAGGAATGTCATAACAGATGCCGGACACAGCCCCCGGCGGGAAACGGCTGGACGTTCAAGAGTTCGAGACGAGAGTTCCTGAGACAATGTCCGACGCGGTCACACAGCACAGTGCCTTGCTCGGTCCGGAGGCCGCCATCGTGGCGGCGCTGGGCGCGCGGTCGCTCGTGCTGGTCGGCATGATGGGTGTCGGCAAATCCACCGTCGGGCGGCGGCTGGCCACCCGGCTGCGGCTGCCGTTCGCCGACGCCGACCACGAGATCGAGGTGGCGCACGCCGGCATGACCATTCCGGAAATCTTCGCCGACCATGGTGAGCCGTATTTCCGCGATGGCGAGGCACGGGTGATCGCGCGGCTGCTCGATGGCGCGCCCGGCGTGCTGGCCACCGGCGGCGGCGCGTTCATGCGCGAGGAGACCCGCGACCGCATCCGCGCCAAGGCGGTGTCGATCTGGCTGCGCGCCGATGCCGACGTAATCCTGCGCCGGGTCAAGCGGCGGGTCGATCGCCCGCTGCTGCAGACCGACGACCCGGCGGCGACCATCCAGCGGCTCATCGATCTGCGTTATCCGGTGTATGAGCAGGCCGACCTGACCGTGCTGTCGCGCGACGAGCCGCACGACAAGGTCGTCAACGAGTGCATCGATGCGTTGTATGATCATCTCTGCCGCAGCAATGTTCCGACGCAATTAAGCGAGCTTCCCTTGAGTGACATGCAATGACCGCGCCGCTGAAACAGTCCGCCCCCATCACGGTTGAGGTGGCGCTGGGCGAGCGGGCCTACGACATCATCATCGGCCGTGACGTGCTGGGCTCGCTGGGGCGACGGATCGCGGCGTTGCGCCCCGGTGCGCGCACCGCCATCGTCACCGATCATACCGTGGCGAAGCACTGGCTTGCGCCCACCGAAGCGGTGCTGGCCGAGGCCGGAATCACCACCTCGCGCATCGTGGTCGGCGAGGGTGAGGCGTCGAAAACCTATGGCGTGCTGCAGGACGTCTGCGAAGGCCTGATCGCCGCGAAAATCGAGCGCAACGATCTCGTGGTCGCGCTCGGCGGTGGCGTGGTCGGCGATCTCGCCGGTTTTGCCGCATCGATTGTCCGCCGTGGCCTCGATTTCGTGCAGGTGCCGACATCGCTGCTGGCGCAGGTCGATTCCTCAGTCGGCGGCAAGACCGGGATCAATTCCCCGCAGGGCAAGAATCTGGTTGGCATGTTTCACCAGCCGGTGCTGGTGGTGGCCGACACCGCAGTGCTGGACACGCTGTCGCCGCGCCAGTTCCGCGCCGGTTATGCTGAGGTCGCCAAATATGGCTTGCTCGGCGATGCTGGCTTTTTCGCTTGGCTGGAAGCCAATCACGCCGAGATCGTCGCCGGCGGCAGTGCCCGCGAACACGCCATCGCCACCAGTTGCCGCGCCAAGGCGGCGATCGTGGCGCGGGACGAGCGCGAAACCGGCGAGCGCGCGCTGCTCAATCTCGGCCACACCTTTGGCCATGCGCTGGAGGCTGCGACCGGCTTCTCCGATCGTCTGTTCCACGGCGAGGGCGTCTCGATCGGCATGGTGCTGGCGGCGCAGCTCTCCGCGGAGCTCGGCCTGATTGGCGCTGCGGATGTGATCCGCATCGAACAGCATCTTGCCACCGTCGGGCTGCCGATCCATCTGCAGGATATCGCCGGTTTTCGGCAGGAAGGCCTTGCCGATGCCGACGCGCTGATGGCGCTGATGGCCCAGGACAAGAAGGTCAAGCGCGGCCGGCTGACGTTCATTCTGCTGCAAGCGATCGGCCAGGCCGTGATCCGTTCCGATGTCGAGCCTGTGGTGGTGCGCGACTTCCTCGCGCGTAAACTCGGATGATGCGGCGATAAGCGCAATATGTACTGGCTTGCATTCGCGATCGTGATCGGCCTGCTGTTCGTCTCCGCCTTCTTCTCGGCGAGTGAGACGGCGCTGACGGGTTCGTCCCGCGCCAGCATGCTGCGGCTGCAGAAGCAGGGCAGCCGCGAGGCCGGCATCGTCAGCTCGCTGCTCAATGCGCGTGAGCGCATGATCGGCGCGCTGCTGCTGGGCAACAACATCGCCAATATCGGCGCCTCGGCGCTCGCCACCGGCATCTTCACCGCCTGGTTCGGCGATGTCGGCGTGCTGTATGCGACCGGCGCCATGACCGTGCTGGTGGTGATTTTCGCCGAGGTGCTGCCGAAGACCGTGGCGATCAATGCGCCGGATCGTGTGTCGCTCGCGGTGGCGCGGCCGATGAAGCTGCTGGTCATGCTGCTGGCGCCGCTGTTGGCGGTGATCGAAGCGGTGGTGCGGGTGCTGATGCGAATTCTCGGCATTCCGATCGGCGTCAATCAGCCGCTGCTGTCGCCGACCGAGCGGCTGCGAGGCGCCGTGGATCTCATGCATCACGAGGGCGGTGTCGAGAAGCATGATCGCGACATGCTCGGCGGGCTGCTCGATCTGCAGGAGCTTCAGGTTTCGGACGTGATGGTTCACCGCACCGAAATGGTGCTCATCAATGCCAACCTGCCATCGGAAGATCTGGTGCGCGAGGTACTTGCCACCGAGTACACCCGCATTCCCTTGTGGCGCGACAAGCCGGAAAACATCGTCGGCGTGCTGCATGCGAAGGATCTGCTGCGCGCCATCCGCGCCGCCGACGGCGACATCGCGAAGATCGATGTTGCGGCGATCGCTGCGCCGCCCTGGTTCGTGCCGGAGATGCGGCCGCTGTCGGAGCAGCTCAAGGCGTTCCGCCGCCGCAAGACCCACTTCGCCCTGGTCGTCGATGAGTATGGCGAGGTCGAGGGCCTGGTGACGCTGGAAGATATTCTGGAAGAAATCGTCGGCGATATTTCCGACGAGCACGATGTGGTGGTGGCCGGCGTGCGCGCCCAGGCTGACGGCTCGGTGGTGGTCGACGGCTCGGTGCCGATCCGCGACCTCAACCGCGCCATGGACTGGCGTCTGCCGGACGAAGAGGCGACCACGATTGCCGGCCTCGTCATTCACGAAGCGCGATCAATTCCCGAGCGCGGCCAGAGCTTCACGTTCCACGGCTTCCGGTTCCGCGTGCTGCGGCGGGAGCGCAACCGCATCACCGCATTGCGCATCGTGCCGGTGCCCGGCGAAGTCGAGATCACCGCTCCGGCCAAGAAGCGTCGCGCCGGCTCGTCGTTCTGAAAAAGCCGTTTTTGAGTAAAGTCGTTCCAGGCGATAAGATATTAAGCGCGATCAGGCGCTAAGTGGTCAGGCCCCGTTTTCGCCCGGCGCCAGCGGCTTGAGCGCCAAAGCGTGAACGTTTGCAGCGAGTTCGGCGGCCAGCAGCGAATTAATCATGCGATGGCGTTCGATCCGGCTCTTGCCAGCGAACGCGTTTGACACGATATAAACTCGGAAATGTGTCTCACCGCCCGGCCGATGCCCGGCGTGGCCTTCATGAAGATGGGATTCATCAGTGACGTCGAGGCTGGCGGGAGCGAAAGCTTCGGTCAACTTCTTCGTGATGTTATCTTTGGTCGTCATGATCGCGAGGCGGGCCACACTGAAACTAACGGGTCGCACTGAAAACGGGTCACAGATCGTCACGATTGACAGGATTCGTTACCGTCTGCGGTAAGTGCTATACTAGCTAAGCACATTAACTTGCGTGTCAAGGACTTGAAGGTTTTCGCGTCGCGGGGTCATAGTCGCTGATGGATTCGGATTCAAAATTCTTCGATAAAATTCGCATCAAACCGCGTACGGCGCAAAAGCAGCCGAAAGTACGCGAGGAGGTGGCGATGTGCGGTTGGCCGGGCTGCAAGAAGCCGGGCCCGCATCGTGCGCCAAAGGGGCGCGGCCAGGAGCGCGATTACTGGAATTTCTGCGTCGACCACGTGCGCGAGTACAACGCGTCCTACAACTATTTCTCCGGCATGAGCGATGATGCGGTTGCGCGTTACCAGAAGGATGCGCTGACCGGCCATCGCCCGACCTGGAAGATGGGCGCCAATGGTGGCGTGAAGGGCAAGCCGAAACCGGAAGATCTCGAGGGCGCCGCCGATCCGTTCAGCGTGTTCAGCGAATTGAACGGTCGCGGCAGCTGGCGTCCGGGCCCCGGAAGCGGCGCTGAGGCCAAGGCCGAGACGCGCAAAATCTTCAACGCCGAGCGCAAGGCGCTGCAGGTGATGGGGCTTTCGGGTTCCGTGACCACGGAGGAGATCAAGGCCAAGTACAAGTTGCTGGTGAAGCAGCATCATCCCGATGCCAATGGCGGCGATCGTTCCACCGAAGATCGCCTGATCGAGATCATCAAGGCCTACAACTATCTGAAGACCGTTCCGCGCACCTGAATTTTCTCCTCATAGTGAGGAGCGGCCTTTTGGCCGCGTCTCGAACCATGAGGCCTGAGCTTTTCAACTTGGCCTCATCCTTCGAGACGCCCGCTGCGCGAGTTCCTCAAGATGAGGAGCTGCCTCCAACGCGACGCAATCTAACTACTTCGGCATCGGCCCCACATAAGCCGAGCTCGGCCTGATCAGCCGGCCGCCGCGTTGCTGTTCGCGGGCGTGCGCGGTCCAGCCGGCGGCGCGGGCGACCGCGAAGATCGGCGTAAACGCCTGCCGCGGGATCGCCAGCGCGTCGAGCAGGATCGCGGTGAAGAACTCCACATTGGTGTCGAGCGGGCGGTTGGGTTTCTCTCGCCGCAGCGCCTCGCGCGCATATGCTTCCACTTCTCCGGCGAACGGCAGATCTGTGCCGTTGCCCGCGAGCCGCTCGATTGCGCCCTTCAGTACGTCGGCGCGGGGATCGCGCACCCGGTAGATGCGGTGGCCAAAGCCCATCAGCCGTTCGCCGCGCTTCAGCGCGTCATCGATCCAGGGCTGGATCCGCTCGCGGTCGCCGATCGCGTCCAGCATTTCCAGCACCGGCTCCGGCGCACCGCCATGCAGCGGGCCGGTCAGCGCGCAATAGCCGGCGGTGATGGAGGCGAACAGGTCGGCGTGGGTCGAGGCCACCACGCGGGTCGCGAATGTCGAGGCGTTCATGCCGTGATCGCAGACCGTGACAAGATAAGCGTCGAGCGCTGTGGCTTCGCGGGCGTCCGGCTTGCGGCCATGGATCATCGCCAGCGTGTCGGCGGCATGACCCGCGGTGGCGTCCGGTGCAATCGGCGCCGCTCCTTTCGCGCGCTGCACCAGCGCGCCCGCGATCACCGGCAGTGCGCCGACAATGGTGGCTTCATGGGTCAGCCCGTTCTCGGTGCGCAGGGCGGCGATCCCGGCGCGAAAGCCGTCGACGATCGACAGTCCCTCGGCGGCCGCGAGCAGCACAGGCAGCCGGGCAAAGGCGCGTTCACGTGCAGCGCCGAGTGCGGCCCGCACTGCGGCCTCGCCAATCGGCTGCCCCGTCGCGCCGCTCCACAGCCGGGCCGTCACGCCCTCGAAACTCGATTTGCGAGCGAGGTCGCCGATCTTTTCGCCGGCGATGATCAGTTCGCCCCGCTCGCCGTCGACATGGCTGAGCACGGTTTCGGCGGCCGGGATGCCGTCGAGGCCGATCGGGGTTTTGCCGAGCTGGATGGTCATGGTCGATCTCCTTTGGGGTCCAATTCTTTGGTTCCAGAGAGAAAATCGACCTGCTCGACAGATTGATCAATCTTGATTATATAAATCAATATGAAAAAATCCGGCTCCCTTTATCTGTCGGCCCGGGAGGCGTCGGCCGAACTCGCGGTCGCTCCGGCCACGCTCTATGCCTATGTCAGCCGCGGCCTGATCCGCTCGGAGCCGACCACGGATTCGCGCAGCCGCCGTTATCGCGCCGAGGATGTGCGCGCGCTGAAGGAGCGCCGCGTGCCCTCGCCGGAGCCGCGCGGCCTGAAGAGTTTCGATGCCGATCTGCCGGTGCTGGACTCCGCAATCGCGACCATCACCGAAGACGGCCCGATCTATCGCGGTGTGAACTGCATCACCCTTGCCGAGACCGATACGCTGGAACACGCGGCGACGCTGTTGTGGGACGCGACCAACGTCGATCCGTTCACAGTGGACAACCGCCCGGTGATCTCCGAGCCGATGCGCGCGATCGCGACGGCGGCGCGAAATGCCGCGCCGATCGATCGTGCCATTGCCGTGCTGGCGCTGGCGGCCGGCGCCGATCCGCAGGCCTTCACCCGCGCGCCTGATGGGCGGGCCATGGTCGGTGGCCGCATCCTGCGGCTGGTGGTCGGCTTCATGCTCAACAGCGAGCCGTCGTCGGATCTGCTGCATCAGCAGATCGCGCGCGCCTGGGCGCCTCATGACAAGGCGGCGCCGGATCTGATTCGCCGCGTCCTGGTGCTGCTCGCCGATCATGAATTGAACGCATCCACGTTCACCGTGCGCTGTGCAGCTTCTACGGGCCTGAACCTCTATGATGCGACCATCGCAGGCCTCGCGGCGCTGAAGGGGCCGAAGCACGGCGGCGCCAGCGCGCTGTCGGCGCAACTGGTGCGCTCGCTTGCCGACGTCGATCTCGCCGAGGTCGTCCGCGAGCGGGTGGCGCTGGGTGAGCGTTTCCCGGGCTTTGGGCACGGCGTCTACAAGCTCGGCGATCCGCGCGCCCACATGCTGCTGCGGGCACTGGCGAAGGCCGGTGCCGCAGATCGTTTCACGCAAGAGATTCCCGCGCGGGTGCTGGAAGCGACGGGAGAGTTCGTCAATATCGACTATGCGCTGGCGGTGCTGACCCACGCCTTGCGCATGCCGGTGGGCAGCGAACTTGCGCTGTTCGCCATGGCGCGGACGGTGGGATGGATCGCGCACGCCAGCGAACAGTTGCGCAGCGGCGGCCTGATTCGTCCGCGCGCGCGTTACATCGGTCCGGTGCCGGGGCGTCGCGCGCATTCCTGATTGGTTTTCGTCAGGCGGTCTTGCCGTTGCTGAGGTCGGCGGCCGATCGGGTCGTCACCGTGATGAAATTGCGCACCAGCTCAAGGTTGCTGGTCCGGCGATAGGCGAGATAAAGCGGCAGCGGCGGCAATGCATCCGGCGCCAGCGATCGGTAAACCACGGACTCGCGATGCAGCACCTGGATGGAGTGCGGCACCAGCGAAAGCCCGCGCCCCGCGGCGACCAGATTGATCGCCGCCACCATGCGATGCACTTCATCGACTACGTGGAATGACAGGCCGGCGGCAGCGAAGGCCCGCTCGATGCCGGTGAAAATGCCGGGGCCGTCCGGGCGCCGGTAGACCACGAAATTCTGGTCCGACAGCATTTCCAGCGTCACCGGCTTTGACGGCGCGCGCGCGAGCGGATGGTCACGCGGGATCGCCGCGACCATTGTCTCCTCCGCCAGCACGGCGCTGGTCAGGTCCGGAAATTCGCGCGCCGAAATGTGCAGAAACGCCGCATCGACGCGCTTCTGCCGCAGCGCCAGGATCAGCTCGTAAGTCTCGCGCTCCTCGACCGTGATTTCCGCCAGCGGATAGGCGTTGCGGAAGGCCCGCAACATCTTTGGTGTCCAGGGATGCAGCGAGGCGGAGCTGGTGAAGCCGACATTGAGACATCCGCGCTCACCCCGGTCGAAGCGCCGGACATGATCGACGGCGTCGTTGACGCGCGCGAGCAGGTCCAGGGCATCGGTGAGAAACACCTTGCCGGCTGCATTGAGGCTGATGCGCTTGGCCGCGCGGTCGAACAGCGCGACTCCAAGCTCCTGTTCAAGGGCTCTGATCTGCTGACCGAGCGGTGGCTGCTGGATGCCAAGGCGTTCGGCAGCCTTGGTCACGCTGCCTTCTTCCGCCACGGCCACGAAGTAGCGCAGATGCCGTAATTCCATGGGCGATTCCAACGAGTGTAAGTTAGAACTTATAACATCCTAATATAGGATAAAATGGATATTTTACATCCAATTTCGCCGCCGATAACGTCCCCCGCAACGACATTCAGTTTTTGGGAGGACGACAATGGCAAGAGGCAAACCGTCGATCGCGATCATCGGTGCCGGCATGGGAGGCCTGGCGGTTGCGGCCACGCTCCGGCAGGTGGGCGTCGAGGTGAATGTCTACGAACAGGCGTCGCAATTCGCGCGCGTCGGCGCCGGCATCCAGATGTTGCCGAATTCGTCGCGCGTGCTTCGCGGCATCGGCGTTGAAGAGAAACTGCGCAAGACCGCGTTCGAGCCATACTCCCATCTCAACCGCATCTGGGACACCGGTGAGATCAAGCGCGAACTGCCGATGCCGGAAAGCCTGTTCGGCGCGCCGTTCCTGTGCATGCATCGCGCGGACCTGCATGACGCGCTCCATGCGGTGCTGCCGCCGGAGATCATCCATCTCGGCAAGAAGCTGGTCGGGCTCGACCAGGCCAATGGCGGCGTGACGCTGTCGTTCGCCGATGGCACCAAGGTGTCGGCGGACGCGGTGATCGGCGCCGACGGCGTCCACTCGCTGACGCGCGAAATCATCATCGGTCCCGATGCGCCGATCCATCGCGGACGCATCGCCTATCGCGCGGTGTTCGATGCCAGGCTGATGAACGGCGGCGAGATCAGGCCGTCGCGCACCAAATGGTGGGGGACTGACCGGCACATCGTGATCTATTACACCGCTGCCGACCGCAGCCAGCTCTATTTCGTCACCAGCGTGCCGGAGCCGGCCGATTGGGTGACGGAGGAATCCTGGTCCGCGAAAGGCGACGTGCATGAGTTGCGCGCGGCTTATGAAGGCTTTCATCCTGAAGTTCGCATGGTTCTCGAGGCCTGCCCGGATTGCCACAAATGGGCGATCCTCGAGCGCGAACCGCTGCCGCGCTGGAGCGACGGACGGGTGGTGCTGCTCGGCGACGCCTGTCATCCGATGACGCCCTACATGGCCCAGGGTGCGGCGACCTCGATCGAGGACGCGGCGGTGCTGGCGCGCTGCCTGGCCGGTGTGGACAATGAGGATCTTGAAGGCGCATTCCGCCGCTATGAGGCCAACCGCAAGCCGCGCACATCGCGCATCCAGGCCATCTCCAGCGCCAACACCTGGATGTCCGGCGGCAACGAGGATACCTCCTGGCTCTATGGTTACGATGCCTGGAACGTGCCGCTGGTCGACGCCGACAGCCAGCTGGCTGTGGCGAGTTGAGGGGCACGGCGATGACCACATCGGTTTCCGTGCCCGCGCTTGAGCAGGGTTTCGCGCGCACGCGTGACGGCGTGCGCATTGCCTATCGCCGGACGGCCGCACGGCCGGAGAATGGTTCGCGCATCGTGCTGGTGCATTCGCTGGCGCTTGACGCGTCCGTCTGGGACGAGGTGATTCCGCAGTTGGCGCCGGCCGCCGAGGTTCTCGCCCTCGATTGCCGCGGCCACGGACGCTCGGACAAGCCAGCAGGTCCCTACACGGTCCAGATGTTCGCCGATGATCTCGCCGACGTGCTGGATCATGTGGGGTGGCGCGATGCCGTGGTCGCCGGATGTTCGATGGGCGGCTGCGTGGCCCAGGCCTTCGCGGCGCACTATCCCGCGCGCGTGCGCGGGCTTGTGCTGATCGATACCACGGCCTGGTATGGCGCGGATGCGCCGGTCGAATGGCGCAAGCGCGCGGCAACGGCGAAGGCGGATGGGCTGACCGGAATGGCCGCGTTTCAGACCACCCGCTGGTTCGGCGATCGTTTTCGCAGCGAACGGCCGGAGCGGGTGAAGGCGGCGATGGAGGTGTTCACGGCGAATGATCTCGATTGTTATGCCGCCACCTGCGCGATGCTCGGCGATGCCGACCTGCGCCCGTGGCTCGCGGACTTCCACTTTCCGGTGAGCGTGATTGTCGGTGAGGAAGATTACGCCACGCCGGTTGCTGCGGCCCGCAGCCTGCAGGCGGCGATTCCGGGGGCGACCTTGCAGGTGCTGCCGAGCGCCCGCCATCTCACCCCGATCGAATGTCCTGACGTCATCGCACAGGCGATCGGAAGCCTGACCAGCGTGGCCTTCGCGTCCGGATGAGACGCATACAGCAAAGACAAAGATGATCGGCCAGCAACGGCCGGCGACAAGAACACAAGGGGAGGACTTGATGCAGGGACACGAAGCGCTGGCGATCCCGGAGGCGCCATCAGCGACAGTCGCCGCGCCGGCGGCTGGCTCCTACGATTCCGCACGGGCCACGCTGTTGCTCGCGCGGATGGAACGCATTCCATTCTCGCCCTGGCACACCCGGGCGCGCATTGTGATGGGCAGTGCGACGTTTCTCGATGCGTTCGACGCCCTCTCGCTGGCGTTTGTGCTGCCGATCCTGGTGCGGGTGTGGCAGCTGTCGCCCCTGGAGGTCGGCTGGCTGATCGCGGCCAGTTACATCGGCCAGTTGGTCGGCGCCCTGGTGTTCAGCCGCCTGGCCGAAAGCTATGGCCGCGTGCCGAGTGCGGCGGCCGCCACCGCCATCATGTCGGTCATGAGTCTCGGCTGCGCGCTTGCGGGCAGTTTTTCACTGCTGTTCGTCTGCCGCCTGGTGCAGGGCATCGGTGTCGGCGGCGAGATGCCGGTGGCGGCGGCGTATATCAGCGAACTGTCGCGCGCCAAGGGACGCGGGCGTTTCTTCATGCTCTACGAGATGATCTTTCCGGTCGGCCTGATGGCTACGGGACAGATCGGCACGGTGCTGGTGCCGCTGTTGGGATGGAAGATCCTGTTCCTGCTCGGTGGAATTCCGGGGCTCATCCTCACCGTGTTCTTGCTCCGGCTGCCGGAATCGCCGCGCTGGCTGGTGGGTCAGGGGCGGCTCGATGAAGCCGAAGCCATCATCAGGGATGTCGAGGCCAGTGCCCGGCGCAAGCATGGAGATCTGCCCGACGTGGAGTTGCGGCGAGAGCCGTTGCAGGCCGCGGCTGCGATCAAGCCGGCGCGGAGCCGCTGGCGTGAGCTGCTGTCGCCGCTCTATCGCGGGCGCACATTGATCGCGTGGATGCTGTGGGCCAGCGCGTTCTTTGTCGCCAACGGCCTGAACAACTGGATGCCGACCCTCTATCACACGGTCTATGCGCTCGATCTGCCCGATGCGCTGCGCGCGGCGTCGCTGACCAATGTCGCGCAGGTGGCGATCCTGCTGGCGTGTGCCTTCTGCATCGACCGGGTGGGCCGCCGGTCCTGGGCGGTCGCGTCCTTCCTGATCGGCGCGGTGCTGCTGGCCGCTCTCGCGCTGGCCGGCAGCGGCAGTCTTGTCGCGGTCATCGTGCTGGCAACCCTGGCCTACGGCGTCGTCGGCTCGATCAATGCGGTGCTGTATCTCTACACGCCGGAGATCTATCCCACCCGCATGCGGGCGATCGGCACGGGACTGGCGACATCGTGGCTGCGGCTGGCGTCGGCGGTGGGGCCGGCGCTGGTCGGGTTGATGGTGAACAAGCAGGGCATCGCCTCGGTGTTCCTGATGTTCGCCGTGGTCGCGGCGCTCGGCGCGGTTGCGGCCTCGCGCATGATCGAAACCCGTGATCGGCAGTTGGAGGATATCGCGGCCTAGTTCGAACTGCGTCATATACAAACTATCTCCTCATCCTGAGGAGCCGCGAAGCGGCGTCTCGAAGGACGAGGCCACAGATGCTGCAATTGAGGCCTCATGGTTCGCCGAGCGATGCGCAGCATCGTCTCGAACGCGCGTGCCGCGCTCCTCACCATGAGGAGATGTGAGGTGCGCGACTTAACGCGCGGCGCTGTCGCCCGATCGCTGCGGCCAGCGCTCAAGTGCGGCGCGGCCCTGGTCCGTCAGGGTGTAGATCCCGCGCTCGACGCGGTCGAACCAGCCATAGACATTGTGCTGCAGGATCTTCGGCGCTTCGGGGACCGTGATGGCGAGATCGCGTGGCCGCTGCGGACCCGCTGCCATTGCAGCGGCGCAAAGCAGCGCTTGCTGGCGATAGGCGGTCATCAGCGGCACGCGGGTGCTGCCGCCGAGCGCCGGATCGCCCTTGCGCTTGCGATGCTCGGCGATCAGGCGGGAGCGGCGCTTGGGTTCGCGGCGCGGCTGCGGCGCTTCCGGGCTGACGATGATCTCCACCGTGTCATTGTCTGCAACCCCCAGCAGGCCGAAGCCGAGCCGGCGGCAGAGGTTGCGGAAACGCGCGTCGCTTTCCCGCCCCGCGCCGCGTGCCGAGACCCGCGCCGCCAGCCACACTTCGTCGCAGGCGGCGGCACGGTCGACGCCCTGCAGCACCAGTTCGAGATTGAACCGCTGCTTCAGTTCGCAGATCACCAGCAGTGGCGGCTCGCCATCGCGGATCGCCAGCACGTCGCAGCCGCCGATCTCGCCCTTCACGGTGAAGCCGAGCGATTCAAGGAAGTTTTTGACCGGGCGATAGAGCGTCGTTTCCAGGAGGCACCTTCTTTTAAAACGTTGTCGGTCGCGATCGGCGCTTACTGCAGGCCGACGGGATCGACGATACCTGATTTGCAGCCGGCATCGGTTGGCGAAGCGCTGGCGATCAGGCCGGCGAGCGGCGCGTTGTCGGTGACGTCGCCACGCAGGCCGATGGTCAGTTCGACAATGATGCTGCGGCCGCCGTCGCGCTTGCAGGCCACGCGCACCCGTTCACCTGCGCCCGCGCCAAAGCCCTGGTCGAACGCGGCGCGGATGTCGCTGGTCCTGATCTCGCGGCCGATATTGTCGGCAAACAGCTTCTGCACCGGCGAGGTGTTGATCTGCTCGATCAGTGCGATCTCGCGGCGGAAATAGGCGTCGGCCGATTTCTCGAAAAAGCAGCTGCCATGGACGATCCATTCATGGCGCTCGAGGAAGGACGCCGTCCCGGGCATCGCCTTCTCCAGCGCTGTGCGGGTGGTCGGCTGCATCTGCGGCGCAGGCAGATCTTCCCAGCGGTGCGCCTTGTCGGCGGCGATGTCCTGCGGAGCGACGCCGCAATACGAATTGCTGCGCGGCTGCGGCCACAGGCCATGCAGGGTGAAGTGGGTGGCGTCGTGGCGGGCGTCGGTCTGGGTCCGGCACTCGACCTTGTCCGGCAGGCCCTCGCAGAAGGCTGCCTGCCAGCTGATGGCGAACACATAAGACGGCTTGCCGTCGGTCGGCCGGGTGTCGCCGCGTCGAGGTGTCGGCGATGGCGCAGGCACGCTGGCATCGGAACTGTCCACCGTGCCGCAGCCCACCGGCACCCAGCGCTGCTGGGGATCGGCACTGTCCACCACCACCCGGTAGTGGGTGGCGTCCGCCTTGTTGCGGGCGAGCAGGCGGTAGGAGCGGCCCGGCTCGAGGCTGATATTGCCCGGATTGGTCTCTTTGCGGATCGACTGCAGGGCCGGGCAGGCCTGGGCGGCGGTGAAGCTGCCGCGCATCGGCTCGTCGGCACGGGCCGCGGCGAACGGGACCAGCAGCAAGGCGAGGGTCGACAAAAGGAACGGGAGCCGGCGCATCATGAAATGTCCTGAGCAATGATTTTGAGACGATGAAGATGGAGGCGTCATATGACCTTGATTCGATCCTTTATTCGATCTTTGGGGTCATCGGCCCGATGCAAATACTGCCGGATCGCGAAGGCCACTACGCCCAGCGCAACCACGATCACAGCGAGCGCGGCCAGATGGTGATGCAGGGTGGTGCCCCATTGCTTGAGTGCCGACCCGGCCAGAAGTCCGGGTACCACGTGCAGAGGCGCCCATAATGCGATCGCGGCCACATTGATCGGAAAAAACCGCTGCGGCGGCATGCCCAGCGCCCCCGCCGTCACCGGGACAAAGGCCCGGACCGGCGGCACGAAGCGCGCCAGGAACACCGCCAGAGCGCCGCGGCGCTCGAAGAATTCCTCACTACGTGCAACGACATAGGGGTAGGCCGACAGCGGCCAGGCCTGCAGGATCGCCCGCTTGGCGCGATGCCCGGTCCAGTAAGCGAGGCCGTCGCCAATCACCGCGCCGACGGCAGCGCTGGCCAGCACCGGCAGCAGCTCCAGGCTGCCCGAGCCGATCAGGGCGCTGAGGCCGAGGATCACGGTCGATCCCGGAACGAACGATCCGGCCACCGGCAGCGCCTCCAGCATCGCAGCCAGGAAAATCGTCGCATAGGCCCAGCCCGGATGGGCCGAAACCAGGGCAATCAGGCTGGCGATGGCCGACGTCACCGGCGGCTCGATCTAGTGAAAGTCGACGTGGCTGAAATGAGCGACATGCTGCCCAAACAATGGAAATGCTCCCCCTGATTCGCAAGGCAGCCTTTCAAAACCTGTCGTTCGAACCTATCTTGATGATATCGCAACGGAACTTTGATTGATCGTTGGGCTTCTGCCCGTCGCATCTCTCTGGTACGTTTCATGCCGCACCCCTAAACCGTAGCAAGCTTGAAAACGCCTGGCTTCGGGAGCGCCCGAAATCACGGAGGACTGATGACCGCCGCCACGACCACAGCGACCGAACCGGCCAACCTGCCCGATATGAAAGTTTCGGTTCGCCAGGTTTTCGGGATCGATACCGACCTTGAAGTGCCTGCCTATGCCGAAGTCGATCCGCACGTGCCCGATGTCGATCCGGATTACCGGTTCGACCGCGCCACCACGCTGGCGATCCTGGCGGGATTCGCCAAGAACCGCCGCGTCATGGTCTCGGGCTTCCACGGCACCGGCAAGTCGACCCACATCGAGCAGGTCGCGGCGCGGCTCAACTGGCCCTGCGTGCGCGTCAATCTCGACAGCCACATCAGCCGTATCGATCTGGTCGGCAAGGACTCGATCGTGGTCCGCAATGGCATGCAGGTCACCGAATTCCGTGACGGCATCCTGCCGTGGGCGTTGCAGAACAACGTCGCCCTGGTGTTCGACGAATACGACGCCGGCCGCCCGGACGTGATGTTCGTGATCCAGCGCGTGCTCGAAGTCTCCGGCCGCCTGACACTGCTCGACCAGAACAAGGTGATCAAGCCGCACCCGGCGTTCCGCCTGTTCTCGACCGCCAACACCATCGGTCTCGGCGACACCTCGGGCCTCTATCACGGCACCCAGCAGATCAACCAGGGCCAGATGGACCGCTGGTCGATCGTCACCACGCTGAACTATCTGCCGCACGACGAAGAGGTCGAGATCGTGCTCGCCAAGGCGCGGCACTACCGCACCCAGGAAGGCCGCGAGATCGTCAACAAGATGGTGCGCCTGGCGGATCTCACCCGCAACGCGTTCGCCAACGGCGATCTCTCGACGGTGATGAGCCCGCGTACAGTGATCACCTGGGCGGAAAACGCCGAGATCTTCGGTGACATCGGCTTCGCCTTCCGCGTCACCTTCCTCAACAAGTGTGACGAACTGGAGCGTTCGCTGGTGGCCGAGTTCTATCAGCGCTGCTTCAACGCCGAATTGCCCGAGTCGGCGGTGAACGTCGCACTGAGCTGATCGACATGTGTGTAGCCCGGATGAGCGTAGCGACATCCGGGTCACCTCTCAGCGTACCGGACCCGGATATCGCTATGCTCATCCGGGCTACGGAAACCGGGATATCCGTCCTCCGATGACATCCAACATCAAGTTCAAGACCGGATCGAAAGAGGCGCCGACCGAGCCGTTCAAGCGCGCGGTGACGTCGTGCCTGCGGGCGATTGCCAAACAGCCCGAGCTCGAAGTGACGTTCGCGGCCGAGCGCCCGGGTCTCTCTCCGGGCAAGGCGCGGCTGCCGGAGCCGGCGCGCAAGATGAGCAAGCGCGACGCCGCGGTGGTGCGCGGCCACGCCGATTCCATCGCGCTGCGGATCGCCTGTCATGATCCGAAGGTGCATCGCAAGCTGATGCCGGCCAATCCGCAGGCGCGCAGTGTGTTCGACGCGGTCGAGCAGGCGCGGGTCGAAGCCATCGGCGCGCGGCGCATGGCCGGCGTCGCCAAGAATCTCAGCGCGATGCTGGACGATCATTTCCATCGCGGCAAATTCGACGAGATCACCGACCGCGCCGATGCGCCGCTGGCCGATGCGCTGGCGATGCTGGTGCGCGAACGGCTGACCGGCCAGGCGCCGCCCGCGGCCGCCCGCAAGATGGTCGACCTGTGGCGGCCGGTTCTTGAGCCTAAAATCGGGCCGCGGCTCGATCGGCTGGACAAGCTGACCGAGAACCAGGCGCGTTTCGGCGACGCCATCCACGATCTGCTCGACGCGCTCGAGCTCGGCGACGATCGCAACGCCGATCAGGACGATGACGACCAGCAGGACGACGAGCGTGACGGCGAGAAGGATCAGGCCGGCGCCGATGGCTCGCCGGATACCGATGCCGCGCAGGAGATGAGCGCCGACCAGGCCCAGACCTCCAGCGAGGAGTTGTCGGAAAGCGCCATGGAGAGCGCGCAGGCCTCCGCCAGCGATACCTTCGACGACGGCGACATGGGCGACGACGATACGCCCGGCGAAACCTCGCGACCGCAAAATCGCGGCGCCAACGAGCCCCGCGGTCCCGAATATCATGCCTTCGCGCCGAAGTTCGACGAGGAGGTTGCCGCCGAAGACCTCTGCGAGCACGACGAGCTCGAACGTCTGCGCAGCTATCTCGACAAGCAACTGGCGCACCTGCAGGGCATCGTGGCGCGGCTCGCCAATCGCCTGCAGCGCAAGCTGATGGCGCAGCAGAACCGCGCCTGGGAGTTCGATCTGGAGGAAGGCATCCTTGATCCGGCGCGTTTGTCGCGCGTGGTCACCGATCCGTTCCACCCGCTGTCGTTCATGCACGAAAAGCAGGCCACCTTCCGCGACACGGTGGTGACGCTGCTCCTGGATAACTCCGGCTCGATGCGCGGCCGTCCGATCACGGTGGCGGCGACCTGTGCCGATATCCTGGCGCGCACCCTGGAGCGCTGCGGCGTCAAGGTGGAAATCCTCGGCTTCACCACGCGAGCCTGGAAGGGCGGGCAGTCGCGCGAGGCGTGGCTGGCCGCCGGCAAACCGGCCAATCCGGGACGCCTCAACGATCTCAGGCACATCATCTACAAATCCGCCGATGCTCCCTGGCGTCGTGCGCGCAAAAATCTCGGGCTGATGATGCGCGAGGGGCTGCTCAAGGAAAATATCGACGGCGAGGCGCTGGACTGGGCGCACAAGCGTCTGCTCGGGCGGTCCGAGCAGCGCAAGATCCTGATGATGATCTCCGACGGCGCGCCGGTCGACGATTCCACGCTGTCGGTCAATCCCGGCAACTATCTCGAGCGGCATCTGCGCTACGTGATCGAGGACATCGAGACCCGCTCCCCGGTGGAATTGATCGCGATCGGCATCGGTCACGATGTCACCCGCTACTATCGCCGTGCGGTGACCATCGTCGACGCCGAAGAGCTCGGCGGCGCGATCACCGAAAAGCTGGCCGAATTGTTCAGCGAAACCGAGACGGCGCCGTCGGCGTCACGCCCCCGGCGCAGGCTGCACTCATAACCCCGATGCCGCACCGCTCAGGCCGCCGCCTTCATTACAGTGTGGTCGGCCTCGTTCTGCTGGCAATCTCGGTGATTCCGGCTGCGCTGATGCCGGTCTTCCTGGTGCAGGCGCAGGTGTCCTCTCCATCGCCGCCCCCGACCGCGCCCGGTCCGGTCGCGATCGAGGTGGGCGCGCGTCCCATCGCTTATTTCGACCAGCGCGATTCGAGCCGGGTGCGGTTCGGATCGCTGGAGTTCGTCAGCGGCGTGGCCCTGACGTCCTCGTTTCGCGGCTTCGGCGGATTGTCCGGATTGCGGCTCGATGCCAAGGGCGAGCGCTTCACCGCGCTGAGCGACAAGGGCGACTGGTTCACCGGGCGGCTGGTCTATCGCGGCAAGCAGCTCACCGGTTTGGCCGACGTGCAGACGGCGCCGATCCTGGGGCCCGATGGATTGCCGGTCGGCAAGCGTGGCTGGTTCGACACCGAGTCCCTCGCTGTGGATGGCGACACCGCCTATGTCGGCATCGAGCGGGTCAATCAGATCCTGCGTTTCGAGACCTTCGGGCGCGATGGCGTGCGCGCCCATGGCGAGCCCATCACCGCGCCGCCGGCGCTGCGCCGGCTGCCTTTCAATAAAGGCCTCGAATCGCTGGTCACGGTGCCGCGCAATCTGCCGCTCGGCGGCACGCTGATTGCGATCTCCGAGCGCGGGCTCGATCCCGGCGGCAACACCCTGGCGTTTCTGCTCGGCGGGCCGTCTCCCGGGCAGTTCACCATCCGCCGCACCAACGACTTCGACATCAGCGATGCGGCCATCCTCCCGTCCGGCGCGCTGCTGATCCTGGAACGCAAGTTCTCCGTCGTTGCCGGCGTCGGCATCCGCATCCGCCGGATTCCGTTGTCGTCCATCGTGCCGGACCGGCTGGTGGATGGCGCCGTGATCTTCGAGGCCGATCTCGCCAACGAGGTCGACAACATGGAGGGCCTCGATGTGCACGAAACGCCGGAGGGCGACACCATTCTGACCATGGTCTCCGACGATAATTTTTCGCTGATCCAGCGCACGCTGCTGCTGCAGTTCAAGCTGGTCGAGCCGTAGCGCACAATTGAGCGATGCCCCGGCCGTGCACGGCTCAAGCTGCGCGGACCGTGGCGAGGAATTTTTGCACCTCGGCGCGCAGGTTCTCCGCCTGCTCGGCGAGTTCGGTCGACGCGGTCAGAACCTGCGCGGCGCCGGCTCCGGTCTCTTCCGCGGCCCGGGCGACGCCGGACATGTTCGACGTCACTTCTCCGGTGCCGACCGATGCCTGGGAGACCGAGTCCACGATTTCGTGGGTGGCGGCATTCTGCTGCTCGACGGCCGAGGCGATGGCCGAGGTGGCCTGGTTGATCCCGGCGATGGTGCCGGAGATGCCGCCGATCGCCTGGGTGGCCTTTTCGGTCGAGCCTTGGATCGCCGTGATCTTCGCCGTGATTTCGGTCGTTGCCCGCGCGGTCTGGTTGGCGAGCTCCTTGACCTCGGCCGCCACCACGGCGAAGCCCCGGCCAGCCTCGCCGGCGCGGGCCGCCTCGATCGTCGCGTTGAGCGCGAGCAGGTTGGTCTGCGCGGCGAGCTTCGAAATCGTTTCGACGATGCCGCCGATGCTCGCGGCAACCTCCGTCAGCTCAGACACCAGATGGGCGGTGCTCTCGGCTTCCGTCACGGCGGCCTTGGACATGTCGGCCGAACGCGCGACCTGGCCGCGGATCTCGTGGACGGAGAGGCTCAGCTCTCTGGCCGAGGTCGCGACAGCCGCGACATTGGTCGAGGCTTCCGTCGCCGCCGCCGTGACCGAGGTTGACTGCGCCGTAGTCTCCTGCGCCGACGACGTCAATTGCGAGGCGGTCGCCTGCATCTCGGTGGCCGCCGAAGAAACCATCTGCACGACGCCGCCGACCGCGCGTTCGAATTGCGCGGCGAGATCGAGCATCGCCTGTTTGCGCTCGGCGGTGGCGCGGTCTTCCTGCTGTTTCTGGACCGCGGCCCAATCGGCGATGCGGACCGCGTTTTCCTCGAAGGCCCGCGCCATGTCGCCGACCTCGTCCTCGCGCGAGGTGCCCGAGATCCTGGTGTCGGTCGCGCCGCGCGCGATGGCCTGCATCGCCGCCGTCATGCCGCGAATCGGTCGGGCAATCGTCAGCATCGAGAACACCGCCGAGCCGAGCAAGGTGAGGATGACAGCCGCGCCGAACACAAGCCCAATGATGGCGGCCCGGCTGATCGCGTCGGACGAGGCCTCGCGGGCTTCGCTGGCAAGGCTCCGTGCCTCTGCGAGCGATGCATCGGTCATTCTGACGAGTTGCTGGCGCGTCGTGATGAATTCGTCATCATTGCGCGCCGCCATGTAGGCCTCGTCGATCAGCTTCTTGCCCTGTTCGAACCTGAAGGCGCGGGCCAGTCTCATCGCGCCTTCGCCGAATCTCCCCAAGGTGGTCTGGATGTCCCGCAGTCCGGCCGGGTTTGCCGCGATGCCGATCGACGCGGCCAGGCCGTCCTGGCCCGAGGCGATCGTCGACTTGATCGTGTCGGCGGCCTCCCGCAATTTTTCCGGTGTGTCGGCGAGACGGATGTTGCGCACCGCGACCTGGACCGTGGTCAGTGACAGTCTGGCATTCTGCACGCCCTCGAGGATCGTCTGTTCACGGGTCAGGGCTGCGTTGGCCGCGGTGATGCTCCGGTTGCCGATCCATTGATTGGCAAGCATGCCGGTGACCAGCACGATACCGAGACCTGAGAAGAGTGCGAGTTTGGTGCCAATCGATAGGCGCATTGCCTTGACCTCAAGAATGTGCGGCGCTGCATCGCTGTGATGTGGTGGGTGACGATTGTTCGGTCGCAGCCCCATTGACCGAGAATTTCAATCTTCATCGCAGGGGTAAAATATCGGTTAGGAGTCGCGTTGCAGCGGGCTCTTTTCGCGAAGAACCGGACTGACATCCGCGTGATGGACGCGCGTTTCGAAACTACCGACATTGTGGGCGCGATGCTGATGAATTGCTGAGCAATGCGACGCGCATCATGCGACATTCGCATGATGCGCGTCGTGATCAGCGCCCCGTCGTCTGGTCTTTGTCTTTGATGTCGCTTAGCTCGCGTTGCGCCAGCGCGCCCGGCGCAACGCAAGCGACATCGCTTCGAGGAAGCGATCAATCTCCGCCTCGCTGGTGTAGGCATGAGGAGCGATGCGATTCACCGCCGAAAGGCCGCGGGCTTCCAGGTCGGCCAGGGCATATTGGCGATCGACGATCGCGGTGGCGATATTGGCCTCGGCGAGATGCCGGTTTAGTTCCGCCGGAGCCAGCGTCTCCGCCGCGAAGGTGAGAAAGGCGGGGTCGGCCTCGATCCGTTCAAACACCCTGATGTCCGCGATCGCCGAGAGGCCGGCGTGAAGCCGGGCCAGCCGCGCGCGAATCACGTCGCGGATATTCTCGACACCGTGCCGCAGTGCGTGCTCGACGGCGGCGCCGAGGCCGAGCCGTCCGGCGACGGCGAATTCAAACGTTTCGAAGCGCAGCGCGTCGGTCCGCGTGGCGTATTGGTCCGTCGCGGTCCATGCGGAGCCGGCCTGGCTCAGGATCGGCGGATCGCCGAGACGCTCCAGTGCGCGATCGGACAGCGCCATCATCGCCTCGCCGCGGGGGCCCCGCAGCCACTTGCGGCTCGGCGCGACCATGACGTCGGCGCCGGTGCTTGTGATCCCCAGCGGCATCTGGCCGACGGCTTGTGCCGCGTCGACGAACAGCAGGCACTGCTCCGGACGCGGCAGCGCGGCAATCGCTTCAACCGGCTGGCGCACGCCCGATCCGCTCGCCACCACCGGCAGGCAGATCGCGGCCGTGCGTTCGTCGATCAGGGCTGCGGCGCGTTCGACATCGATTTGGCCGGAGCGCTCGTCGACCGGCATGACGTCGATGGCAATCGTGCCGGCCCGCCGCTGCTTCAGCAGGTTCAGCAGATTGCCGGCCCATTCCGATCGCGCGACCAGAATCCGGGCGTTGCGGCGCAGCGGCATCGCCAGGAAGGCCATCGCCCAGAGATGGCTGGCGCTGCCGCCAAATGCGATGTTGTGTGGCCGGCACTGCAGCATATCAGCGACATTGGTCCGTACCGCGTCGAGGCGTTCGCGCACCTGCGCCGCCGCCCAGTGTGGGCCGACGCTCGCTTCCCGTCCCAGGTGTTCGATCACCGTCTCGGTGACGATGCGCGGAGGCAGTCCGGCGCCTGCCGCGTTGAGATGCACGACGTTCGAAACGCCGGATGTCTGCGCGCGAAACGATCCCGCGTCGAGCGGCGTGCGTGGGGTGGCGATGCGCATGGTCGGTTTCTCTCCTTGGTGGTCGACTGGTTGATCAGATCGCAACGGTTCCCGTTGGCTTTTCTTGTTATTGGCGCAGGATCTTGGACAGGAAGGTGCGCGCGCGGTCCGTCGCAGGCTCGGCGAAGAAAGTTTGCGCCGCCGCCTGCTCGAGAATGCGTCCGCCGTCCATGAACACCACGCGGTGCGCCACATGGCGCGCAAAACCCATTTCGTGAGTCACGACCATCATGGTCATGCCGTCCCGCGCGAGCTCGGTCATGACGTCGAGCACTTCGCTGATCGTCTCGGGATCGAGCGCCGACGTCGGCTCGTCGAACAGCATCGCGATCGGGTCCATGGCGAGCGCCCGGGCGATCGCCGCACGCTGCTGCTGGCCGCCCGAAAGTTCGCTCGGAAGCCGATCGGCCTTGTCGCCGAGGCCGACGCGGCGCAGCAGTGCCATCGCCTTGTCGGAGGCCTCCGATGTCGTCCGCCCCAGCACCCTGATCGGCGCGAGCGTGATGTTCCGCATGATCGACAGATGCGGATAGAGCTCGAAATGCTGGAACACCATGCCGATCCGGCTCCTGAGCCGGGTCAGGTCGGTCCGGCGGTCGCCGACCGCGGTGCCGTCCACGTCGATCGATCCGGCCTGGAAGCGTTCGAGACCGTTCACGCATTTGAGCAGGGTCGATTTGCCCGAGCCGGATGGTCCGCACACCACCACCACTTCGCCCTTGCGGACGGTCATGGAGCAGTCGTTGAGGACCTCGACGCTGCCGTAGGCCTTCGAGACTCCCTCGATCGCGATCACGACCGGCCGCTCCGTCCAGACCTTCGAGACCTGGTGCTGATGCAGGTGCAGGATCGGGACGGTCATCGGCTCACCATGGTTCTCTTGAGCAACTGGACGGATTGGGAGGCGGTGAAGCAGAGCGCGAAATAGACCGCCGTCGCGAACAGATAGAACGCGACCAGATGGCCTTCGCGGTTTGCCGTGACCGACACCGCGGTCATGAAATCGTGCAGGCCGACCACGTAGACAAGCGAGGTGTCCTGGAACAAAGCGATGCTCTGCGACAAAAGGATCGGGGTCATCTTGCGGAACGCCTGCGGCAGGATCACGAACCGATAGGCCTGCAGCGGTCTGAGGCCCGACGCCGCGGCCGCCGCCAGTTGCTGCCTGGAGACGCTCTGGATGCCGGCCCGGATGATCTCGGAGTAATAGGCCGCCTCGAAGATGGTGAAGGCGACCAGCGCCGACGTGAACGCGCCGATCGGGCGGCCGGTCGCCAGCGGGATCAGCAGGTAGAACCAGAAGATCACCATGATCAGCGGAACCGATCGCAGCCCGTTGACATAGGCGGTTGCGAACGCCGCGACCGGCCGCGATCCGGCGATCCGCATGACGGCGAGCGTTGCGCCGAGCGCGATGCCGCCCGTCATCGCCAGCAACAGCAGGCAGAAGCTCGTCCACAGGCCGTCCCAGAGGAACGGCATCGCGCTTGCGATGATCTCGGGATCGATGTTGCCCATGAGGGGGCCGATGATGCTGTTCATGCTCAGGCCCGCACCATCAGGCCCGGGATCGCGATCCGGCGTTCGAGCGCGCGCATGACGACGATCGCCGTCATGGTCAGAGCGACATAGGTCAGGGTCGCGGCGGTGAAGGCTTCGATGCCGTGGAATGTCGCGCTTTCGATCTGGCGGCTCTGGCCGGTCAGCTCCAGCAGCCCGATCGTGAGCGCCAGCGAGGAATTCTTGACGATGTTGAGAAACTCGGAGGTGAGCGGCGGCAGCACATAGCGCGCGGCCACCGGCAGCAGCACATGGCGATAGCTTTGCAGCACCGTCAGGCCGCTGGCGGCGGCGGCCATCGCTTGTCCGCGGCCCACCGCCTCAATGCCGGCGCGGATCTGCTCGGCGACCCGGGCCGCCGTGAACAGGCCGAGACCGATGGCGGCGGTCCAGTATTCCGGCAGCGGAAGGTCGCGCTTGATCCAGTGGCCGATCGTCTCGGGAAGCAGCTCGGGAACGACGAAGTACCAGAGGAACAACTGCAGCAGCAGCGGCACGTTGCGGAACGCCTCGACATAGGCGGTGCCGATGATGCGCGCCGTCCGGCTCGGCAGCGTCCTGAGCACCCCGATGGCGAAGCCGACGATCAGCGCGATCGCCCATGCCGTGACGGCGACGAGCAGGGTCCACGCCAGCCCGGAGATCATCCAACCGAGATACGGTTCGGAGACGAGCACGCTCCAATCCCAGCGATAGCTCATTTCGGCAAGGCCTGGATCGCGAACGCGGTCTTGAGTTCGGGCTCGATCTCGATGCCGAGCGGCCCGAACCATTTCTCATAGAGCTTTTCCGCCTCGGGCGAGCGGAACGCGTCGGCGAAGGCGCGCTTCACCAGCAGCGAGAACTCCAGGTCGCCCCGCTGCATCATGGCGGAATAGGGGTCGTAGGTGAGCAGGCGCCCGATCACCTTGAGCGAGCCCTTGGGCTGCGCCTTGGTCGCCGCGAACACCTTGATCTGGCCGCCATCGGCCGCGAAGCCGTCGACCCGGTCGTTGGCGACGAGCAGGGCGCCTTCGCCGAGATCCTTCGCATAGACGAGCTCGATGCCGAGCTTCTGGGTCTCGTTGAGCGCACGCAGCGACTGCTCGTTGCTCGAGCCCTGCAGCACCGCCACCCGCTTTCCCTTGAGGTCCTCGACCTCCTTCGCGCCACTGGCCGTCTTTACCAGCACCTGGGTGCCGGTGATGTAGAAGATCGGCGAGAACTCCACCTGCTCCTGCCGCGCCAGCGTGTTGGTGGTCGTTCCACATTCGAGATCGATCGTGCCGTTGGCGACCAGCGGAATCCGGTTCATGGTGTTGATCGGCACGTATTTGATGTCGAGGTCGGGCTTGCCGAGGCGCGCCTTCACGGCCTCGACCACTTTCATGCACAGATCGATCGAATAGCCTTCCACGCGCTGGTCGCGGTTGATGAAGGAGTAGGGGGCCGACGCCTCCCGATGGCCGATCGTGATGGCGTTGCGCTCCGCAATCCGCTTCAGGATCGGGCTGTCGCCCGGGCCGGCCGCCATCGCCGGGACCGCTATCGCCGCTGCGCCAACCAGGCCAAAGACGACGCGACGCGACAAGCTTCCGTTTTGCATGAGCATCTCCTTGAGCGAGGGCAGCCGCCATCATTCGCCGCGCCGGCGCGAAGCCGGCGGCGTGACTAGAATTTCCTGCGTAATGTCGTGCACTTGGCCGGTCGCCTGAACCGACGACCGTATTGAACCAAAATGACGCTAGCCGTCGTTGCCGTCCCGCGCCAATGCCGATCGCTTGGACTGCGATGCGGAATTCGCATGATGCGCCGCGGGAACAACGTGTCATCATCGTGACAAGGCGGCGGTCTCGCGCCGTCGACTTCGGAGCGGTTGGATGCTCGATATTCGTTGGCTTGAAGACCTCATTGTCATCGCCGAGACCCGCAACATCACCAGGGCGGCGGAATTGCGCAACGTCACCCAGTCCGGTCTCAGCCGCCGGATCCAGTCGCTCGAGCATTGGGTCGGCGCGCCCCTGATCGACCGCCGGCGCACCCCGCTCGATCTGACCGACGCCGGTCACAAGCTGCTCGCTGTCGCGCATGAAGCGCTGGGAGGGCTCCACGGCGTCCGGCGCGCCATTCGCGAGGATCAGAACGAGCGCCTGCGCAGCATCCGGTTCGCCGCTCCGCATATCCTGTCGGTGACCTTCTTTCCGCGCTGGATCTCGGCGGTCCAGGCCCGGCTCGGCTCGACCCGCCTGTCGGTCACGTCGGACAATCTCCCGGGCTGCATCAGCCTGCTCGAGGAAGGCGCGGTCGACTTCGTGGTCTGTCTGGTCGATTCCGATGGCGCGATCTTCAGGCGGGCGGGCCGCCCGATCGAAGGCCGCACTTCGATCTCGATCGGCAAGGAAAGGCTCATTCCGCTCTCGGCGCCGGCCTCCGACGGCAGCCCGCTGCATCGGCTCGATCGCGGCCCGCGGTCGTCGACCTCCTATCTGTCCTACAGCCCCGAATGCTCGCTCGGATGGGCGGTCGAAGGATTGATCGCGCGCCGGCCCGATCTGATGCAACTGCACAGTCTCTACGACAACTCGCTGGCCGACGGTCTTCGCACCATGGCGCTTGCGGGGCTCGGGGTGGCGTGGCTTCCGCTCACCACCACCCATAACGACATCATCCGCGGCAAGCTGGTGCGGACCGGCGATCCCTCCGCCGCGATCGATCTCGACATTCGCCTCTATCGCCCCGCGCACAGGCTGGCGAAGAAAGCCGAAGAGCTGTGGACGCGGCTGACCACCGACGGTCTCGGAGCGCTGTTCTCGAATGGCGCGCTGCCGTCCGACACCACGGCCGCGATCTATACCGAGGATGCGGTGTAGCTTCAGCAGTAGAATCCCGCCGTCAAACGAGACAAGCGCAACGGTACGTGAGGGATCTCTGCCCAACGCAGCGCGTCGGGCGAGTCCCGTAAAAATCCATCGATTGCACGATCCGTTCGCGGATGATGGCGCGATCGTGGGCACGCTGCTTACGGATGCGAAGTCCTCATCATCGAATTCTCTTTCGGAATTGGACAAATCTTCTTGCGCCGCAATAATTCCCGTATCGCAAACGCAGCATCACGGGACTGGGGCCATGCTCGATCGTCGCGGGTTCATGTTGTCAGGCGGGGTTCTGGCCCTGACCCAAACGGATGCGACGGCGGCCGTCGATGCGGGGCCTGACAAGAGCAGCGCCGCGGCGCAGACAAGCGCTGCCGCCGAGCCGCTGTATGCGCTGACCGCGGGCGAAGCCGAAGTTCTGACCGCCGTGGTCGATGCCTTCATTCCCGCGGACGATCTGTCGCCGTCCGGATCGGACTGCGGCGTTGTGGTCTTCATCGATCGGCAGCTCGCCGGATCCTATGGCGCGGGCGCGCGGCTCTATCAGGACGGTCCGTTCCAGCCGAGCAACGGGCAGGTTCAGTTCGGTCCGCAATCGCCGCTGGCGCCGCTGCAGTTCATCCAGCTCGGCATTGCCGAACTCGACGCATGGTCGACGGCGAACAGTGGAACGCCGGTCAAGCAACTGCCGAAGCCCGAGCTCAATGCCCTGCTGCAGCAGCTTGAGAGCGGCAAGATCGCGCTGCCGCGGATCGATGCCCGCGCGTTCTTCGGCGCGTTGCTGCAGCTTGCGATGGAAGGATTTTTTGCCGACCCGATCTATGGCGGCAACCGCGACAAGGCGTCGTGGCGGATGATCGGCTATCCCGGCTTGCCGGCGACCTACGCCAAGGCAATCAGGCAATACCGCGGGCGCCGCTATCAGGCCGAGCCCCGGTCAATCGCCGACTTCCTCTGACGGAATCGCGGATCGAGGAGGTTGACATGGTGCAGGTCCTGAAATCGACGGATGCGGTGATCGTGGGTCTGGGCTGGACAGGTGCCATCATGGCCCGCGAGCTGACCCGCGCGGGCCTTCAGGTCGTGGCGCTGGAGCGCGGGCCGGATCGCAATCCCGCCGAGGACTTCGCGCTGCCGGCGATCCGCGACGAGCTGCGCTATTCGGTGCGCCAGGAGTTGATGCAGGACCCCAAGATGGAGACGGTCACGCTGCGTCACCGCCTCGACGGCGAGGCGCGGCCGGTGCGGCGTTTCGGGTCGTTCCTTCCCGGCGACGGGGTCGGCGGCATGGGCACGCACTGGAACGGCAATACCTTTCGCTTCCTGCCGTCGGACCACCGCCTGCGCAGCCATCTCGGCGAACGCTACGGCCGCGCGAGCATCCCCGAGGACATGACGATCCAGGACTGGGGCGTCACCTATGAGGAGCTGGAGCCGCATTATTCCCGCTTCGAAGCCCTGTGCGGCGTGTCCGGCAAGGCCGGCAACATCGCCGGCAAGATCCAGGCGGGCGGCAATCCGTTCGAAGGGCCGCGCAGCGGCGAGTATCCGAATGCGCCGCTGGTGGCGTCGCACGCGAATGAGCTGTTCCGCCGCGCCGCGGGCGAGATCGGACTGCATCCGTTTCCGGCGCCGGCGTCGAATGCCAGCGCGCCTTACGTCAATCCGGAAGGGACCCAGCTCGGCGCCTGCCAGTATTGCGGCCATTGCGACCGGTTCGGGTGCGAGGCGAATGCGAAGGCGACGCCGCTCAGCACGCTCGCCCCGTCGTTGCGGCAGGCCTCCGGCTTCCGCAAGGTGACCAATGCCTACGCCACGCGCGTGCTGTACGACGCGAAGACCAGGCGCGCCACCGGCGTGCGCTACATCGACCTGCGCTCCGGTGAAACCTACGATCAGCCGGCAGACATTGTCGTGCTGTCCGCCTGGGTGTTCGGCAACACCCGCCTTATGCTGCTGTCCGGCATTGGCGAGCCTTATGACGCGCGCACCGGCAAGGGCGTCGTCGGAAAGAACTACTGCTATCAGATCCAGCCGACGGTGCAGGCGTTCTTCAAGGACGAGGAACTGAATCCCTTCATGGGAGCCGGTGGTCTCGGCATGGTGGTCGACGATTTCAACGGTGACAATTTCGATCACGCCAAGCTCGGCTTCTTTGGCGGCGGCTACATCTCGCAGAACAGCACCAACGGCCGTCCGATTTCGTTTCGCCCGACGCCGCCGGGAACACCGGCCTGGGGCGCCGCATGGAAGCGTGAGACGGCGAACTGGTATCGCCGGACGGCAACCATGCTGTGCGAGGGCACCAACTACCCGAACCGGACCAACGCGCTGGATCTCGATCCGACCTATCGGGACATGTTCGGCCAGCCGCTGCTGCGGATGACCTTCAACTTCACCCAGAACGATCGCACCATGGCGGATTTCCTGCTCGGCAAGGCCGCGGACATCGGCCGGGCGATGAATGCCACCATCGTCGCGCCGCAGCCGCGCAAGGGCGATTTCAACGTCGTCTCGTATCAGTCCAGCCACAACACCGGCGGCACCATCATGGGCCACACGCCGGCCGACAGCGTCGTGAATCGCTACTTGCAGAGCTGGGACGCGCACAATGTGTTCGTGCTGGGATCGTCCGTCTTTCCGCAGAACGCCGGCTACAACCCCACCGCGGCGGCCGCCGCCGTCACATACTGGTGCGCCGACGCGCTGGTGAAGCAATACCTGAAGGCTCCCGCGCCGCTGGTGCAGCTATGAGGGCGCCGCCGGTGTCCGGGCTGCGTGTCGTTGTCGCCATGTGCGGGGCGATCGCCGCCGCTCCCGTGATGGCCGCCGATGTCGGCGCCGGAAAAGCGTTGTTCGAACAGTGCGTCGCCTGTCACGGCGAAGCCGGCGCCGGCACCGAGCAGGGCCCGTCGCTGCACGCCATCATCGGCCGCAAGGCCGGCCAGATGCAGAACTTCCGCTACTCCCGCGCCATGCAGCGCAGCGGGATCGTGTGGAGTGAAGACACCCTGGTGCAATACCTGTCGAATCCGCAGGACGTCGTTCCTGGCAATCGCATGCCTTTCGGGGGGCTGGCTACGCCCGAGGAAAGCAAGGACGTGGTGAGTTACCTGGAAAGCCTGAAGTAGTCGAATTTTCGAGACCTGCTGACCGCAACACTCCGCGCAGATCGCTGCGCCGGACACGGGATGACTTTGTCTTTTCGCAAGCAGGGTGCCTGCGCGATCAACCAGAGGTGAGGCCGATCATGTCGAAGACGCTTATACTCGGATGCTGCTCGACCGGGGCGAAATACACGCCCATGAACCACCATGCGACGGGCGACGCGATGCTCGATCGCATCTGCACCGGCGCCGACATCGCCGTGACGGAAGATCAGATCGCGCATGAAGTGGAAGAGCTGACGCGTCTCGGTTGTCGCTATTATCACTATCATGGCCGTGATCCGGTCACCCGCGAGCAGACCACTGACAACGGGATCTATCGCCAGGTCAGCCTGCTGGTGCAGCGTCTGTCGCCCGACATGCTGATCAGCTTCGGCGCCAGCCGCAACGGCCCCGAAGTGATCCGCCGCATCGGAGCCTATGGCGAGTGGGAGCGTGTCAGCCACGCCGAGCTTGCGCTCGAGGACGGCGGCGCGCACTTCATCACGCTGCAGGCGGCGATCGAACTGCAGATCGTCTGCGACCTGGAAAACAGGGTCGGCACGCTGACGCGCGAGTTCGTCGACAGCGAGGCCTTCCTGCGCGAGATCGAGCGCTACCAGCCCTCGACCCTGCAGGAAGACGTCAAGATGAACACCAATTCGACCGCGAACGGCAACAATTACGGCCGCTCCTCCGCCGCGGTCCAGCTCACCGCCTACGGGCAGGCGATCGCGGCGCGCCGGCGGCTGCATCTGCTCGACGAGATCGAATGGGTGCAACTGGTCCGCAGCTATGCCATGTCGCGGATGGCGATCGCGCGGCGCGACCTCAGCCTTGCCGGCGCGGATCAGCTCAATGTCACTTTGCTGTTCGGCTTCTCGCCCAAGCTGCCTTTCCCGGAGAGCTACGCCCAGTTCCGCTCGGTGGTGTCGATGGCCAAGTCGCTCGAACGCGACGCTCCGGACGGCCCGCGCAAGCGCAGGGTGTCCATCACCGTCGGCGCCGCCATTCTGCCGCATCACGCCGCGCGCGAAGTCCGCGTGATGGATGTCGGGCCCGATGCGGGGTGTCCGCTCGACGCGATCCGCCGGGTCGTGGGCTATGCGGCGCAGGACGACAGCGAGGTCGATGTCGTGCGCGTCGGCATGGAGGATACGCCGTTCCTGCTCGGCCCCGACGGCAAGATCGCGCCGACCACCAATGTCGAGCTCTGCCGCGTCGCCGCCGACGCGCTCGACCGCTACGGGGTCATGGTGCAGACCGATCCGTCCGGCATCACCGAGCGTCGCGCGCCGCTGGTGCGCGTGGCCGCATGATCCGCGCCTTGCCGGCGCGGCGCGGGTTTCGGCGGCAGCGATACGCAGCGGTGGAAGATTCGGTGAGAGAAGATCCCGCAGGAGAAAAGGCGTCAGCATGACCGTGACCATTCTCGCTCCGATCTTCACGCTGCTCGCCATCGGCTTCGCTGCGGCCAGGACCGGTCTTCTGACCGCGGAGGGCAATGCCGGGCTCCTGAAAACGGTGTCCTGCTTTGCCATCCCGGCCCTGCTGTTCCGCTCGCTTGCGGACGGCCGCGGCGGCTCCGGCAATGCCGAGATTGCGATTGTCTATCTCTGCGGCTGCGCGGCGCTGCTCGTGGTGGCGTTCATCTATGGTCGGATGGCGCTGCGGCTCAGCCTGGCCGAGTGCGTCGTCTTCGGCATGGGCGTCATCTATTCGAATTCGTCGTTGATCGGGGTGCCGATCGCCCAGGCCTTGCTCGGGCGCGAGGGCGTCGCACTGCTCAGCGAGATCATTGCCGTCCATACCCTGGTTCTGATTCCGGCGGCGACCCTGCTGTTGGCCTTCAGCGAGGGCGAGGGCCCCGGGCGTGTCTCGAAGGCTCTGGTGGCGGCGGTCAGCAATCCGATGACGCTGTCTCTCGCCGCTGGTCTTGCGTGGCGGCAGACCGGCGTTCCCCTGCCGGCGCCGCTGGACCATATCGTTGGTCCGCTCGCCGACGCCGCGCCGGCCATCGCCCTGATTGCGCTCGGTGCGACGGTCGCGCGCGTGCCTTTGCTGGCGACGTCGGCGGCTCCGTTCGCCTCGGTCGTGCTCAAGCTGGTCGTCCATCCGCTGCTGATCTGGACGATTGCGCGCAACATGGGCTTGCCGCACGATCAGACGCTGATCGCAACCGTCACCGCGGCGTTGCCGCCGGGCATTAACGTCTATGTGCTGGCCGCGCATTTTGGCCGCCATGCCGAGGATGCGGCGCGTTCGTTCGCCTTGGCGACGACGCTATCGGCGGTCAGTGTTGCCGTTGTCGTCCAAGCCTTTGCCTGGGGGTAGTAGATTTGACCGAACCTGCGGTGCCGTCCAAACCTGTGGCGCCGCTCAAAGCGAGGAGCCACACATGACACCTACGATTGCGATTATCGCGGCCGGTGCGATGGGCAGCGCTGTCGCCGCGCGCTTGACGCGGCACGGCGCCACGGTCCTCACCTCGCTTGAGGGACGTGGGCCCAAGAGCCGGGCGCGCGCCGAGGCCGCGGGCATGCGGCATGCCGACGACCAGCGCATTGTCGACGAAGCCAGCATGATCCTGTCGATCGTGCCTCCGGCCGAGGCGGGAGCGCTTGCCGAGCGTTTTGCCGCCCGGCTCGGCGCCGCCGCGCATGCGCCGATCTTTGTCGACTGCAATGCCGTCAGCGTCTCGACCATGGCCGGCATCGGCCGCAGCCTCGCGGGTGCCGGAGCGCGCCTGGTCGATGGTGCGATCATCGGTTTGCCGCCGAAGGGCGACGAGGCCGGTCCGACGTTCTATTTTTCCGGCGATGCGGCCGGCGAACTTAGGGGCCTGTCGGCCTATGGTCTCGATGTCCGCCTGGTTGATGGCCCCGTCGGGGCGGCTTCGGCGCTGAAACTGTCCTATGCCGGAATCACCAAGGGCCTGGTGGCGATCGCCACCGCGATGGTGCTGGCCGCCGATCGCGCCGGGGCGGGACCGGCGCTAAAGGCCGAACTCGCGGCCAGCCAGCCCCAGCTGTTCGCACGGTTCACCAGGACGTTGCCGGACATGTATCCGAAGGCCTACCGCTGGGTGGAGGAGATGCACGCCATCTCCGAATTCATCGGCGAGGACTTTGCGGAATCGGCGATCTTCATCGGCGCCGCCGGCCTCTACGAACGCATCGCGGCCGATGTCGACGGCGATCGCGCCGCCTGCCAGCGCATCGATGCGTTTCTCTCGGATTAGAGAAGCCGTACGGCAACATCTCTTCCCGCAAGCGCGGGGAGAGATGATACCGGTTACTTGGCGAAGTTCTCCCACATCAGCTCAGCCGCCAGACGGCGCCTGCTTGAGAACACTCCAGTCAAACCCGCGCGCCCAGTCGGCAAAACTGTGCCAGCGAATTTCGGGGAAATCTTTCTGCAAGGCGGCGATGTCGACATCGTAGCCGATGCGATCGAACCATTCCGACATCAGAGCGATATCCTCGCTTTGCTGGCGGATCACGGCGATCGGAATTTCCTGATAGCTGATCGGGTGGCCGATGGCTTGTGACAGGATCTTCGCCTGCTCTTCGCCGGACAACTCGTCCCCGGCGAAATCGAAACGTTTGCCGAACACCTGTTCGCGCCGCTCGACCAGAGCTGTGACGAAGGCGCCGATATCGGCGAGCGACACCAGTTGCAGCACGCGCCTGGGCGGCATTGCAAATGCGTGTGTGCCCCGGCGCAGGGCACCGAGCGACCACGGCGACACGGCGTTCTCCATGAAGGCCACCGGCGCGCTGATGGTGGTGGGAATGCCGAGCCCGGCGAGATGGGTCTCGACGCGATACTTGCTTTCGAAATGCGGAATGCCTGTTGTCTTGTTGGCGTCCGCAACCGACGAATAGATCAGATGCCCGACGCCGGCCGCCTTCACCGCATCGGCGGCAAGAATCCCCTGGCGGGCTTCTTCCTCCGCCCCGGCGGCCGGGCTGCCCATCAAAAACATTGTGTCGACACCGTTGGCCGCCTTTGCGAGGGAGGCCGTGTCGGCGAGATCGCCGGACATGATGTCGGCGCCCGCCGCCGCCAGCCGCCGCGCGGCATCGCCGTCCGGCTTGCGGGTCAGGGCTTTGACGCGGTGTCCCCGCGACAGCAGGGCCTGTGCCACCGCGCCTCCCTGCTGGCCGGTCGCGCCGGTAACCAGAACGCTTCGTTTGGTGCTCATGGGTTTGCTCCGTTGTCTCCAATGGAGGGGAGCTAAGGCCTGTCTTATTGATCCATAATTGCTTATAGTTGGAAAATACTGTCCCAAATTTGGCTACAATGCTGGATCTCAACGATATCGCCGTGTTTGCTCGTGTGGTGGAGGCCGGCAGTTTCACCGCCGCCGCGCGCCAACTCGGCATGCCGAAGACGACGGTCAGCCGCCGCATTGCCGAGCTCGAGCGTGAGATTGGCGTGCGGCTGCTTCAGCGCACGACGCGTAGCCTCAGCATGACGGACGCCGGGCGTCTCTATTACGAGCAGAGCAGCAGGGCCCTGCGCACCATCGAGGATGTGCATCGGCAGCTTGCGGACGCGAAAGCGGAGCCGTCCGGCACGCTTCGCATGTCAGCGCCCGTCGGCTTCGGCGATTCGTTCCTGACCGGCATGGCGTTCGACTTTCTTGCGACCTATCCCAAGACCAGGGTCGAGCTGGTGCTGACCGACGACAAGCTCAATCTGGTCGAGAGCGGTATAGATCTCGCTTTCCGCACCGGCATCCTGGCCGATTCCACGTTGATTGCCCGCAAGCTCGGCTCCACCCATCGAATCCTGTGCGCCAGTCCGGACTATCTTGCGCGCCACGGCACGCCGGAAGGGCCGGCGGATCTCGTGCGCCATCAGTGTGTCATCGCGGGTGCGTCGATAGCCAGTGCGCACTGGGTGCTCGACGGGCCGCGCGGCCAGGAAACGGTGACAGTCACCGGACGCTTTGCCGTCAATGAAATGCAGGCGGTGAGAGCCGCGGCGATTGCCGGCTGCGGCATCGCGCCGTTGCCGCGCGGGCCCGCAGAGGTCGCGATCAGGGAGGGGTGGCTGCGGCGTGTTCTCGGTGATTACACGACGCCGTCCGGCGGCCTTTATGTCGTGTACCCGAGCAGCCGGCACCTCTCGCCCACGGTCAAGGCCTTCATCGCACTTGCGGCCAGAAGAGTGAGCGAGCTCGGGATCGAGAGCGCTGCGGAAAAATAAGCTGAAAAAATAAAAAGGCCGGGCGAACCCGGCCTTGGTCGACAACAACAGTGGGTGTCGCGATCAGCTTGCCGCAGCCAGCTTCTTCTTCTCGATCTGGCGCTTGAGACCGAGCGCCTTCGGCGACAGCTCGTCGGCCTTCGCCTTGATCAGGAAGGCATCGAGGCCGCCGCGATGGTCGACGGTCTTGAGCGCGTTGGTCGAAACGCGCAGGCGCACGGAGCGGCCCAGCGTGTCGGAGATCATCGTGACGTTGCACAGGTTCGGCAGGAACCGGCGCTTGGTCTTGATGTTCGAGTGGCTCACCTTGTGACCCACCTGGGGTGATTTTGCGGTCAGTTCACAGCGCCGGGACATGGCGAAATCCTCTGTCGTCCCCGAAGCGGTCCGAGGCTCAATCCTCGACCTGCACGGGGGTTTAAAATCGTGTCCATTTCAGGAACCGCGGACCTATAGGGGGAGCGGCGGCGATCGTCAAGATAAAGCAGGCTTCCTAGTGTGCTGAACGCGAAGTTCCTGTGAGGGTGCGGCAGGCTCTTTCAGGAACTTCGCGTTCATAAAGCACACTAGAATCATAAGCTTGCTAGTGTCCTGATCGCTTCGCAAGTTCGTCGGAGGTCGCTGAGAACGCAACGAACTTGCGAAGCGGGACACTAGATGCGACGGAAATCGCCGGAACCCGTGATTTCGTGCGGTTTTAGCAGATCTACAGCCTGCGGGAAGCCGTTTTGCCCTAACATATTAACGACGCAATCGCCGCCGCATGATCGGGGCCTTCGGAAAGCGATATCTGTTTGACGACGCTTCGAATTTTACCTTATCGGGAAATGCTTTATTGCCGGTCGCTTTGTTTGTTGGAAACGACGCCTATATGGCCCTAGTGCCGCCGATCTGAAGTTCCTGCACCACTCGCGGCAAACTCATCCCAGGAACTTCAGATCGAAAAGCGGCACTAGAATCATAGATTTGCGAGTGCCCCTGATGCATCCGAAGTTCGTGTCAGAGAGTGCTGCGATGGATCACGAACTTCGGATGCGGGGCACTCGTGGGTGCGGAACAGGACTTGCCGTCGGTGGTGGTTTTTCGGATTTCTGAGCATTGCAGCCGGTCCGTCGTGGCCCGGTTTGGCGTGGCTGTGACGATTTTGGCCGTCTCCGTGACCTCGATCCTGGCCTGGACCGGGGCCGCCAGTGCGCAGGGGCGGCTCGATGCCCGCTACGAGGCTTCGCTGGCCGGAATTCCGGTCGGGAAAGGCACCTGGGCCATCGATATCGCCGACGACCAGTTCTCGGCCTCGGCCAATGGCGCTTCCACCGGCATCATGAAGGCATTTGCCGGCGGCCATGGCACCGGCGCCTCCCAGGGCCGCATCGTCAATGGTCAGCTCGCGCCGTCGAATTATGCGGCCACGATCGCCTCCGATAAGAAGTCCGAGACCATCCGGATCCTGTTGCTGGCCGGCAATATCAAGGACACCGTGATCGAGCCGTCACCGGAGCCGTCACCGGATCGCATTCCGGTGACCGATGCACACCGGCGCGGCGTGATCGATCCGATGACCGGCTCGCTGGTGCGGGTGGCGGGCAGCGGCGAATTGCTGGGCCCCGACGCCTGCAAATCCAACAACGCCATTTTCGATGGCCGGATGCGTTATGACCTGCGGCTGGACTACAAGCGGCTCGAAACCGTCAAGGTCAGGGGTTATCAGGGCCAGGTTGTGGTCTGCGCGATCTATTTCAAGCCGATCTCCGGATACATTCCGGAACGGGCCGCCCTCAAATATCTCGCGGCTCAGCGCGACATGGAGGTGTGGCTGGCGCCGATCGCCGGCACGCGCGTGCTTGCACCCCTCAAGGTCATGGTGCCGACCCCGATCGGCATGGCCGCGCTGGAGGCGACCCAGTTCGTCTCGACGGCGGTGGTGCGCACCACGGCCAAGACGCAATAGAGACGCAACAGGAACCCTATAAAAGATCCGATAGAACGGCGGCCGCGGCGGCAGGGCCGTGCAGAGAGCCGCCGAGGAACGATCAGCAAGGTGCAAGGAATCCTGTTGACTCTTGTCACGAAGGCGCGGCGCCCAGCAATTAACAATTGCGTAGAATTCCGCGTGCAGCTGAAAGGTGATGGACTTGATGTAGTGCCGAGTCGTCGGCGCGAGCGACGACATCTTGACGAGTCTTCCGTGTTCTCAACGCGAGTCAGCGATTCGGACGTGGTTCGTTCCGGACTCGTTCCCAACCTTAAGTTCAGCTTCGCTGGGCGTCACATTGTGAGACAACCCATTCCCGTGACTAACGTTTTCCAGACGTTTTAGATCGGGGTCACACCAAGCCGAGAATCGCTGCACGCATGCCTTTGTCGTCCAGGTCTTTGTCGTCGATGTCGTCATCTCTGCCGTCGCTTGCGAACGGGCGCGCTCCCGGCGCCGGTGTCACCGCTGTCCTCGGCCCCACCAATACCGGCAAGACCCATCTTGCGATCGAGCGGATGCTTGCGCATTCCTCCGGCATCATCGGCTTGCCGCTGCGCCTTTTGGCGCGCGAGGTCTATAACAAGATCGTCGCCCGGGTCGGTCCCGCCGACGTCGCGCTGATCACCGGCGAGGAGAAGATCAAGCCGCCCAAAGCGCGGTTCTGGGTTTCGACCGTGGAGGCGATGCCGCGCGACCTCGACGTGTCGTTTCTCGCCGTCGACGAAATCCAGATCGCCGCCGATCTCGAGCGCGGCCATGTGTTCACCGACCGGATCCTCAATCGCCGCGGCCGTGACGAGACGTTGCTGCTGGGCGCGGCCACCATGCGCCCGATCATCGAGCGGCTGTTGCCGGCCGCCAACATCGTTACGCGGCCCCGGCTGTCGCAGCTGATGTTTTCCGGCGATCGCAAGATCACCCGGCAGCCGCGGCGCACGGCCATCGTGGCGTTTTCCGCCGACGAGGTTTATGCGATCGCCGAATTGATCCGCCGCCAGCACGGCGGTGCCGCGGTGGTGCTGGGATCGCTGTCGCCGCGCACGCGCAATGCCCAGGTCGATCTGTTTCAGTCGGGCGATGTCGATTATCTGGTCGCCACCGACGCCATCGGCATGGGGCTCAATCTCGATGTCGACCACGTCGCGTTTGCCTCCGACCGCAAATACGACGGCTATCAATTCCGCCGGCTGACGCCGTCGGAATTCGCCCAGATCGCCGGCCGCGCCGGCCGTGCCACCCGCGACGGCACCTTCGGCACCACCGGCCGCTGCGAGCCGTTCGAACCCGAATTGGTCGACGCGCTGCAGAATCATGCCTTCGACAGCGTCAAGGTGCTGCAGTGGCGCAATGCGAAGCTGGACTTCTCGTCACTCGCCGCGTTGCAGGTGTCACTGGCGCAAACGCCGTCACACGAGGCGCTGACCCGCGCGCCGGTCGCCGAGGATCTGCGTGTGCTGGATCATGCCTCGCGCGACGGCGATGTCCGCGACATGGCGCAGGGCGCGGCCGCCATCGAGCGGCTGTGGGAAGCCTGCCAGATTCCGGATTATCGCAGGGTTGCGCCCGCGGCCCATGCCGAGCTTGTCACGACCCTGTATGGGTTCCTGATGCAGAAAGGGCGGATACCGGACGACTGGTTCGCCGCGCAAATCGCCCCGACCGACCGGACCGACGGCGATATCGACACATTATCCGGCCGTATCGCCCAGATCAGGACCTGGACATTTGCGGCAAATCGCCCCGATTGGCTGGCCGATCCGGAACATTGGCAGGAAATTTCGCGTTCGGTCGAAGATAAATTGTCAGATGCACTGCATGAACGGCTAACTGAGCGTTTCGTTGACCGCCGGACCAGTGTATTGATGCGCCGCTTGCGGGAAAACACGATGCTGAATACTGAAATTGGAAAGACCGGCGAAGTCGTTGTTGAGGGCCATGTCATTGGCCGCCTCGACGGGTTCATGTTTGCGCCGGATGCCGCCGAGGCGGGCTCCGAAGCCAAGGCTTTACAAGCCGCGGCCCTGAAGGCTCTGGCCGGCGAAATCGATGCACGCGCGGAAAAACTGTCGAAGGCGCCGGACGATCAGTTCGTGCTGGCGTCCGACGGCACGCTGCGCTGGACCGGCGACGCGGTGGCCAAGATCGTCGCCGCCGACGATGTGCTGCATCCGCGCCTTCGCATCATCGCCGACGATCGCCTGACCGGAGCGCCGCGCGATGCGGTGCAGGCCCGGCTCGATCTCTGGCTCAAGACCCACATCGAAAAGCTGCTCGGGCCGCTGTTCGAAGTCTCGAAGGCGGAAGACGTCACCGGCATCGCCCGCGGCATCGCATTCCAGCTGGTCGAGTCGCTCGGCGTGCTGGAGCGCCAGAAGATCGCGACCGAGATGAAAGATCTCGATCAGCCCTCGCGCGCGACGCTGCGCAAGTATGGCGTGCGTTTCGGCGCCTATCACATCTACATCCCCTCGCTGCTGAAGCCCGCCGCGCGCGGCATCGCCTCGCTGCTGTGGGCGCAGAAACTGGACAATGTGGATGCATCCGCGCTGTCCGGCGCGCAGCATCTGGCGTCCAGCGGACGCACCTCGTTTCCGGTCGACAAGGCGCTCAGCCGCGATGCCTATCGTGTGCTCGGCTATCGCCAGTGCGGCGAGCGCGCCGTGCGCGTCGACATCCTGGAGCGGTTGGCCGATCTGATTCGCCCCGCGCTGGCCTGGCGCGAGAACTCGCCGGGCGTAAAGCCGGGCGGCGCTTTCGATGGCCGCGGCTTCACCGTGACCCAGGCGATGACATCGCTGACCGGCTCGGCCGGCGAAGACTTTGCGTCGGTCCTGCGCGCGCTCGGCTATCGCATGGAAAAGCGACCGCCGTTGCCACCGGCGCCCGAAAAGCCCGTGGTCGCTGCTGCTGAGGATGCGGCCGCCCCGGTCGCGGACGATACAGCCGTTGTCGATGCCGGCTCTGGTGAGACTGTGGCAATCGATGCGGGCGAGACACCTGAGACAGAAACAGTCGAGGCCGTCGCAAGCGTCGCGGCGGAGCCGGAAGCCCCGGTGGCTGAAGCCGCCGCTGATGCGGTTGCGCCCGAAGCCGTTGCAACTGAAGAAGCTGTCGCATCTGAAGAGGCCGCCGCACCCGAAGCCATCGCCGATGGTGCATCTTCAGCTGGGGCGCTGGTCAATCCGTTCGAGAGCGCACCTGCCGTCGTCGAAACCGCTGGCGATACGCCGGTGGAGTCGCAGTCTGCGGAGCCCGCGGCCGACGTCACCGCCGAGCCTGCAATTGCCGAAGCTGCAGGCACCGAGCCGGCAGCCACCGAGGCTGCAGAAGCGCCGGCGGCAGAGGCCGTTGCCGCCGAGCCCGAACTGATCGAAGTCTGGCGTCCGGGTGGACGCTCGGAAGAACGGCGTCCGCGCCACGACCGCAATCAGCATCGCCGCCATCAACCTCAGGCAGCGGCCGGTGCGCCGGCTGGCGAGGGCGAGGCGCGGGAGCGTCCGGGGCGTGGCGATGGCCGGGGCCGGCGCGATCGCCGCGACGAATTCCGCAAGCTTCGCGCCGACGGACCTCGTCCTGATGCACCCCGTCCGGAGGGAGCGCCCGCCGCTGCCACGGATGGCGCCCAAGGCCGCCCGCCACGCGACAATGATCATCGCAAGCAGCGCGGACGGCCACCCGAAGGCTTCAAGGGCAAGTTCAGGGGCGGACAGCAGGGCCGCAATGACAGCCGCCCGGGGAACAACGGGCCGCGTCACGGACAAGGCAATCCGCCGCCGCGTGAGCGCGAGCGGCCGATCGACCCCAATTCGCCGTTTGCCAAACTGGCTGCCCTGAAGGAGCAGCTCACGGCGGCGCGCAAGGACGGTTAAACCTAGTGTGGCGTTTCCGAAATTCCCCTCACATCGCGGCGATCTCATCGAGGGAATTTCGGAAACATAAGCCACACTAGAATCTAAAGTTTTCGAGTGTCCTGATCGAATCCGAAGTTCGCTCCGAAAGTGCGGTTGAGTGATGCGAACTTCGGATTCGGGACACTGGCACACAGAGGACGACAGCGCCGCGTGGAGCGCCAGCGCATCGACAAATGGCTGTGGCATGCGCGGGTGGTGAAAACCCGCAGCGACGCGGCGTCGCTGGTAGCGAGCGGTCACGTTCGTCTCAATGGTGTGCGCGAGACGTCGCCTGGACATGGGGTCAAGCCGGGAGACGTGCTGACGGTGGCGCTCGACCGCACCGTTCGCATCCTCAAGGTCACGGGATTTGCCGAGCGGCGGGGTGATGCGTCGTCGGCCCGCGCGCTTTATACCGATTTGCAGAAGCCGGATCCGCAGAACGCGGAGAGTTCGGACCCGCAGGATACCGGCCCATAAAAGGTCGCCCCGGTAATAAGTTGCTTGGGTTGTCCGGGGGGTGACTGCTATGCAGTGCTTCCCTTGCGGCAGCGGGCGTCCTGCGCTACGCCATCGCAAGATATCTGACCCGTTCCGGAGCCTTGGATGACTTACGTCGTCACCGATAATTGCATCAAATGTAAGTACACGGATTGCGTCGAGGTATGCCCCGTCGATTGTTTCTACGAGGGCGAGAACATGCTGGTGATCCATCCGGACGAATGTATCGATTGCGGGGTTTGCGAACCGGAATGCCCGGCGGATGCGATCAAGCCGGATACCGAGCCGAATCTGGAAAAATGGCTTGAGGTGAACTCCAGCTATGCCAAGAGCTGGCCGAACATCACCCAGAAGAAAGACCAGCTTGCCGAAGCCGAAGAGTTTGACGGCCAGGAAGGCAAATTCGAGAAATTTTTCTCTACGAAACCAGGCAGCGGCGACTGATTATTACTGGTCGCCGGCGGAGTTAACCGGGCTCTGCCGCGATGATCCCGCCTAACGCGGCGGAATGATTCAACTTTTAACCCTACTTAATGAATGTGGCCTCATCCGCCACAATTGTTGCGTTGCACACCGGTCATAAATCATTGATTTTTGCGGGAAATGTGCTATTATAGCCACATTCGAGAAGCAGGACCCCGTGTCGGCTGCGTGTATGGCTACGCTGGGGTTTCCCCATAACCATTGAACAGGGGCGTGGCGGTTCCACGCGCAAGTTGTGGCCCACAAAACGCGTAACCAGAGTACCTCGAAAGCTGCGAAGAAACCCTCCGCAGCTGCCCGTAGCACTGCCAAAAACAGCTCTACCAAGAGTGGTGTCAAAACCAGCCGTGTCAAAACCCCTGCCAAAGCTTCAGCGAAGAAAGATTCACGGGTAGCGGCCTCAAAATCGACTGCCCACAAGGCGACAGTAAAGCCTGCGCCTGCAAAGTCCTCCAAAAATACAAGAAGTGAAATGCAAAAAACCTCTGCCAAGACCGTCAAGGCCGCTGTTTCGAAGGCACCTGCTCCTGCTCCGAAGGCTGCTGCCCCGAAAGCTCCGGCGCCGAAGGCTGCCGTTGTGACCAAGCCGCCGGTTGCTGCCGCCGCTGTGGCGAAGCCGCCGGCCAAGCCTGTGGCCGCCCAGCCGCGCGTCGAGGAGCCGAAGAAGCCGCTGACCCAGCGTCAGGGCTTCAAGACCAACGAGTTCGTGGTCTATCCGGCCCATGGTGTTGGCCAGATCCTCTCCATCGAGGAGCAGGAGATCGCGGGCGCCAAGCTCGAGCTGTTCGTGATCAATTTCATCAAGGACAAGATGACGCTCCGGGTGCCGACCGCGAAGGTCGCGCAGGTCGGCATGCGCAAGCTGTCCGAGCCGGCGCTGGTCAAGAAGGCGCTGGAAACCCTCAAGGGCCGAGCCCGCATCAAGCGCACCATGTGGTCGCGCCGCGCGCAGGAATACGAAGCGAAGATCAATTCGGGCGATATCGTCGCGATCGCCGAGGTGGTGCGCGATCTCTACCGCTCCGAGTCGCAGCCCGAGCAGTCCTACAGCGAACGCCAGCTCTATGAAGCGGCGCTGGATCGGCTGTCGCGCGAAATCGCCGTGGTCCAGCATGTGACCGAGACCGAGGCGGTGAAGGAAATCGAAGCGTCGCTCGCCAAGAGCCCGCGCCGTGGCGCCGTCAAGGCCGAGGCGGATGCGGAAGGCGACACTGACGCGGATGATGCCGACGGCGAGGATTCCGTCGCTGCCGAGGACGAAGCCGCGTAATCACGCGCTGCCAAGTTCAGAGATCAAAAGCCCGGCGGTGACGCCGGGCTTTTTTTGTCGGTGATCTTTTTAAGCCGCGCTTTCCGTCATTCATCCTCATGGTGAGGAGGCGCTCTTGCGCCGTCTCGAACCATGTGGCCCGAACGTCCCGGCCTCATCCTTCGAGACGCCCGCTCTGCGGGCTCCTCAGGATGAGGGATAAAGTCGGGTGTGAGGCAATAGAATAGGATCAATCCACCACGATCTTGACCCGGTCGCGGGCCTTGATGGTGTCCTTGGCGTCGAGGCCGTTGATGACCCGGAAGCGCTCGGTCTGGTGGTCGACACCGGCCATGCGATGCGACAGTGACTCGACCGTGTCGCCGGGCTGTACGTTGATCACCTTGATCCGCAGCGGCCGCGCCTCCTGCACCTCCGCCAGCGACAGGCGGCGGAACGAGTTGACGGTGTCACGGAAGCTGCGGTCGTTTTCATTGGTGCGCTGCCGGGCGGCGAAAATGAAGCGATAGACGTCGCTGCCGAAGCGCAAAGCATAGACCCGGAATTGCCATTGGTCGCCGCGCGCGACCGCCGTCGCGGCCGGGAAGCCGTTGACGGTGAGATCCTCCGTCGATGCCTTGTCGACGTTCTCCATCCAGCCGGAATTGAGGTATTCGCTGAGCGTCTGTTCGGACGGCACGCGCACCACGTCGAAGCGCATCGCCTGGCTGCCGCCTTCGCGCACGCCGACCACCGCCTGTGCCGTGTTTTCCAGCGTGAAACCGTCCGGCGACGTAAAGGTGAAGCCGAGTTTCGGATGCAGGAAACGACGGCCGCGGACAAAGCCTTCGCTCGGATCCTCGCCATAAACGATGTTGTCGATGGCGGCGAGATAGTCGTCGCGATCGCGATCGCCGGATTGCGGCGCTGAGTACTGCCGCGCATTGGCCTGCGCATTCTGGACGCGTTCCGGCGTTGCCGGATGCGACGACAGGAAATCCTGTGACCGCGGATCGATGCTGGAGCGTGGCGCCTTCAGCGCGGCGTTGCGCTCCATGGCGCTGAGGAAACGGGCGGCGCCATACGGATCGAAATGCGCGCGGGCGGAAATGCCGACGCCGATGCCATCGGCCTCGAATTCCTGGGCGCGCGAGAAACTCGCCATGGTGAGTTTGGACTTCGCCAGCGCCAGTGCGGTGAGGCCGGGATCGTCGCTCATGTCCTGCACGACGCGGGTGACGAGAGCGGCCTGCCGGGCCTGGTCTTCACGGATTGCCGCGTGCTTCGCCAGCACGTGCGCCATTTCATGCGACAGCACCGAGGACAGCTCGGAGGTATCGCTTGCCAGCGCAATCAGGCCGCGCGTCACATAAAGCTGTCCGGTCGGCAGCGCGAAGGCGTTGACCGCGCCGGAGTTCAGGATGGTGACCTTGTAGGACAGGTCCGGGCGCTCGGATGCCGCGACCAGTCGATCGACGGTCTTGGTGATCAGGGCTCCAAGCTTCGGATCGTCATAGGGCCCGCCATAGGCGGCCAGGATGCGCTCGTGTTCACGCTCGGCCGCCGGCGTCTGAACCACGGGTTTGGGAAATTTAGCTGTGCTGGAAACCGTCGGCGCCGCCGTCTGGAAACGAGTCGCATCGCCGCACCCGCCGAGCCCGAGCACAGCGGCCAGCACAACAGGCGCCGCAAATGCGCGGCCCGATCTCCTGTGCTGGGCATGCCCAAGTTCTCGACCTACCGTCGTCACGTTTCGACTGTCCTACCCAAACAGAATTGCCTACCCAAACAGATTTGCCTACCCAAGCAGAATTGCCTGCCCACCCAAAATTGTTGCGTATGCCACGCGGTACGCGACCCCAAAACTGAATTCACCAAACGATGAATCCAAACCGCGCTTTCGAGAGACTGCCGGCACCATCACGCGGCTACTTTTCACCAACCAGTTCAATCTGCCCCACCTGGAAGATGTCGATCCGCGGGCCTCCGCGCAATTCCACCCAACCACGCACGCGAACTTGCCGGTTTTCGAGTGATTTCGGCGCCAAACCGGCCGTTTCTAACGCTGTTATCATGCGCCTTGAAATAGTCGCGGCAAAGCCTTCTGTCCACCGGCGGCCAAAATTGACATAAAATGTCGCTCCGGCCTGGCGTACTGACAAAACCTTGCCTTCCACCACAACGAACTGCCCCACCAGAGGCAAAATATCGCCCGGTCTTTCCGCGTTTTTTAAGGCAGTCCCAGCGGCCCAGACACCCAGGCGGGATTTTCGTGCACCGGCCTCCGCCTGCATCAGATCCGCGGCGCAGGCACGGTCGGCCATTACGCCGGAAAACAGCGCATATCCCTGCTTGAGCAAGTCGAGTTGCACGGGGCTGTCGGCGTTGTCGAGGAAGACCAGCGCCGGTTGCCGGCCGTAGCGATCCGGCGTGTCGTCAGCGCCCTGCAAGCGAATGTCGCGGCTCTCGAGCAGGGCCGCGAGCTGTGCGGTCGACTTCGCTTGTCCAGGTGCCGGCTCGATGGCGGCGAGGCGAATCTCGCGGCCGTCGGTGAGGCGAAACGTGCGGGCGTCGATCACGGCGCCGACGCGTCCCTCACCCTGCGGCTCGAAACTGCAGGCTGCTTCGCCCGTCGTGGTGGCGACCACCACAAGCCATGCTGCGAGCAGCAGACGGCTTTTGCGATGTCCCACGGTGGCTGGTCTCCGACGTTGGCGCCGCGATGTCGCGTCAACGACGCGTCATCGCAACTCTACGCGCGATCGTGCGCAACGGCTATTCCGCTTTGCGGAAATTGGTGGCGTCATTTGCAGCGAAAAGACCCCGACATCGTAATGCGTTCAGGTCGTGTCACTGTCATTGCGCGCATCTGCTGATTCCAAACAAGTGTTTGGCTTGCTGCCCTTCCGCGGTTGCGGCATGATCCGCGCAACAAAAAAAAGGCGTCGCGCAATGCGATGCCGGAGGAGGGGAAGAAAAGATGTCCATGCTGAAGTCCGTGCTGAAATCATCATTGTTGACCGCTCTCGCATCCGCCGCACTGCTGGCGGCGCCGGCGAATGCCCAGGACAAGCTGCTTCAAGACAAGCCGCTCAAGCTCGGCGCCATTCTCGACATGTCCGGGCTCTATGCCGACATCACCGGTGTCGGCAGCGAAACCGCGGCGAAGATGGCGGCGGAGGATTTCGGCGGCCAGGTGCTGGGCCGCAAGATCGAGATCATCGCCGCCGATCATCTCAACAAGGCGGATCTTTCCGCCAACATTGCGCGCGACATGCTGGACAATCAGGGCGTAGAAGCGATCATCGACGTTGCGGCCTCCGCCACCGCGCTTGCGGCCGGCGAGATCGCCAAGGCGCGCAACAAGATCATCATGTTCAACGGCCCGGGCTCGATCCGCCTCAGCAACGAAGCCTGCGGTCCATATACCGTGCACTATGTGTTCGACACCTTCGCCCAGGCCAATGTCACCGGGCTTGCCACGGTGAAGCAGGGGCTCGACAGCTGGTTCTTCCTGACCGCGGATTATGCCTTCGGCGCCGATCTGGAGAAGGACACCAGCAATGTGGTGCTGAAGTCCGGCGGCAAGGTGCTCGGCAATGTCAAGCATCCGCTCAACACGTCGGATTTTTCGTCGTTCCTGCTGCAGGCGCAGGGCTCCAACGCCAAGGTGATCGGCCTCGCCAATGCCGGCGGCGACACCATCAACGCCATCAAGCAGGCGGCCGAGTTCGGCATCACCAAGAGCGGCCAGAAATTGTCGCCGCTCTTGGCATTCATCACCGACATTGACAGCGTCGGGCTGCCGACCGCCCAGGGCCTGTTGCTCGCTGAAGCCTTCTACTGGGATCTCAACGACGAGACCCGCGCGTTCTCCAAGCGCTTCATGGAGCGGGTGAAGCGTCCGCCGACATCGGCGCAGGCCGGCGTCTATTCGTCGGTCACGCATTATCTCAAGGCAGTGAAGGCCGCCGGCACCACCGACTCCGCCGCGGTGATCAAGGTGATGAAGGAGACCCCGATCAACGACATGTTCGCCAAGAACGGCCGGATCCGGGAAGACGGCCGCATGGTGCACGACATGTACTTGTTTGAAGTGAAGTCGCCGTCGGAATCCAAAGGGCGCTGGGACGACTACAAGCTGCTCGCCACCGTGCCGGGTGAGCAGGCGTTCCAGCCGCTGTCGGACTCGCGCTGCCCGCTGGTGAAGAAATAAGCCGCCGCTGGCCGCGCCGGCGCACCGTCAAGAACCAACAACAAGAGAGACTCTTAAAAGGAAGTATTGCATGACCGATATCGTGCTCCAGCATCTCGACCGCGGGCTTCTGACCATCACCATGAATCGTCCCGAGCGCCGCAATGCGCTGAATGCCGAGATGACCCAGGGGCTGGTCGAGGCGGCGCGTCGTGCCGCTGACGACAGCGAGGTGCGGGCGGTGTTGCTGAAAGGGGCGGGCGGCACCTTCTGTGTCGGCGGCGACGTCAAGGCGATGGCGAGCACGACCGAAAACCCGTCGCTCGAAGCCAAGGTGACGCGGCTGCGCCGCGGCATGGAGGTGTCGCGTATTCTCCACATCATGCAGAAGCCGGTGGTGGCGCAGATCGACGGCGCGGCTGCCGGCGCCGGGCTGTCGATCGCCCTGTCGTGCGATCTGCGCGTCGCCTCGGCGTCCGCCAAGATCACGACCGCGTTCGCCAAGGTCGGTTATTCCGGCGACTATGGCGGCACATACTTCCTCACCCAGCTGCTCGGCAGCGCCAGGGCGCGTGAGCTCTATCTGCTGTCGCCGGTGCTGACAGCCCAGGAGGCGCTGGCGCTGGGCATGGTGACGCGGGTGGTGCCGGATGCGGAGATCGATGCGGCCGCTCATGAGCTTGCGCTATCGCTGGCCCAGGGCCCATCCGTGACGCTCGGCTACATCAAAAAGAACATCAACAACGCCGAGCACCTGTCGCTCGAAGCCTGCTTCGATGCCGAGGCGTTGCACCATTCGCGCTGCTCGGAGACGGCCGATCACAAGGAAGCCGCCAAGGCGTTCGTGGAAAAGCGCGCCGCCGTATTTAAGGGACATTGAACGTGACCCCCGGCTTGCGGCTGCGCCAGATCTGCCTCGTTGCGTCCCACATTGAGCCAGTGGTCGGCGATATCGCAGGCATCATGGGCCTCGATGTCTGTTACCGCGATCCCAATGTCGGCAAATACGGGCTGGAAAACGCGCTGCTGCCGGTCGACACCATTCTGCTTGAGGTCGTGGCTCCCGTTCAGGACGGCACCGCCGCCGGACGGTTTCTGGACAAGACCGACGGCCGCGGCGGCTACATGGCGATTTTCTCCTGCGACGATCCCCGGGAACGGGGGGGCAACGCCGAACGCCTGGGCGTGCGCACCGCGCATGTGATCGATCGTCCGCCTTACCTTGGTGTGCAATTGCATCCGCGCGATTGCCGTGCCGCCTTTATCGAGTTCAATCACATGGCCGGTGGCGATGATCCGCGCGGAGCCTACGCGCCCGCGGGACCAGACTGGCACACGGCGATCCGGCAGGAGCGCACGCGCAGGCTGGTGGCTGTCGAGATGCAGAGCCCCGAGCCCGCCGGGCTCGCCGCGCACTGGAGCGCGATTCTCGGTGCAGCTCTGCAAACGGAAGCGGATGGTCGTCCGGAAATCGCACTGGTCAATTGCACGCTGCGGTTCGACAATGGTCCGGTGGATGCGTTGAGCGGCCTGGTGTTCGAGGCGGCGGATGCGAACGCGATCAGACAGGCCGCTCACGCCAGAGGATATGCCGTCACTGCCGATGCATTCACGATCGGAGGTGTGGATTTCCGCATCTCGTCCTGATCAACAGGTCGAACAACAAAAAGAATAAGGACCATGACTCGATGACTCCGGCGCCAAGCGAAACCACCCTGCAGCATCCGCTCGACAGCTTCTTCTCACCCTCCAGCATCGCCATCATCGGAGCCTCGCGCGAGGCGACCAAAATCCCGGGTATGCTGCTGACTTTCCTGCGCCGCAACGGCTATGCCGGCGCAATTTTCCCGGTCAATCCACGTTATGACGAGATCGATGGGCTGGCCTGTCATCCTTCGGTCGCGGCGATTGGAAAGCCGATCGACCTCGCCATTGTCATCATCCCGGCGCAGCATGTGCTTGGCGCGCTGGAGGAGTGCGCGGCGGTGGGCGTCAAGAATGCCGTCATCATCTCGTCCGGCTTTGCCGAAGGCGGCGGCGACAGCGCCGATGTGCAGGGGGACATCGCGGCACTGGCCCGGCGCACCGGCATGCGGATTTCCGGGCCCAACGCCGAAGGCTTCTACAACGAGATGAAGCGCGTGGCGGCGACCTTCAGCCCGACGGTCGACGTCAAACCGGATGCGCCGCGGCTGATCGCGACACGCAAGCGGATCGGGATTGTGGCCCAAAGCGGCGGCATCGGTTTTGCGATCTACAACCGCGCCAAGGCGCTGGGTGTTGCCACAAGTTATGTGGTGTCGACCGGCAACGAGGCCGATCTCGCCGCGGGCGAAATCCTCGACTACATGGTGCGGGATGCGTCGACCGACGTCATCCTGCTGTTCATTGAAGGCATTCGCGACCCCGACAATTTCGTTGCAGCTGCGGCGCGCGCCGCCGAAGTCGGCAAGCCTATCATCGTGTCCAAGGTCGGGCGCACCAGTGCGGGCGAACGCGCCGCCGCTTCCCACACCGCCAGCATGGCCGGGTGGAATGCCGCCTATGATGCGGTGTTCGCCAAATACGGCCTGATCGCCGCCCACGACATCGATGAAGCGGTCGCGATCGCGGCCGCTCTCGCCTCCAGTCCGCGGCCCAAAGGCGATCGCGTCGCAGTCGTGACCGTGTCCGGTGGCGCCGGCGCCTGGGTTGCGGACACGCTGGCCAGCGAAGGGCTAACGATCCCGGAATTGTCCGAGCCGCTGCAGGCCGAGATTCGCGCGTTGATCCCGTCCTATGGCTCGCCGCGCAACCCCGTCGACATCACTGCCCAGGCGGTTCACAGCGGCGGCCTGCAGAAGATCATCGAGATCCTGTCGCGCTCCGACGAGATCGACATCATCGTGCCGGTGCTGTCGCTGTCCAGCGAAACGCGGATGCCGCTGAAGATTCCCGAGATCAAGCCGGTGATCGACGCGCAGCTGAAGCCGATTTTGCTCCACTCCTACACACTGCCGTCGTTGTTCGCCCGCGATGGGCTGGGACAGGCCGGCATCGTGGTGTTCCACGGCCTGGCGCCGCTCGGCCGCGCCGCACGCCAGATGGTGCGGCGGGCGAACTTTGTTGTCGCTCCGCCCGCTGCGATCGACGAGGCGTTGCCCGCGGCGGCGGGGTCTCTCGACCGGCTGTCCGGCGGCCTGTCCGAATATGAAAGCAAGCAACTGCTGCGCGATTGCGGCGTCTCGCTGCCCGATGAGATTCTGGTGCGCAGCCGGGCTGAGCTCGACGCCGCACTCACGCGGGTGGGTTTCCCACTGGTGATGAAAATCCAGTCGCGGGACATTCCGCACAAGAGCGAGGTCGGCGGCGTGCGCGTCAACATCGCCAGCGCCGATGAAGCGGCCAGCGCCTACGATGCGCTGCTGGACAGCGCGCGGCGTCATTGTCCGGGCGCGAACATCCAGGGCGTTCTGGTCGGCCCGATGGCCAAAAAGGGCGTCGAGATCATCGTCGGCACCGTGCAGGACGCGACCTTCGGCCCGGTGGTGATGGTCGGCCTCGGCGGCATCGCCACCGAACTGTTCAAGGATGTGGTCTATCGCCCGGCGCCGATCGGCGAAGGCGAGGCGATCGCGATGCTCGACGAGCTCAAGTCGGCGCCGTTGCTGCGGGGCTTCCGTGGCGCACCGAAAGCCGATGTCCAGGCGCTGGCGCGCTTGATCGCGCGCCTCTCGCAGCTGTCAGCCGGATTGCGGCAAGTGTCGGAGATCGAGGTCAACCCGGTGATGGTGCACCCCGAAGGCGAGGGGGTCACCATCCTCGATGCGCTGGTGGTCGGGGCGTCGGCGAAGGCGTAGGCTCGTAGCCCGGATGAGCGAAGCGACATCCGGGACAAACGCTCAGCATCCCCGGATGTCGCTTCGCTCATCCGAGCTACTAGCGGCAATCACCGCCGCTTGAAGTTCGGCACCCGGCGTTCTTCCGTGGCCTTGACGCCTTCCTTGAAGTCTTCGGTGGCGCGTAGCCGAGTCTGTTCGGCGAGTTCGTGGTCGGTGGCGGCCTTGACGCGGTCTGCCAGGCCCTGGCGCAGGGTGGCGCGTGTCGACTCGACACCGAGCGGCGAGCATTCGGCGATTTCGGTGGCGAGCTTGATGGCTTCCGCGCGCACCTGATCCTGCGGCACCAGCACCGAGGCCAGCCCCATCTTGAAGGCATCCTCGCCGGTGACACGGCGGCTGGTGTAGAACATCAGCGCCGCATTGGTCTGGCCGACCGCTTCGGGCAGCGTCACCGTGAGGCCGAAGCCCGGGTGGAAGCCGAGCCGGGTGAAGTTGGCGGCGAAGCGCGCTTCGGGGCAGGTGACGCGGAAGTCCGCCGACATCGCCAGTCCCAGCCCGCCGCCGATGGCGGCGCCATGCACCGCGGCTATGATTGGCTTCTTGGCGCGGAAGATACGCACCGCTTCCAGATAGAGATGGTTGATCGGGCCGAGATTGGTGGCCGGATCGCCTTTACCCGACGGCGCATCGGCTTCCTTGCGCTCGGGATCGCCGAAATTGGCGCCGGCGCAGAACGCCTTGCCCTGCGCCGCCAGCACCACCGCGCGCACGCTCGAATCGCTATCGATCTCATCCAGCGCGTCGGCGATCTGGCGGATCAGCAGGATGTCGAAGAAGTTCAGCGGCGGGCGGCGGATCTCGATGGTGGTGACAAAGCCGGTCTTCTCCAAACTAATGTCTTTGAAGCCGATGTCTTTTGGGGCGCTCATGTGGTGTCCTTCAAATGGTGATGTTCAGCGCAGTCCAAGCCCGCGCGCGATGATGCCGCGCAGCACCTCGGTGGTGCCGCCCTGGATGGTGAGTTTGGGGGCGAGCTTGATGGCGAAATCGAGCTGCCGGTCCAGCGTCTCGTGATTGGAGACATCGGGCTCGACGAACGCGGCGAGGTTGCGCACCCGATGCGGCAACTGCTGCTCCCAGATCGTGCCGATATCCTTCACGATGGAGGCTTCCACCACCGGCTCCTTGCCGGCCTGCAGCATGCCGGCGACCGACACCGACATCCGCCGCATGGTGTGCAGTTGTGCCACCAGTCTGCCGACGCCTTCCGCGCCGCGCACGTCCGGCGTCTTGCCCAGTGCGCGGACCAGTTCGGTCAGCACATAATGCGTTTCGAGAAAGCGCTCCGGGCCGCTGCGCTCATAGGCCAGCTCGCTGGTCGCCTGTTTCCAGGCGCCGTCGATCTCGCCGAGCACATGGTCGTCCGGCATGAAGGCGTCCTGGAACACCACCTCGTTGAATTCGTGCAGGCCGCTCATCTGGCCGATCGGGTTCACTGTAATGCCCGGGGTCTTTTTCATGTCGACCAGGAATTGGGTCAGGCCGTGCCGGCGATTCTCCTTGGTCGGCTGTGATGTTCGGAAGATGCCGAGCATGTAGTCGGCGATATGCGCCGACGTGGTCCAGATCTTGGTGCCGTTGAGCAGCCAGCCGCCGTCGGTCCTGGTGGCTTTGGCTTTGGCCGCGAACAGATCGGAGCCGGAATTCGGCTCGCTCATGCCGATGGAGAAGCAGACCTCGCCGCGGCAGATCCGCGGCAGGATATCTAGCTTGATCCGCTCCGGCGCATACTTGATCAGCACCGGGCCGCTCTGGCGGTCGGCGACAAAGAAACGCCGCGTCGGCGCATTGGCGACGCGCATTTCCTCGGTCACCACATAACGCTCCAGGAAGCTGCGCTCATGGCCGCCGTATTTCTTCGGCCAGGTCATGCCGATCCAGCCGCGTTCGCCGACGCGGCGGCTGAAATCAGGCACATCGGTGTCTTCGGTCTGCGGCCGGTGCGGGTCGAACGTCCCGTTGGAAATTTCCTCGGCCAGAAACGCGCGGACTTCCTTGCGCAGCGCCTGGCATTCGGGTGGCAGGCGGATCGGATCGAAACGCAGCGCGGCGGTCATGACAATTGCTCCAGATCAAATGCGCTCATCGTGACGCCACCAGCGGCCAGAGTTCATCGGCGCCAAGTGCTGCCACGCGATTGCCGAGTTCGACCGCCCAGTGGCTTTCATGGCCGAAATCGTCGCGCCAGCCGAGCGCGCGCAGCGTAAAGCGATGCAGGATATGTTCGTCGGTGAAGCCGATCGCGCCATGCACTTGATGGGCGATGGCCGCTCCGGTCTCGGCGGCTTCACCGCAGCGGATTTTCGCTGCCGCTGCTTCCAGGAACAGCGCATCCTGCGGTGCGGAGTGGGCGAAGGCATCGGCCGCCGAGCCTGCCGCGGTCACCGCAGCGGCGACTTCGCCGGCCAGCCTGGCGAGATTGTGCTGCACCGCCTGGAATTTTGAGATCGTCTTTTCGAACGCGACACGTTCGCCGGAATAACGCACGGAGATCTCGAGCGCCGTTTCCAGCGCGCCTGCAATCTGCAGGCTGCGCGTTACGGCGCCCATCAGCAGCACCGACGTCTGGTCGAAGCCCGCCGGCGCCTTGGTTAGCGTGACCGGCTTGCTGCGATCGAAGCTCACAATGTCAGACGGTTCGCCTGCGAGGTTCTTGCCGGCAACAATCTGGCAAGCGGAGGCGGCGACGAGTGCGATCGAGGCGCCCGACGGTCCACTGGCGATCACGGCGATATGGCCTGTGTGTTTCGCGAACGGTACGCCGCGGGCGCGGCCGCTCAGCGTGCCGTCGTCATTGAGTGTGATGCGATCCCTGGGATGGCTCGGCGCGACCGTCATGGCGCCCGCGGGCGATGAAATCTTGCCCTGCGCCAGCAGCCAGCCCGCAAGCATGGTTTCCGCAAGCGGCACCGGCACCGCCGCGCGTCCCGCGGCCTGCAGCACGCCGAATCCATCCGCGAGTTCTGCGCCCGATCCGCCGCACTCTTCCGGCACCCACGACAGCGTCAGCCCGGCGTCGGTGAGAGCCGACCACAGCGGCGTGGCCCAGTCGGTGTTCGATTTGATGATGGTCTGGGCATCGGCGAGATCCGCAAAGATCCGCGCCGCCGTCTCGACGATGATGTTGTCAGTTTCCGACACAGACTTCTCCCGGGCGAGACACCTTCTCATCCTGATCGATGCGGGCCTGAGCACGCGCATCGATGACGGGACGGGTCTTTCGCATTGTTGCCGGCACAATGGGGAAAAGCTTGGGACCTGACAAGCTTGCTCGTCGCAAGGCCGCCTGCGGACAGGACATGCAGTTTAAACGGAATGCATGCGTGATATTCCGTCACGCGGTTTGGTGGAATATTTGTGTCCCGCGCTATCGGCAGGCGCTACGTTGCGGGCCTGCGATGGATGGACTGCGGCTGATCGCCGGTCCGCACAGCGGAACAGATAATTTACAAAAGCTGAGGGTGAGGCAATGTCGACGGATGGTTTGCGCGCGATTGTGACGGGATCGGCTTCGGGACTGGGAGCCGCCACCGCGTTGAAGCTCTCGGGCCCCGGCGCGAAACTCGTGATCAATTATGCCTCCAGCAAGGACGACGCCGAGGCGGTCGCCACGCAGTGCCGCGCCGCGGGTGCGGAGGTTGTGGTGGTCCAGGGCGACGTGTCGCGTGACGAGGATTGCAAGCGGATCACGGCTGCGGCGGCGGCCTGGGGCGGCCTCGATGTGCTGGTCAACAATGCAGGTGCCACCAAGCATGTCGAGCACGCCCTGCTCGATCAATTGTCGGCGGAGGATTTCCAGCGCATCTACGGCGTCAACACCATCGGACCGTTCCAGATGGTGCGTGCTGCGCGCAGCTTGCTCGAAGCCGGCGCGAACGAGCGCGGGCGTGCATCGGCGGTGGTCAACGTCTCGTCGATCGCCGGGCTGACCGGGATCGGATCGTCGATCGCCTATGTGGCGAGCAAGGGCGCGTTGAATGCGATCACGCTGTCGCTGGCGCGGGCCCTGGCCCCCTTGATCCGCGTCAACGCGGTCTGCCCGGGCTATATCGATACGCCGTGGTTCGAGAAGGGCCGTGGCGTCGAGGGCGCCAACCGTGTCCGCGACATGGTCAAGCAGAAGGTGGCGTTGAAGGTCGCGTCGGGTCCGCAGGATATCGCCGGTCTGGTCTGTTTCCTGGCCGGACCGCAGTCCGGCCATATGACTGGTGAACTCGTGCGCATGGACGCGGGCATGCACCTCGTGACCTAGCCGACTCAAAAATCCCGATCGCGATATCCAACGTGGAGAAGCTATCGCGCTCGGATGTTCCGGATTTCGATCAGGCCGCGTCAGCGGCCGTGGTCGGGAATGACGCCGGCTGCGACCAGCCGGTTCCAGATGAACAGCACCACCAGCGCGCCGATGGTGGCGGTTATGAAGCCCGCGCCCTGGCCGGGGCTATAGTGACCGATCGCCTGCCCGATGAAGGTGGCGAGGAACGCTCCCACAATGCCGAGAATAGTGGTGAGGATGAAACCCGATGGATTGTTGGGGCCGGGCGACAGCAGCCGCGCGATGATGCCGGCGACGAATCCGACGATAATGATCCAGAGAATGCCGCTCATGTCGTGGTCCTTTTCAATCGAGGGGGCAGGTCAATCGTCGATGCTGCTATTCGCTGGTCCGGCACGGTGTCAGCGCCGAACCAGCGAAGCTTAACATCGATACATGCGCTTTAGATCCAGCGCGAGGCCTCGTGCTCGGTCGGCAGGCGGCCGTCCGGCGTCAGCTTGTTCACCGCTTCGGGCAGGAACTGACTCAAGCCCTGCAGCAGCTCGTCACGCGACAATCCGCTTTGCGACATCGCGGCACTGATCTGATCGGCGCCCAGCGCATTGGCGAGATCGTTGGGATCGATCGACTTGTTGGGGCCTGGGCTGACCCAGGAGTTCGCGGTGTCGCCGTGGCCATTGTCCTGGAATTGCTTCAGCAGGTCGCCGAGGCCGCCGCTCAGGATGCTTCCGGCCGCACCACCGGCCAGCAAGCCGCCGAGCCCGCCCTTGAGCAGGTCGCCCAGGCCGCCGGCACCACCCGGCAGCGAGGCCTGCGTGGTCTGGGGTGCACCCGGCGTGGGGGCGGGGATCGGCTTCGGGGTGCCCCCGGGCGCCGCGGTCGACTGGCCGCCACCGATATGCTTGACCGCCTTGTAGGCCAGCAAGGCGAGGATCGCCATGGTCAGCGGCGACATGCCGCCGCTCTTGCCCGGAGGAGCGCTTGGGTCCGAAGAACTCGGCTCGCTGGGGCCGCGAGGACCGTTCTGCATGCCATTGAGGATGTCGAGTAAGCCCATCATGTACTCCTGTCAGTTACCCCTTGGACACAAAGACTAGTATTCGCCCATGAAGGTGACAAGACGCAGTGCGCAGCGGAATATTTGTGCAGCGGAGAGGTATTGTTTAACTCGCGTTCAGATTGACTTCGGACCTGCGGCTAAAGGGCCAGCGTTGCGCACAGCGATGCTTGCCGGAAGGGTTGTGCGCGTCAACACATCTTCAGCGCGTTCTGGATCAAGCTTTTTTCCAAGACGGCGTAGCGCTTCGGCTCTATCAATCGAGCCGATCTCACGGGATGAGGACATAGCATGAGCGGATCGAGGCCGATCGTTGTTGCAGGCGCAGGAAGCATCGGCTGCTTCGTCGGCGGCATGCTGGCGCTCGCCGGTCATCGTGTCGTCCTGCTCGCGCGTCCCCGCGTCATTGACGAGATCAAGGGCCATGGATTGCGGCTGACGAGCTTCGAGGGTGCCGACCGGCGCCTGCCCGCATCCGCGCTCGTGTTGTCACCGGACGAACAGGTCCTGCGCGACGCCGCCATCGTGCTGGTGTGCGTCAAGAGTGCGGATACCGCTGAGATGGCGGCGACCATTGCTGCCCACGCGCCGCAAGACGCCGTGATCGTCAGCCTGCAGAACGGCGTCGCCAATGTGCCGGCGCTGAAGGCGCATCTCGCCAGCCAGCGGGTGCTGGCGGGTATGGTGCCGTTCAATGTGGTAGGGATGGGCGAGGGGCGTTACCACCGCTCGACCTCCGGCGACATCATCATCGAGCAGGATGAAGCGGCGACCGCCGCAAAGCTGTCGGTGGCCGATCTCAAGGTTCAGCCTAGCGAGAACATCAGTGGCGTGCAGTGGGGCAAGCTTCTGGTCAATCTCGGCAACGCCCTGAACGCGCTATCGAACCTGCCGCTGCGCGAACAGTTGTCGCAGCGCAGCTGGCGGATGTTGATCGCCGACCAGATGTCCGAGGCGCTGGCGGCGATGAAAGCCGAGGGCATTGATCCGGTGTCGACCACGCCACTGCCCGCGTCATGGGTGCCGTACGTCATGCGGCTGCCGGATTGGGCGTTTCAGATGATCGCCAAGCGGATGGTGCAGATCGATCCGCAGGCGCGCTCCTCGATGTGGGACGATCTGCAGCGAGGGCGACGTACGGAGATCGACTACCTGCAGGGCGCCATCATAGAAATCGCGCAACGCCGCCGATTGGCCGCGCCGCTGTCGAGCCGCCTGGTGGCGCTGATCAAGGATGCCGAAGCGCGCGGCCAGGGATCGCCGGGGCTCAGCCCGGAGCAGATCCGAAGCAGTTCGCGTAGTTAGCTCCTCAACGCTGCGGTTTCAACTGGTAGATTCTAGTATGTACAACCCGTGCTTGCAAACGGCAAAATTCGTGGCATCATCAAAACTAGATCATACGGGCCGAAAGCACTGCCTCAATCGGTCAAGTGCAAATATTACTGCGACTATTTTATCATATGGCGGCTCGCACAGTCCCGAGATCAAGCTGAACCCAGTTTAACGACGGGCAACGCACATGGCTGATACAATCGAGTTCGTCGAGAATGGCGTTAAGCTTGAGTATTCCATCGCTAGCAAGATGGAAGAGGTTGCCGCATCGGCCGCTCTTGGTGTTTTGTCAATTTGGAGCATTGTCGGAGCCGTAGCTTTCGTCGTCAACATCATCAAAACGCTTTCCGAGGACAATACGGTTTCGGAAGCGCTGGTGCGCCTGCAACGGCAGATCGATGAAATCAAAGCCGTTGTTACTGTCTTGGACGGACGTCTGGACGAGCTTACCCACGACGTTGCCATCGTTGCCAATCACTCGAAACTCATCATCCTACAGGACTACGCCGATGGCATTCAGGGGTTGCAAACGCAACTGCTGGATCGGCCGCAAGATATCGATACTGCTGTTCTGGTGGCGAACGAAGCTGGCGTTCTAGCCGACAAGTTCCTGCGAAGTGATTACGAGATCTGGCGTTGGGCGGATATAGTGCTCGATTGGCGTGGGGAAGGCGCTAATCGGCGTCTCGAACCGCAAGTGGCACTCGGCCATTTCAAAAACGTCCCGACTTTGCCCGTTTATATCTTGGCTCTGGTGACCTGGCTCGGCGCGCGCGAAAAAGTGGTGCGGGCTGGGCAAGCCAACAGGCTTGCGGGTGATGCCTTGCGACTACGACGTCATCTCGCCGCAGTTTCCGTCCGGACCGAGTTTGATAAGTATTATGCCGATCGGCCTGCCACCAGCACCGACGATCTTCTCGGCATCCCGCAATCGATTGCTGAAAACATTAAATACCGTATTCGCGCCTACATCTTACCCAGCACTAGATATTCACAGAACAACAAGTGCCACTATTATCACGTGGTCGGTAGCTTGATGACCGGCCGCCGTAAGCCAACACCATCATTCGAAATCTACATGCCCGAGAACAACGTGTTGTGCACGTTGTCGCCAGACATCATCGGGGCGTCCGAGGAAGAACTTCAGATGGAGACCGAGGCCGGTCTCGATGTTCTGGCGGAGTTTTCGCTCCTGCTCGATCGCGTGGCGAACGGGGGACCTCTGCTCGAGCCGATATTCCCGCCGTTCTCACATGGTGAGGGCTACTCGCCCGCTTTTCTTTATATGGTGTTGCTCAACGGTGACGTGATTTGGCGATGTAATGATTCCGCCAACCGGCCCGGCGGATCAACAGAGTGGAGGGAGCCTAAAAAAATCAAGGAAGGGTGGGGCCAGCACGCCAAATTTTTCAACGCGGGCGGACAGTCCATCTACTATATTGACGATGCTGGCAAGCTTTTCGGTCAAAAACACAAAGGTCTCGTTCTCGGGACCAACGATTGGAGTGAAACGGTCCAGGTTGGGTGGGGATGGAATAGTTTCGCCCATGTGTTCTCAGGCGGCAAGAATGTGATCTATGCCATCGAATCCGGCGGAGCGATGCGTTGGTATAGGCATATCGGAGGACCGCTAGGCGGAAATCTATCCGATTGGGACGGCTACTACAAAGACATTACCCCTGCGGCGACCTTGGCCGGTTTGCCGTCGAACCGGCTGGTTTTTTCGGGTGGCGAAGGCCATATCTACAGTGTGACTAACACAGGTGAATTGTGCCACCTTGAGCATCGCGGTTATCGAGACGGGTCCAACGACTGGGCGTATGGGGGTACACCTGGCTTTATTGGTGGAGGTTGGGGCCAATATGTCCAAGCAGTCGCGGCGCCTGACAACGTGTTCTATGCGATTACGGCGGATGGAGAACTGCATTGGCGCCGTTACATCACCGACACGAGGACATGGGAAGGACCCATTACCATGTTAAGGGGGGTGCCCGCTTGCCGCGCGATGTTCGCGAGCATGCCAGGCATCTTCCACGGACCGAGCTAGTTTTTCATACATTGAATTCGACGGATTAAATCTGACGCTGCTATGCCGTTCTCTTCATGTTCCGTTAAAAGGTCAAACCTTCTGTGCACAGATATTAGCTGGCATCCGCCAGCCGGCGCAGCGAGGCCGTGAAGCGGATGCTCTGTTTGCCGAACAGCGCCGTGCCGCCGAGGGTGAAATCCGTCTCGCCGATCTTGCCGGAAAAGCCGATGCTCACCGCGCGTCCACCGAACAGCGGCTCGGCATCCCTGGGCTTGGTGTGCTGATCGACCTCCATCTCGCCTTTCAGCGTGACACCGTCGCTCTCATAGCTGCCGGTGTAGAACAGGAAGGCGTCGCCGCCGAGGATCGTCCCGTCGCGGAAAACGATGACGCCGCTGCCCTTGCCGAAGTGACCGTCGAGCGTCTTCACATGGACCGAGTACAGTCCGTTTTTCATTGGTGTTGCCCATCCATCATCCCCCGAAATTGATAGGACGGATGCGTCGTCGGGCACAACAGCGACGATGGCCGTACGTATGACCCCCGACCCAGAACCGCGTTGCGGTCGCGGGCCCGATCCGGCTGGGTCCGGATCGGGGTCATGTTCACCAGCGATCGACGTTCAGGATTTCGCCGGTCCGTCCGTCGACATTGACATTGATGGTGCGCCCGGCCGGGTCGCGCCCTTCGATGTGCCAGCGCCCGTCATCGAACTGGATTTCGTTGACCCCGATCACACCGATCCGGTTGGCCACGTAAATCGCCTGCTGCATCGAGATGATCGATCCGCTGGAGTCGGCGGCGGCCGGTGTCGGCAAGGTGAGTGTGGATATGCCAAGGGTTGTCACCACGGCCGCTATCATCGCCAGATTGCGCATTCTCAAGTCTCCGTTTCGCTTCAGCCGGGTTTTGAACGCGCGACGCGAGGGATGGTTTCGCATCTGCACGCGCAGGGAACAATGAGGGACCCGGGGGGAACCCGGTCGCTCAGAGCCTGTCCAGCGTTCCCTGGTCGGATGCGCCGGCAAAATATTTGGCGAGAGCGTCAAGGAAGGGGGCGTTGTCAGCCGTCACCTGAGCGAACAGCGTCATGCACGAGTGGAACTTGAGATCGTCGGGCGTGCCGAGGATTTGCCGCGCGGAACGATTGTCGACGGCGAGCACCAGCGCCGTACATTCGTGCAGCCGTGGGCCGAGCAGGGCGTGCTGGAGATAGGCCATCGCCTCGGCTCGCGAGGCGATGGCATAACGCTGCGCCATGGCGCTGTGGCCGAGGCCGGCGATCTGGGGGAAGACGAACCACATCCAGTGGGTGCGCTTGGCGCCGACGCGCAATTCCGTCAGCACCTGCTGAAACACCGGCGCCTGGGCCTCGACAAAACGCTGCAGGTCGTGCGGATCGTCCGTCATTGCTACCGCTCCCGTCGACAGTCGCAGGATGGGCCCGCATCCGGCCTGCTTTTTCAGCCGCCGGTTTGCTGCTAATCAGGCAAACCCATCGTCGTCCCGTCCCTTATAGCAAGGCGCAATCGTTGAGCGGATTCCCTGCAATGAAAAAATGGCTGCTGATCGCCGCGACCGTACTGTCGTTCGCAGGCGTGGCCCATGCCGACAGCATCGCCGGCCAGGTCAGCGCCTATCGCCGGGCCCACGGCCTGACGGCGGTGCAGATCGATGGCCGCCTGAACGCGCTGGCCCTGCAGCAGGCGCAGGCCATGGCGGCGCGCGAAAGCGTCAGCCATACCGCCGGCGGGCTGTTCCAGACCCGCGTCGCCGGTCTGCGCCGCCGCCTGGCCGCGGAAAACATCGCCGCCGGCTTCCTCACCTTCAGCGAGACTCTGAAGCAGTGGGAAGACAGTGCCGGCCATCGTGAAAACCTGCTGATGGTCGGCGCGCGCCGCATCGGCGTCGCCTCGGTGTCGAAGCCGTCGTCGCCCTATCGCCGGTTCTGGGCGATGATCATCACGGATTAGGTCCGCGACCGATTTCGCTTTCGCGGTCCCGCTGATTGACCTTCCATATCGCAAATGTTACGAACTGTAGCATATCGGTCGCCGCTCTCCGAATGGCCGATGCCTCCGACCTTTGCGCCGCCCATCGCTCTCGCCGAGCGGGAAAGGGTCGCCCGGATGAAGTCCCTGCATCGCCGTCTCGCTGGACTATCGATCCTCTGGCTCGCGACTCTCGCCACCGCAGCCCGCGCCTACACCACCGAACCAATGAGCGATCCGGAAGCGCTTGGCTTCTCGTCATCACGGCTGGCGCGGATCGCGGCCTGGCAGCAGACGCAGGTCGATGCCGGCGCCTTCTCCGGCGCGGTTGCGGCGATCGCACGGAACGGCAGTGTTGCCTACATGCAAGCGGTCGGCTTTCACGACCGTGCCAGGACGATCCCGCTGCAGCATGATGCAATCTTCTGGATTGCCTCGATGACCAAGCCGGTCACCAGTGTCGCCGCCATGATGCTGGTGGAGGACGGCAAGCTCGATCTCGCCGCCCCGGTCCACCAGTATCTTCCCGAACTCAGGGACATGATGGTCGCCGTCGAGACGACCGATCCTGCAAGCGGGCAAAGCAAACTCACGCTTGAGCCGCAAAAGCGCCCGATGACGGTGGAAGACCTGCTGCGCCATACCGCCGGACTAGACTACGGTATCGCCGGAACGAAGGTGGGCCGGCTCTACTTCAAAAGCTTCCATGGCCAAGCCGGCGTGTTCCGCCGGGACAACACCCTTGCCGATTTCGTCTCCGCTCTCGCCAGGCTTCCACTTGTTCACCAGCCTGGTGAGGTCTGGGATTACAGTCTCGCCGACGATGTACTCGCGCGTGTCATCGAGGTTGCCTCCAGTCAACCGTTCGATCAATTCCTGGAGAGACGCCTGTTCAAGCCGCTGAACATGGTCGACACCGGCTTTTTCGTGCCGGAAGCCAAGCTTTCGCGCCTGGTTGATCCACCCGCCGGCGGCTGGGGCGGTCCGCCGGACAGCGTGATGGCTGATGTCACCAGGCCGACCAGACTCTTCTCCGGCGGTGGTGGACTGGTGTCGACGGCGGCCGACTATCTGCGGTTCGGCCAGATGCTGCTCAATGGCGGCGAACTCGACGGCGTCCGTATCCTTTCATCAGCGACTGTGCGGCGGATGACCACGAACTCACGGCCGCCAGACATCCGCTTCGCCGGCTTTGCCAGCGGCCTTGTCGGGCCCCAGGCTGGCTCGACCTGGGGATTAGGCTTTGCGGTCCGCAGCGACGCCACGTCGAGTGTTGTGCCTGGATCGGTTGGCAGCTTCTCCTGGATGGGCGTCTCGGGTACCTATTTCTGGGTCGACCCGGCAGAGCAACTGGTTGTCGTGCAGATGATCCATATGCGCGGCGGGAGCGGCCCCTTCCAAGGCATGTTTCGCCATCTCACCTACGGCGCCTTCCATGTTCCCGAGCACGGTGTGACGGCACCCGTGAGGATCGACGCGGCCACACTCGCTGCCTATGCGGGAACTTATGCGTTCTCCTCGACAAGTTCGCGCAACAAACAGGCGCCGAACGGCGACGTTCACGGGTTCGGCGGTCTCGGCATCAATCTCGCCATCGAGAATCGCCAGGTCAAAGTGGTGTCTCCGATCCGCGGCATGCCCGCCGCCAGGGCCGGCATCATGGCCAACGACATCATCACGCACCTCGACGATGAGCCGCTTCAGGGCCTCACCCTCGATCAGGCGATCAAGAAGATGCGCGGGCCGGTCAACACCAGCGTCCGCCTGAAGGTCGTGCGCAAGGGGGTGGAACATCCAATCGATATGTCGATCGTCCGCGCTCAGGTCCGGGTGGCAGGGGTTGGAGCCGACCTCGACGTCACCGTCAGGGACGGCAGGCTCCTCGTCGAGGTAAGCGGCGACCTGCCGGTGCTGGATTTTGAGAAAGGTGCAGCAATCACGGTCGCCCCGATGTCGAGTAACGAGTTCTTCGTGGATGGCGGCGACCACACCCGCCTTGCCTTCTTGCGCGATGCGACGGGCAAGCCGACGCGCCTTGTCCTCAATCCGGGGCCTTGGCAGATCACGGGGCAGCGGATCAACTGACCGCAGAGATGCCGGATGGTCATAAAAAGATAAAAACTCCGCTTGGCAACAAGCGGAGTTTTTTGAATGTCCAGGGATCAGGCTGCGCGTCAGGACCGAGTCAGCGTGATCGTCACACCGGAGAACTCGCTGCCCTGGGAGGTGATCTTGACCGTCTGGCTGTTACCGTGGGTGCTCAGGTTCAGATTGGCGGTGAAGGCCGGCGACGACACCACGACCTGAAACAGCCCTGCCTGGGCGCGGCCTTCCAGATCGCCGCCGACACCTCGGCTGGTCTCGGACCAACTGCCGGAAATCTTGCCATTGGAATTGCGGACATTGCTCGCGAGCTCGAACTTGTAGCTGTCGCTGGCGCAGCGCAGCGTCTGCTGCAGCCCGTTGCCATTGTCGCCGACGGAATAAGTGGCGCGGCACTTGATGCGCTCCTTGGCGCCGCTGGCCAGCGAGATCGAACCGGTGCCGCTCCACACCCCTGCAAGACCTGCGAACGGCGCGGCCTGCGCGAGCGCGATCGACGGTGCGAGAGACAGCGAAATCACGGACAGCGATGAAATCACGGCGTACACGGCGCCCGCCTGGAGACGGCGGCGGGTAAAAAAGTGCTCAATCATTGAGGTTTGCATCCTTCAAACAATCCGCTGACAACCGCAGCAGCCCTGAACTAGTTCCCCAAAAAAAGGCACAATTTGGGTGCGCCCATCTTATGCCATCGCAGGCTTTTCAAAAGCCCGCAAGGTTGAGAAAGTGTTCGCGCCCAGGCCTTGCACCGGGCTCTGTGACATAATTCTGAAATAACCATCCGCAAGCCGCCCGTCAGTGTGCTGAATGCGAAGTTCGTGCGATTTCACGGCAACCGCTTTCACGAACTTCGCATTCATAAAGCACACTAGAATCATAAAGTTGCTAGTGTCCTTATCGAATCCGAAGTTCGCTCCGAAGGTGCGGTTGAGTGATGCGAACTTCGGATTCGGGACACTAGCCCGGATGCGATGATCCCATCGTCACGATCTGTTCGATGTCATGTCTAAAAATGCTGATCGGCCGGGAGCGGGTTGGCCTCGCACGATCCCGGCCGCCTGTTTTCTCGCCTGTCTGCGCAGTCAGACGATCATCTTGCGGTAGAGATGCCAGGTGGCATGGCCCAGCACCGGCAGCACCACGGCGAGGCCGAGGAAGAACGGCACCGAGCCGATCACCAGCAGCGCCGCCACGAACAGGCCCCATACCGCGATGTTGAACGGATTGATCATCACCGCCTTGAGCGAGGTCAGGATCGCGTCGGTGGCGCTGGCGTGCCGGTCCAGCATCAACGGGAATGAGACGACGCTGATGCAGAGCGCCAGCACCGCAAACAGGAAGCCGACCCCGCATCCCACCACGATCAGCATGCGCCCTTCAGTGCTGGTGAAGATGCGGCTGATGAAATCCGGCATGCTCGCCGCCGCCTGGTGGCCGAAGGTCGCGACATAGATTGCGTTCGCCGCGGCGACCCAGACCACGAACAGCGCGAGCAGGATGGTGCCGAGCCCGAGCATGGCGCCGAACGATGGCGAGCGCAGCACACGGAAGGCGTCCCAGGCCGAGGGCTCTTCGCCGCGCTCACGGCGGCGGCTGAGCTCATAGAGGCCGAGCGCCGCGAATGGACCGATCAACGCAAAACCGGCCGCCAGCGGAAACAGCAGCGGCAGCACCGAATAGCCCAGCACCAGCCGCGCCAGCGCGAGGCCGAGCACCGGATAGATCACGCACAGCATCACGGCGTGACTCGGGATCGCCTTGAAATCCTCCCAGCCGAGACGCAGCGCATCGCGCAGGTCGGCGGTGGTGATGTTGCGGATCACGATCGGTGCATCGGCATCGGACACGTGTGCCGCGATTGGCGAGGCGTTGTCGGAAGTCTCTATGATCATTGGGCGCAGCCCTTCTCAGGTCGCAGCAGGTGCGAGGAACCGCAACGCGCACGGCAGACCAATTGAGCAAGAGCCGCCGGACACTATCGTCACGACCTTCGTGGCGAGCTTAGCGTGATTTGTGGTCGCGGTCACTCGCCGCGCTGATCTCGCCTCTCGCCGTCCATTGTGCAACTGCACAAAAAAATCGGCGATGCGCTCTCGCTGTGGCGGCGCATTGCTCCCGTGAAGCACGCGAGGTGTCGATCTATTGACAACCAAGGTGTTCACGGAACATCTTAAGCCAAGGCCCGAAACTCGGTGAGTCTGCTCGGAGAGAATGACGGTCGTTAACGTGTGCTCTATGAACTTGACGTCGCGACCGTTGGAATGGGCGTGGCAGGAGACACACCGATGGTGAGCAACATCCACCATCGATGCAAATATTGAGGCCAAGCCCTTCTTAGTTCTCGTCCGAAGCCTCGACAGGCAAGGATGAACGAGGGATGCCCGTTGCTATTTTGTTGCTTGTGGTTGCTGTTGGTTCAGTAGTGTTCCACTTCCTGAGCCCGTGGTGGTGGACGCCGATTGCCTCGAATTGGCAGTATATCGATCACACCATCATCATTACGTTCTGGATCACCGGCGTGGTGTTTGTCGCGGTGGTCGGCTTCATGGCCTATTGCGTCTGGCGGTTCCGGCACAAGGAAGGCCAGAAGGCGCATTATGAGCCTGAAAACACCAAACTGGAATCCTGGCTGACGATCGGAACCGCCATCGGCGTCGCGGCCATGCTGGCACCCGGCCTGATTGTCTGGCACCAGTTCGTCACGGTGCCGGCCGAAGCCACCGACGTCGAGGTCATGGGCCAGCAGTGGCGCTGGAGCTACCGGCTTCCCGGCAAGGACGGCAAGCTCGGCACCACCAGTGCGCGCAACGTCAGCGCGGAGAATCCGCTGGGGCTCAATCCCGACGATCCCAATGGCAAGGATGATGTGGTGATCGACGGCGGCGAGCTGCATCTGCCGATCGGCAAGCCGATCAAGGTGCTGTTGCGCTCGATCGATGTGCTGCACGATTTCTACGTGCCGGAGTTCCGCGCCAAGATGGACATGGTGCCGGGATCGGTCACCTACTTCTGGATCACCCCGACCCGAACCGGGACGTTTGAAGTTCTGTGCGCCGAGCTTTGCGGCCTCGCGCACGCGCAGATGCGCAGCTCGGTCATCGTTCAGGAGCAGCGCGACTATCACGCGTGGCTCGAGCAGCAGCCGACGTTCGCCGAATTATCGGGTCAGCGCCCGATCAAGAAGGCGGCTGCCGACGACAACTAACGCGTAACGCTTTCCAGACACAGCATCGGAAGGCGGCACACGGTTGAGTGGGAGCGAGACTTCTGGCGCAAGTCTTCTGACTTAAGACCGGAAGCTTGCTCAAAGGAAACGTGCCTGAGCCGAAAAGGCCGAGGAGCAATGCGATGGTGGATGTCCCCTCTGATTTCGTAGGCGTTATCCCGCCGGCCGAAGTGCCGGAGGCCGATCTCTATCATCCGCACAGCTGGTGGACAAAGTACGTCTTCTCCCAGGACGCCAAGGTCATCGCCATCCAGTATTCGTGCACGGCACTGGCCATTGGCCTCGTGGCGCTGGTGCTGTCGTGGCTGATGCGGCTGCAGCTCGGCTTCCCCGGCACCTTCTCCTTCATCGACGCCAGCCAGTACCTGCAGTTCATCACCATGCACGGCATGATCATGGTGGTTTACCTGCTCACCGCGCTGTTTCTCGGCGGCTTCGGCAATTACCTGATCCCGCTGATGGTCGGCGCGCGGGACATGGTGTTCCCCTACGTCAACATGCTCAGCTACTGGATCTACCTGCTCGCGGTGGTGGTGCTGGCATCGACCTTCTTCGTGCCCGGCGGGCCCACCGGCGCCGGCTGGACGCTGTATCCGCCGCAGGCCATTCTGTCCGGCACCCCGGGGCAGGAGGCCGGCATCATCCTGATGCTGGTATCGCTGATCTTGTTCATCATCGGCTTCACCATGGGCGGCCTGAACTACGTGGTGACGGTGCTGCAGGGCCGCACCCGCGGCATGACCTTGATGCGGATGCCGCTGACGGTGTGGGGCATCTTCACCGCCACCGTGATGGCGCTGCTGGCCTTCCCCGCATTGTTCGTAGCGTCGATCATGATGCTGCTCGACCGCGTGCTCGGCACCAGTTTCTTCATGCCGGCGCTGGTGGAGATGGGCCAGCAGACCAAGTACGGCGGCGGCAGTCCGCTGCTGTTCCAGCATTTGTTCTGGTTTTTCGGCCATCCCGAGGTGTATATCGTGGCGCTGCCCGCCTTCGGCATCGTCTCCGACCTGATCAGCACCCACGCCCGCAAGAACATCTTCGGTTACCGGATGATGGTCTGGGCCATCGTGGGGATCGGCGCGCTCTCCTTCGTGGTGTGGGCGCACCACATGTATGTCAGCGGCATGCATCCCGGCTTCGGCTTCTTCTTCGCCACCACCACCCTCATCATCGCGATCCCGACCGCGATCAAGGTCTACAACTGGGTGCTGACGCTGTGGCGCGGCGACATCCACCTCACCATTCCGATGCTGTTCGCGCTGGCGTTCATCGTCACCTTCCTGAACGGCGGCCTCACCGGGCTGTTCCTTGGAAACGTGGTGGTGGACGTGCCGTTGTCCGACACCATGTTCGTGGTCGCTCACTTCCACATGGTGATGGGCGTCGCCCCGATCATGGTGGTGCTGGGTGCGATCTATCACTGGTATCCGAAAATGACCGGGCGGATGCTCAACGAGGGTCTCGGGCAATTCCACTTCTGGGTCACCTTCCTCGGCGCCTATTTGATCTTCTTCCCGATGCATTATCTCGGCCTGCTCGGGATGCCGCGCCGCTATCACGACATCGGCGAGACCGCGTTCGTGCCGGCGTCGGCCCATGACCTGAACGCCTTCATCAGCGTGATGGCGCTGATCGTCGGCTTCGCCCAGATGGTGTTTCTGTTCAATCTGATCTGGAGCCTGCGGCACGGCAAGGAGGCCGGCGGCAATCCGTGGAAGGCGACCACGCTGGAGTGGCAGACCGCGGAGACGCCGCCCACCCACGGCAATTTCGGCAAGGAACTGCCGGTGGTCTATCGCTGGGCCTACGACTACAGCGTGCCCGGCTCCAACCACGACTATGTGCCGCAGAACCAGCCATCGATCCGCTGGAGCGAGCAGGGAAACCCATCGTGACCATTGTCGTCGTCTTCATGGTTGGGCTGGCGGCGGTGGCGGGATGGTGGCTGTCGCACCAGCGCCTGATGTCCAAGCCTTGGCTCGAGGAAGGTGTGATCGGCGACTTTCCCGACGGCCGCGAAGCGCTGCCGCCGACGGCCAAGGTCGGGTTGGGGGTTTTCCTCGCCGTTGCCGGCGCGCTGTTCGCGCTGGTGCTCAGCGCCTATTCGATGCGCATGGCGCTGCTCGACTGGCGGCCGATGCCCGTTCCGCCGCTGCTCTGGTTCAACACCGGTGTGCTGGTGCTGAGCAGCGCCATGCTGCAGTGGGCCGTCTTCGCCGCCCGCCGGGACGACCGCGACAGCATGCTGACCGGCCTGCTCGCCGCCGGCGTCTCCGCCATCATTTTTCTGATAGGCCAGTTGCTGGCGTGGCAGCAACTGATCTCCGCGGGATTTGTGCTGCAATCCAATCCCGCCAACGCCTTCTTCTATCTGATCACCGCGGTGCACGGCCTGCATCTGCTCGGCGGCCTGGTGGCGCTGTGGCGGACCACTTCAAGAGCGTGGCGCAGCTCTACTGCGGCGCCGCTCAAGCTCGGCACCGAGCTGTGCGCCACGTACTGGCATTTCCTGTTGCTGATCTGGCTGATCCTGCTCGCTGTGTTGACCGGGGGCGTGGCCGCCTTCGTCGACATCTGTCGTCAACTGATCACCTGAGGGATACGCGAGGCATTCGATTGAGCGGCGCACTTTAGAGGTTCGCTTTAGAGGTTCACATGGCAGAGACCACGCTCGGACATCATCAGGCTCAAGGCACCGCACCGACCGGCTGGCGCAGCTTCGCCACCGACTGGGGCTCCGACCAGCGGGCGTTCAAGAACGTCTCCTGGGGGAAGGCCATGATGTGGATATTCCTGCTCAGCGACACCTTCATCTTCGGCTGCTTCCTGCTGTCGTACATGACGGCGCGCTCGTCCACCACGGTGCCCTGGCCCAACCCCAGCGAGGTGTTCGCGCTGCACATCGGCGGTCAGAACGTCCCGCTGATCCTGATTGCGATCATGACCTTCGTGCTGATCAGCAGCAGCGGCACCATGGCGATGGCGGTGAATTACGGCTATCGCCGCGACCGCAAGAAGACCGCCATCCTGATGCTGCTGACGGCGGCCTTCGGCGCCACTTTCGTCGGCATGCAGGCGTTCGAATGGACCAAGCTGATCATGGAAGGCGTGCGGCCCTGGGGCAATCCGTGGGGCGCGGAGCAGTTCGGCGCCTGCTTCTTCATGATCACGGGTTTCCACGGCACCCATGTGACCATCGGCGTGATTTTCCTGCTGATCATCGCGCGAAAGGTCTGGCGCGGCGATTTCGAAACCGAGAAGCGCGGCTTTTTCACCAGCCGCAAGGGACATTACGAGATCGTCGAAATCACCGGTCTCTATTGGCACTTCGTCGATTTGGTGTGGGTTTTCATCTTTGCCTTCTTCTATCTGTGGTGAGGACAACATGGCTGAAGTGACACTGCATGGCGCATCGCCCGGTACCCACGCCGCCGCCCCCGCCGCGTCGCATGCGGAAGGGCAGCAGCATCCGATCAAGCTCTATCTCGTGGTCTGGGGATGGCTGTTCATTCTCAGCGCCTGTTCCTACGCCGTCGATTACTTCCACGTTCACGGCTATCTGCGCTGGGCGCTGATCCTGCTGTTCATGGTGCTGAAGGCCGGCCTGATCGTCGCCGTGTTCATGCACATGGCGTGGGAGCGGCTCGCCATGATGTACGCCATCCTGCTGCCGCCGGTGTTCGTGCTGGTGTTCACCGCCCTGATGGTCTTCGAATCGGAATACACGCTGTTCAGCCGGCTCACATTTTTTGGAACCGGACACTAGAGCAGAGCGTTTTCCAGCGAAGTGAGAGGATTTGAGAGAGGTAGCTTGGCGGAGGTTCCGGGCCGGTCTGGGGTCGACTGAACAAGGGGTCGATTGAACAATGGGGGCTCATGCGAGGGAGATCCGCCATGACCACCTACATCATGCTTGCGAACTGGACCGAGCAGGGAATGAAAGGCGTGAAGGATTCGCCGAAGCGGCTGGATACCGCGAAGAAGGCGCTCAAGGAGATGGACGGCGAATTCAAAGCCTTTTTCCTGACCATGGGGGATTATGACATCGTTGCGATCTACGAGGCCCCGGACGATGCCGTGGCCGCGCGCTTCAATCTGCAACTCGGCATGCTCGGGAATATTCGAACACGCACGTTGAAAGCGTTCCCGGAAGCCGCCTACCGGGAGATCATCAATTCTCTCGGTTAGAGCGTTTTCGAGCGAAGTGGATACCGGTTCCCCGCGACAAACGCGAAGCGTTTGCGCGGAAAAAGCGCGTCACAGCAAGAATCCAGGGCCTTTTCCGTTTCCATTCTATCGAAACGGCGAAGGGCCTGGCACCCGCAAGGTTCTGAAACCGTCTTGTGAAAACTGTCTTGTGAAAACTGTCTTGGAGGACGTTGGATGCGAATGTCTGTTGCCGTGCTTGTTGCCGGGGTCGGAGCCGGATTGCTTGCCGCCGCCGTTCCGGCGGTCGCTCAGGATGCCGCCGCCGGAGAGAAGACCTTCGCGCAGTGCAAGGCGTGTCATCAGATCGGGGAAACGGCGAAGAACGCCATCGGGCCGGAGCTCAATGGCGTTATCGGGCGCAAGGCCGGCAGCGCCGAGGGCTACAGCTATTCGGCCGCGAACAAGAATTCCGGTCTCACCTGGGACGAGGCCACGTTCCGCGAATACATCAAGGATCCCAAAGCCAAAGTTCCCGGCACCAAGATGGCTTTTGCAGGCGTGAAGGATCCCAAGCAGGTCGAGGATCTGCTGGCCTTCCTCAAGCAGTATGATGCTGCCGGGAAGAAGAAAGCCGCGATGGTGCCGAGCGACAGCAAATGGGCTAAGATGTAGCGGCGGTGCGGTGCTTCGGCCCTCGCTGCCAGGCATAGGAGGTGACCGGTGCATTTCACGATCGGGTACAAGCTCCACGGCAAGGCGGATCGCATCATGGTGGATGCCGAGGATGCGCTTGTCGCCGCGCTGAAAGCCAAGGCGCAGCGGCCGGAGGCGATCATCATGTATGTCCGCCCGCAGAACCGGCGCGGTGATGCGCGCCATCCGTCTCACCTGCTGTCAGACGCGACGCACTGACCTCGGGCGAAGAGAGGTCATTTTGCCGCACGGCGACGGCCCGCCGGGGCCTTCGCTGGCGGCGCCGCGGCGGCTAGGTTGCGCACAGCCTGCAAAAGTGCTGGAAGCTCAGATGTCTTTGACTTGATCGTTCAGGCACGATCCGACCATGAGCTTCTGATCGACGATGCAACGCTCCCCCGGCGAACTGACCGATTTTCTGCAACCCGAGCGGCTCACCGCTGTGGTCGATGTCGGCGCCAATCCCATCGATGGCGATCCGCCCTACAAGGCGCTGCTGCAGCGGCGGCTGTGCCGTCTGACCGGCTTCGATCCGTTTCCGGATGTGCTCAATCCCCTGAATGCCAGCAAGAGCGATCTCGAAACCTATCTGCCTTTCGCCGTGGGCGATGGTGGTCGTCAAACGCTCCGGCTCTGCCGCGGCATGGGGTTCGCCAGCCTGCTGCAGCCGGATCCCGTGGCCCTGATGCATTTCCCGCAGTTCTCGGAACTGGGCCAGGTGGTGCGCGAGATCGCGCTGGACACCCGCCGGCTGGACGACATCGCCGAGATCCAGGCAATGGATTTCCTGAAGATCGACATCCAGGGCTCGGAGCTGTCAGTGTTCGAGCACGGCCGTGGCCGGCTCGCACAAGCGGTGGCTGTTCAGACCGAAGTCTCCTTCATTCCGCTGTATCGCAATCAGCCGGTGTTCGGCGAGATCGATCTCGCGCTGCGTGGCCTCGGTTTCGTTCCCCATACCTTCGCCGCCATCAACAGGAAGATGATCCTGCCGATGACGCCGCCGCATCCGGCGGCCGCCTTCAATCAGCTGGTCGAGGCCGATGCGGTGTATGTCCGCGATTTCACCAAGCCCGATGCGATGAGTAGCGAACAGCTCAAGCATCTCGCCATCGTCGCGCATTATTGCTACGGCTCGTTCGACCTCGCGGTGAATTGCATCCACCATCTCGTCCGCCGCGGTGCCGTGGCTGCGGATACCGGCGGCCGTTATCTGACATTCGTCCAGAACACGCGACCGGCAACTTAGACAAAAACGCTCCACCCACTATCGTCATCACCGGGCTTGTCCCGGTGATCTCGCTTAGGGGCGCAGTGCGTCCCTGATCGGGGTTGTTTCCGCGACTTCGGCGAAGCCGAAGTCGCTGAGGACAAGCCCGGCAACGACAAAGGAGGGGTACCGTGTCGCGATCAGACCCGTCGAACGAGAGCTTTCGTTAACTTCTGGTGCCGCCCACCGGCTTTGCCACGCTGAAGAAATTCTTCACTCCGGTCGATAATTTCGACCAGGTGCACGACAGTGTTTCCTCTCCGCAGGTCGCGGCCTTCGGCTTTGCTGTCTTCCGTTTCGCCAGGGGACGCTGCGCATCGGTGGATGCCAGCCTGATCGGATCGGTGCGCTTCGGCGGCGCCTGCATGTTGAAATCCGCCAGCGCCTGCTCGCGCTGTTTTGCCAGCAGCGCCGCCGCGATGGCGGCGCGCCGCTGGCGGTCCAGGTAACCGATATATTCCTCGTCGAATTTTCTGAGCTCGTCGGGCGTCGGATTGGGACCCGCGATATCGAAGCTGCGGTTCTGCATGAAGTCGAAATAGCTATAGCCGCCGCCGGGCTTGCGCCGTCCGACGAACTTGCTGTCGCATGCGGAGATCAGCGACCTGCGCTCGTCGGCGTTGTTGATCGTTTCGGCGCGTTTGGCGCACTCTTCATAATCCCGGGGCGCGAACGACCACCACTGCGCGTTCGCGGCCGTCGATGTCAGCCCGATGACAGAGAGGATCAGCACGCGTGGAAACATCACAGTCAATTCGATTACTCAATGCGGGATCGGTTGAAGGCAGCGAGTGGATTTTGTCCATTTCTCCATGCGCGTCATCCCTCGAATACAGCTTTCCCCATCGTTTTGGAAAGCTGGAAATTGCCTGCCTGGAATTGTTCAAATGCCATCGATCGAATTCAGCGGTGCATGACGGCGACCACGAATGAATCTGTGCAAGGACCGTGCCTCGGCTCGACAATGTCTGCCTAGGTGCTGGCGGAAAGCCGAGTCGCAGCCCTGCTGTCGGTCTTGGCGAGCCCCGTCCGCGTGAAGATCAGCGGCGCCACAAACAGGCTGACAACGCCGACCGCGACATAGCGCAGATACTGCAGCAGATAACCCGTCATCGAATAAGTATCCGCGATCGCGCTGAACGTCATTCCCAGGATCTTCAGCGTTGCCAGTGCCAGGGCGACCGAGAGCAGATAACGCATGATCGTGGCCGGCACCGAGCCGCTCCGGGGGTCGAAATTCACCAGGCCGATTTCGAGCGGGCGCGCGATGACGATTCCCGTCAACGTGCCTGCGGCCCCCATGAAGGCGACGGGAAAAAGGCCGCGGGGACTCCGAGTTGTCGCTGGGTTTTGCCTTATCGGCGCTATGAATTGAAGCGTCTCGCCATTCTCAGTGTCATCGTCCGGTTCAACCCTACAAGATTCACACATCTCAAAAACAGACTCTGCATCAAACACTTAGCTGACCCCATGCTTCGGCAAAATCTAGTAACAGGCTTCGAGTGCAAAGCTTGAAAAGGCTCAACTTTTGGGGCCCTGTGAAAACGCTCCGATGAGATGTGTGCATATCGTAGGGTTCAACCGGACGATCCAGTACTCCCGGTGTGCATGGTGTGATCGATGAACTGACGAATGTGGGCTGAAACCCGCCGCTTTTGACGTCATCGCCCTACCCATCAGCCTTATGGCCTACTGGATCGCCCGGTTGAACCGGGCGATGACACAGAAAATGTTGAGCCGCTTCGGCAAACAAAAAGGGGAATCTTAGCGCCTACCGGGCTCGCCCGGTGAAGCCGGGGCCGGCTCGGATGCTATGGAAATATCTGCCCCTTGCTGTCAAGGTTCGGCAGGCGATCGAGGGATGGCGGCGCCAGCGTCGTCACCTCGTCCGCGATTTCGAAGCTCATGCGGTCGAGGCCCATCAGCAGGGGGCCGGCATATCCCGCGGCTCGCGTGCGGGTGATGATCTCGTCCTCGCCTGCTTTGCCCTGCAATTCCTTGGTGACGATGTGGGAATAGACGGCGAGTTTCGGTTTCGCCCGTTTGAAGACCTCGGCGGCCTGCTCCGGCGTCGTCAATTTGGCCAGCACGCCCTTCATTTCCGGCATCGCGCTGAGACGTTCGCTGAACGCGATGACGTTATGCACGATCAGGTCGGCGCCAGCGCCTTGCTTGATCACGTTCTCGCTCAGCGTGGTGTCGCCGGACAGCACGACCGCATGTCCATTGCTCTCTATCTTGTATCCGAACGCGGGGTTGCCGTCGGCGTGTTCGACGGTGAAGGCGGTGACCTTGACGCCGTTGTTGTCGAACACCACGCCGTCGCCCACCACGTGGGTCTGGATCGCCAGGGTAACGATGGGGTTGAATTGATTGACCCGCGCCGCGAGGTCGTGGCCAAACATTGCGCGCATGCCGTCCACCATCTGCGCCGTGCCGTCCGGGCCCCACAGCTCCAGGCCATGGTCGCGCCCCAGCAGAAACCACGGAGTCATCCAGAGATCGGGCAATCCTTCGATATGGTCGCTGTGGAGATGGGTCAGGAAGATTCTTGAAATATCCTTGGGGTTGACCAGGCTTTGATAGAGCCGCTGGTTGGTGCCGCGGCCGACGTCGAACAGCAGCTTCTCGCCGTTCGCCTCGATCAGCGTCGATATCCCCAGCCGGTCCGGGAAATACTCGGGTCCGGCTGTGCCCAGCAGGATGACCTTCATTTTCGGTTCGGCCGCATGCGCCGTGGCGACGATTGTCAGGATCGGAAGAGCGATTGCGATACGGAGGAGGATGCCGCGGAAGAACATGGTGTGATACCTGCTGAGCGCCTGTCGGATGGTGCCATGGATCGGGGTCGGCAAGATCCCTAGCAAGATGCGAGCCATGCGCGGGCGCAACGGTCCCGTGGCTCGGCCGGACAAAACGGCGTTTCTGGACCTTCGGTGCTCTGAATCTCGTGGGTTTGCGCCCTGTGAGACCTTTCAACCCGCGAGGCGTCTTGACGGCCGGGCGCGGCGCTGGACACTCCCATCCATTCATGAATGAGCCGATGCGTTGCGCGGACAATCTCCATTTCAGAACGTGATGCATTTCAAACCCGCGGGAGCACGCCGTGCAGTATGAATTGACCATGCGGATCGATCCTCAGGCGCTGCGCCGGATCCATGAAATGGATATGGGGCTCACGCTGGTGAAGAGCGTCGTGTCCAGTCTCCCGGCGCACCTGCCGGTCGCGTGGGTGCAATTCCAGCCGCTGGAGGTCAACCAGGTCACTTGGACCGAGGCCTGCTCCATCTATGCAACCGAGACGCCGCTGCAGCCCGGTGAGACGATCGTGCAGATCTCGGAAGCTCCGGCACAGCCCGGATGGGTGTACATCTTCAACGAGGGTGGGCTCGAGGGAGAGCCGGCCAACCTCGGTGAGGTCTGCAAGGTGGTGAACGGGCGGCAAGGTCCGTTTGCCTTCGGTCTGGCGCAGCAGGCGACAATCGGTGGTAATCCCATGCTCGCACCGCTCAATGCCGTGACGGTGCCCTTCAACGAGACGGTGAATTTCACACCCAAGGAAACTGTGTCGATCTGTCTGGCTCCGCTCACAAGCAACGGGGTTGTGCTGTCCCGGGTCCCCGGCAATGCGCTGACCCTCAGTCTCACCGCGCAGGCTCCGACTGCTGTCATCGGCTTCAACGACGAGAGCAATACGTTCTATTTGATTTCCCGGGGCGAATAGGCGCATTCGGGGGCAGCCGCATCAGGCGGTAAGAGCGCTTGGCGATGGCGGGAAGATTCGTTCGGGCGCGTGTTGCGCGAGTCGCTAAAATCCTTCGCTTGGTAGCGCGGGCATGGTCAAGATAAGGCGTTTCAGTTCGCCGATCTGAAACTGAGTGTCCATGAGCTGTTGGAATTGCGCGTATACCGCCTCATTTCCGAGACTGAGCTGCGGTGTCACCGCCGGAGTGGCATGAAGCCAGTCGATCACGGCTCCCCACGGGACTTGCGAGAGAGCCTCTATCAGGTATCCGAGCCCGTACGCCGAAAATCCAATTGCGTTAAGGAGTTGGATGATCTGCTGAACGACCAAGGCCATGCCGAATCCCCTGATCAGGACGCTGAAGAGTAACCCGATTCGCCTGGGTGCCATCTGTGAATTGCGGGGATATTAAATCTGGTTGCAACCCGCTGTTTCTGCGTGTGTATTTGAGACGTGGGGAAGCCAATGAAACGGACAAAAAAACGAACAAAGCAGCCGGACAAAGCCCTGCAGCAGGAGGTGGGGCATTTGCTCTACGGCCGCGGATACGACATTACCATGGGGCCGTTGATGTCGCCCTCACATCGAGCGGATCTTGTGGCTCGCCGGAAAGAGGCAGGACGCCTACATACCATCGCAATCGACTTTGAGGTGCGGCTCAACTTTGAGAACATTCGTGCCGCCCTCGAACGAGCAACGGACGCACTCAAAAATACCAAGCTCAGCCTAGACGAATACTGGATAGTTGTTTCCGGCCAGTTCTCAAATATCGTTGCCGCGAGAGGTTTCGATAAGCGCATCCAAATCTTTGAAATCGAAGACCTGAGAGAAAAGCTAAGCCGTCAAGTGAAGCCTTCCAAAGCCCGATCCAGCCGTGCCCGCACCACCGTAGGCAAGGCCGTCGAGGCAAGCGAGAAGGAAATCAAGCTCGCGATCTCTGGCCTCATCCTGCAAATTGACGAAAAGCTGGATAAGCTAGGTGACGATCGCCCGAACTCGGAAGATGCAAGAGCTAAAATTGCGGCGGATACTTCTGACCTCGAACGGATGAAAGCCGAACTGGAGAGAATCCGTGAGTTGGTGATGGCCTTCAATAAAGGCAAAGCCCCGGAGAAAGATGTCGTCCAATCGGTAAAGACCTTCAAGGACGACATTCAGCATTGGTGGGATAAAGAGCACGATGGCTTGCTGACGAGCGCTGCTAAGTCAACTCTCTTCGTCTCCTCTGTTGGAGTGCTGGCATTGATGAAGGCAGATACCCCCACTGCAATTGCGATCGCGGGTGCACTGATCGGCGGCAAAGTCATTAAGACGATTAAGAAGGTCGGCAAGAAGATGCTGGGCGGCGTATCATAAGCACGGGCAGTTCTTCCCTCGATCGAGAGGTGTATTCGCGGTTAGCAATCCCGCGCGCATCCTGATAGAGCGCGGGATAAATCACGTGTCGCGATTGCCGACTGCAAATATGGCCAACAAACTAATCCTCGGCCCTAATGGAGGTCTCGATTGGTAAGGCATCATGGTGGTAAGTGAGGCACTCGACAAAGTTGAAGCCGTACGATGACAATTCGGCCCTGAGCGTTGCGCACGAAACTGCAGTGGCCATGTCAGGGCAGCCAAGTATCATCTAAACCGAGCAACATTAATCCACTGCACATTGAGTCGCTTTGCGAGTTGTTTTATTTTATTGGTGGGATGAAATTCAACGACAAGAATGGATTGGATCACGCGCGCTTGGTTCCTCTGAGAGCACATTGCTCGCATCAAGGCGCGATATTTGATGCACTGAAACATGCCCCGCCACATCTCCGCTTCGTTGTTGCTTGCTTTAACCTCAACGCCCAGCCACGACCTATCATTCTCGAATAATACGTCGATCTCGTCACCAGATTCGGTTCTAAACTCGGTACGTCCGATACGGAAGTGTCCGTATTTCCGAAAGACCTTTGGGTTGTGCATTACCCAATATTTCAGCGACTTGTGGGCTTCCCCTTCTCCGCCAGTCCTTCGGGGGATGTTAATTGGCGGCTCTATTGGTCCAGAAAAATTCCCATCGGGATCTGCTCGCCGTAGCGGGATATTAAAATGATCCGCAATTTGCCTGAGCTTCGGATAGTCAAAGACTGCATCAATTGCATCCTCGGCAAGTTCGTGGCGTTGAAGGGGCGTAAGTCGGATGCCTGGCCTGAAACGTTGGAGATAATAGTTGGCGCCGCTGCCCGAAACTTTCGTTTGTTGATTTACCAGTATCGCGTTCAATGGGGGAATGGCTTCGCCCCATTCATTAGAGAGGGCAAGTAGAACGTCGCCGATTATGCCAGCTGGCCGCCCATAACATGCCGCATGGGCAGCGGGCACTCGGTGACGTTTTTGTAGTAGCTGTGCCATCTTGCCATAAGTGATGCGATCGCCTTCAATAGCTTTCTCGATTAGTAAGCCGATCATCAGCCGCGCAACACGACTCGACCACGTGTCGCCACTAAGGAAGATATCTCGAGCGGATTGCATTGGTAAAAGCCTTGCTTTTCTAAGCGTGCAGGCGAATATGGGAAGCGGGGCGCTCATCTTATGCATGAAATCAACTTGTTGAAGATGCGCAACAAAGAAGAGTCTTTGGCATTCGTAACGAAAATATTCGTGCTGCGGCCTTTCGATGCCGTTCTAGTCTCCATCTCATGATGGAGACTTTCGACGGAAATTCCGAGAGCTATAGCCGGCGAGTTGTCGTTGTTCTGCTTGGGCACTTAACCGGCCCGACAGAGGGCGATCAATAGCGGCCAGTTGTTGTGTATTTAATGCTTTTGATCTTGCATGATTTTGCGTAGAAATGTGAGCAATCGCACAGCCAGCGAAACAATCTGCCTGGCTTGGTTCACGGGTCTTGCGTTCGACGCCTCTGTCCGCGCGCCACCGTGTTCGGTAGGGGTAGCGAGCCGCGTCTCCGCCTGCTATGAACCGGCCTCCGGCTGGCGCCTGCTTGCCGGTCGCGCAATGGTCCCGTAGCTCAGCCGGATAGAGCGACGGTTTCCTAAACCGTAGGTCGGAAGTTCGAGTCTTCCCGGGATCGCCAGCGCCGAAGTGCAAGAAACCCTTTAAAAATAGGCATTTCCGGCGGTACGCCGTCTGTTCCGGTCCCAAATCGGGGTCGACATGGGCCATTTCGCCCATTACGTCCAGTACAAGCTGTTACAATGGGTTACGCCCAGTACCGTCTGCTCCGTGCAACACGGGAGACCCACGATGTTCTCCGTTCGCCCCGCTTCACTCGCCGCATTTCGATCCTTTGGCCGCAGGCCCTTTTTGAAGCTCAAGCGTGTCAATCGGCGTTCAAATTTGACCCCGTATCGGCGTCCAATTTTGACCCCTTTGAGCGGCGGGTTTTGAGGGCAGCGCTCGCCTCGTCGGAGCTGGCCGGGGTTGCGAAGACGAGGCGAGCGCGGGCGGCTTGATCGTCGTCGCGGCTTTTGAAGCGCCAACTGTCGTTGCCACTCTCGACGATGTCGCAGTGGTGAACCTCGACAGGCCGCCCGACAGCGCTGGCCGTAACAGAGTATTTATTGTTGTCGAAGCGCACCAGACAGGTCTTCGAGACCGATGCCGGCACAGCGTGGAATCCGTCGAACCGGCCGGCATAGGGAACGAGCATCGGTCGCTCGGCTTCGAACACCTGCCAGACCGTTTGCTCGATCAGTTCCGGATGCCGGTGCGCTTTGGTGTAGGCGATGCACTTGTCCAGCAGCCAGACGTTTAACTCGTCGAGGTTCTTGAACCGCAGCCGTGGCGTGAAGAAGCGTTCGCGCACAAGCCCAACCTGGTTCTCGACCTGGCCCTTCTCCCAGCCCGACGCCGGCGTGCAGGCTACCGGATCGACGAGGTAATGGCTGCACATCTGCATGAAGCGGCGATTGTAGAGACGACCCTTGCCGATGAAGATCGTCTCCACGGCTGTCTTCATGTTGTCGTAGATGCCGCGCACGCAGGTTCCCTTGAACAAGGCGAACGCCCGGTCGTGAGCGTCGAACACCATCTCCTGTGTCTCGCGCGGGTAGCACCGCACGAATAGCATCCGGCTGTGGCAGAGCCGGACATGGGCGGCCTTCACAATCACCGTCACGCCATTGAGCGGGACGACCTCATGGCTCCAGTCTAACTGATAGGCTTCTCCCGGCGCAAAGCTCAGCGGGACGTAGGCCGCAGCCGTCGATTGTCCACGCTCCTTGCTCCACCGCTTGGCATAACGCCGCACGGCGTCGTAACCGCCGTCATAGCCGCGGCCACGGAGCTCCTCGAAGATCCGGATCAACGTCAGCTGCTCGCGAGCGGACTTGGCTGCGTTCCCTGACAGCAATCCGTCGAGTTCTGCTACCCATCGTCCCAGCTTCGGCCGCGGCTGGACAACACGCTCGTACTCGAATGAGGTCGCTCCCGATCTCAGCACCTTCCGGACCGCGTTCCGCGACACCTTCAGGTCCCGGGCGATCTCCTTGATCGTCTTGCTCTTGATGAAGTGCTCGCGCCGTATCCGGGCAATGGTCTCCACGATCAGCATCCCCAACCACCTGCTTCGTTACGAAGCAGGCAGCGCAACATTCGAAGGCATTTTGCGACTGCTTCCTCACTGCGATCAGAATTATAAATCCAGCTTATCAGGTGATTAGTGGCTGCTGCTCGGCACTCGGACAACAAACCAGTCGAAATATCAGCATCTGAAGTTCCACAAAGTGTGCTTTCATTTCGCTGCGGAAGTCCAACGAGAAGGATTAAGCAAATGGCAATCATAGCACGTAGAGATTTTATGATAGGCGCTGGCGCGGCGGTTCTGACGACCATTCCGCGCCGATCTAGCGCAGCGACACCTGCCTTTAAGACGGTGACGCCCGGTGTCCTTACGATAGCTAACAGCGGCGAAATGCCGATGATTACGACGGAAAGTGGCAAGCTTGTCGGTTCGGATGCCGACGTAGTGGTGGCTATCGCTCGGAAGCTCGGCCTTGATGTTGCTTCTGCCCAGATGGAATGGTCGGCAACCGTCCAAGCAGTGAAGAGCGGCCGGGCCGATATCATGGTTGGCAATATGGGTTGGACGCCGGCGCGAGCGAAGGCGTTGCTCATAACTGACGCGATCTATTATGCCGGCGCGTTCGTTTGCATGAAAAAGGACAAGCCGTTCAGCACCGGCATCACGACGGCTGACATCAGGGGCCATTCGATTGGTACCGTAAACGGCTTCTTTATCGTACCTGAAATGAAGAAGCTTCCCGGTACAACCGAGGTCAAGCTATACGACAACAGTGACAGTTGTGTTCGAGACATAGCGGCTGGCAGACTAGAGTTCGCGGTGCTCGATGGGCCGCTAGTGGATTACATAATCCTCAAGAACCCCGATTGGAACCTGAAACAGGTCGCGCTTTCGTCCGACCCCGCTTATCCGCAGCTGACAAGCAAGCAGCATACAGTGATGGGAATGAACCAGGACAACCACGATCTCTTCGATGCCGTAAACGCTGGTGTCAAATGGGTGTGGAAGACTGCACAGAATGGGACGTCGTTGCAGAAATATGGCATCACCAATCCCGACTATCTTGTTGCTCCGCAAGAGAACCCTCGAATAGGTATCGACCGAGACGCTTCCGGCGGCGTCGTTGGAGCGGGTGGGCACGTGGTCAAGGACTATTCAGCGCTGTTCGCGTAAGTGATGTCTAGTATGGGGTCTCACAGCAAACCGGCCTTCCTCCTCGAGATTCACGATGTGAGCAAAAGGTTTGGCGAACTTGATGTTCTGAGGAACGTGAATCTCAATATCGCGGTCGGCGAAAAAGTCGCGATCATTGGGCCGAGTGGATCCGGTAAGACGACGTTACTTCGCTGCGTTGCCCATCTAGAGCGACCAACGTCCGGCCACGTCACAATTGCAGGGGACCGCGTTGGCAAGCGACTAGAAGGCAATACATGGCGTGACATGTCGGACGGGGAATTGGCAAAAGTACGAACTGGCATCGGGATGGTGTTTCAACGGTTCAATCTTTTTCCACATCTAACCGCATTGGAGAATGTAATGCTGGGACCAATTCAGGTCCTTAAACGCAGCCGTTCTGAAGTCGAGCCCTTAGCGTGCGACCTACTGAGAAAGGTCGGTCTTGCCCACAAAGCGTCAGCTTATCCGGAGCGGTTGTCCGGTGGCCAGCAGCAGCGCGTTGCGATCGCGCGTTCGCTCGCCATGCAGCCACGCTTGATGTTATTCGATGAGGCAACTTCTGCACTCGATCCCGAACTCATCGGTGAAGTGTTGAGCGTGATGCGCGACCTTGCGGCGGATGGAATGACGATGATGATCGTTACTCACGAAATGCAGTTCGCGGAAGACGTCGCTGACCGGGTTGTTTTTATGGACCATGGCCGCGTCATCGACCAAGGACCACCGAGCGAACTGTTCCGGTCGCCCTCCCACCCCCGAGTGCAGACCTTTCTACGAGCCGTAATCGACCGCCAGGCCATGGTCGAGCCCATAGTTGCGAGTGCAACGATTTGAACGCTTGGGTCACCACTCTTGGCTTGGTTCCAGACCTCCTCATTGCCGCCGTGACCACGATTAAGATCACGCTCGGTGGATTGTTGGTTGCCCTGGCTCTCGGACTATTTTGCGCAATCCTGCAGAGTTTGCAGTCTGGTATCCTCCGGGTCGCCGTTGCCATCTATGTGGACGTATTTCGGGCAGTACCTGTGCTCACCCAGCTCTTCATCATCTATTTCGGGCTCACTGCCATAGGCATTAGACTTGACCCGGTGCCGGCAGCTATCGTTGGCTTTGGAATCAATGGGGGCGCCTACTTAACGGAAGCGTTCCGCGCCGGGATCGGCTCGGTCAACCACGGACAGCTTGAGGCGGCACATATGTTGGGTATGACTAAGCTGTCTACGATGCGCATTATCATTTTGCCGCAAGCCATGCGGGTCGTCCTACCGCCGCTGGGAAACTACGCAATCGGCTTGCTGAAGGACACAGCGTTAGCATCAGCTGTTGCCGCGCCAGAACTGATGTTCCGAGCTCGCATTCTCGTCGACAAGACCTTTTTAAGCACTCAAATCTATCTCGCGGTCGCGATCCTCTATCTCGGCATGAGCCTCTGTCTTGGACAGGTAACCCGCTGGGCTGAAGCGCGTTTAGCATGGACTAGGAAGTGACCTGGAGCATCTTCGTCGACAGCGTGCCGGAACTGCTTCAGGCCGCGCTTAGCACGTTGCAAATGACGGTGATGGCCTTTTGCCTTGCCGCGGTGTTAGGCTTGCTGCTCGCGCTCGTGCGAATGGCGGGTGGGTGGCCTGGGCAGTTTGCCTTCTTATATATCGAAATGCTGCGCGGTACGCCCGCGCTCGTCCTCCTGTTCCTGATATACTTTGGCCTCGTCTCGCTCGGCATACTACTGCATTCCTTTACTGCCGCCGTAGTGGCCCTCGGTCTTAACGGCGCCGCCTATACGGCGGAGATTTACCGGGCAGGGATCACCGCCGTCGATGCGGGCCAGCGAGAAGCCGCCCAAATGATCGGGTTGCGGCGACGGCAAATTATGCATCGCGTAGTGCTACCGCAGGCATTACCCGTAGTGCTGCCATCAATGGGCAACTACGTTGTTTCACTGCTCAAGGACACGTCAATCGCCTCCCTTATCGCCGCACCTGAATTGATGTTGCGTGCACGTGATCTTGCTGGAACTTACTATCTGCCGATGGAGTATTACTGTGTTGTTGGTGTCATGTATCTCGCTATGGCTTGGCCCATGATGCATGGCCTGCGACGGTTAGAACTCCGACTTGGCCGCCGGCACCCGCCGAGCATTATGACAGGAACCTAGAGCGAGCAGAAACCGTCACGCGTTCTGCACTTACATGCTCTCTCTTCTTCGCGTTTATTTCGGGGTGCTGAGAATATTTGCAAAGTGTACCGCATCGAAATATTGCTACAAATGGCGAGAGATACAGCTGGAGTAAAAACATGACTGACAAGGACATGGTTCTCGCGAATAGTAAAGTTAAGTACCAAATGCTTCTTGAGGAAGAAGTCTACGCCGTCACAAAGACAACGGTGCTCGCTGGCGGTGAGACGCAGTGGCACCGTCATACAAACGTTAACGATCGTTTTGTCGTCGTTTGTGGTGTGTTGACCGTCGAGTGCCAAGTCGACGGTGTAGTAAGCAAAGCAGAAGTGCGTGATTATTTCGATGTTAAGCCTGGTGTGAGTCATCACGTCAAAAATGAAACGGACGATGACGTCGTTTACATTATGGTCCAGTCCGGGGGAAAGCGAGATATCGTGCTTGAGCTTGCTGGGACACCGGCTGAAGCTAGGCTCGTTAGGGTCTGAGAATTGCGCCGTGCGCGGGGTCGCGGCGACATATTGGCGTTCGTTTCCGCTGCTTGTAAGTGTCTTCCGGCTTTAATTTCGCCGTTGGATGCGGCCGTTGGCAAAGCCGAAATTGCAACGCCATCGAGTCTCGGACGGAGCCTATGGTGTTGGAGGAGATCCGCAAGGGCTTCGGTGACGCCGACCGGATAGCGCATTGGCACGACCCTGCTCGGCATGGCGTTGTTCGGACCGGCCTGGCAGGCCTCCGTCAGCGAGCAGGTGCCGGCGGAAACGCTGCCGCAGGCGGTCGCTCGGAGTTTGTGGCAGTTGGCCAAGCACTTCCGCCAATGCAACGGCAGGATCAGCGGAGCCGGGCCGCGTAGCCTCGAAATTCACCTGATCCGTGATGACCGTCGTTATCCTGCTCCGCCTGCTATTCCGGTAATGCCGCTTGATACCGCCAGTGGCTTGCCTGATTCGAAGACGTGCTCGTTCGAACACTCACCGCGGAGTCGTTCGTTGAAACGGGATGGAACGAACGCATTTTAAACTGGCTTGCCTGTTACAAGGTAATGCCGGTCGATGCCGGTTGCTTCGATCCAATGTATGACCGCGTGTAAACCCCGGGCCGACGTCCCGTCGCATGGAACGCCGACAAGGTTCGGTGCCTCATCATTACGGATTGCCGACACCGGGCTCGTCCCGGATAGAAGGGAAACTCGGCTCCTCGGATATCGCAGTCTTCGGATCCGAGTTCCGATGCGATGTCTGGCCTACCTTCTGACCCCAGGGACAGAATCGTGCGCCGGAAGCGCATCATCGCGGAACTCGATGCCGACACGATGGATGCCCCGCGCAGCCGCGTGAAGGTCGAACCGCTTCTGTCCAAAATCGTCGCGGGAACGCCGAAGAAGCTGCGACCCTCGTCACGATCGAAGCGAGTGCGTTGGCCAGCTCTGACCGCGGTAATCGCGATCACGCGAAACCGCATCTTGGATTTTCGAGCGTTTTCAATTGAAGCGGAGCATGTGGTCCAGAATATTCCAGTTATGTTGAGCCAGCACTGATTGATGTCGCGTCGGAACATGCTTCGCCTTTGACTTCAGATGGCACCGCCTGCAGGAACTGGCGACTTTTAAGTCCCTTATTCGGTCCGTTCTCAATCAGACTGACGACACGATCATTGGCCTCCGACTTGGCACAGCACCAATCTGTTTGGACCCGGCCATTGCGCCACGTGACCTCGCTTCGCAGTCGACGAGCGGATGGAAGCCGAGGCGCTGGCTTCCGGTACTCTCGTGCTTTGGCCCCTCGACGCAACTGATGTGCAACACGTGATAGCTAAGTCATTGATTTATCATATGCCGAAACGGTTTCCTAAACCGTAGGTCGGAAGTTCGAGTCTTCCCGGGATCGCCAGCGCCTGCGTTGTCATCTGTAAGATAGTATCTGGCCGTGTTCGTCATGAAGCTGGATCAGATCGATGAGATTCCTGCTGATACAGGCTGGTTTTGCTGCTCTCTGTCTCGCAGTTCTCGCCGTCGCGCCCGGGGAAGCTCAAGACGCGGAAACAGACGATCCGCCGCGCCTGTCGCGCGAAGAATGGCTTGCCACCGTCGAGGCCGCGCGTCGGCGCATCGATCAAATGAGGCGCGAGCACAAGAGCTTTCTTCCAACCGCGGAGGATGACGCGGAGGAAGCCTCGCGGCGGGTGATTGAAGACGAGAGTTTGCAAGCGGGGGATATCGTGTCCACCAGCAAGGGCCTGCTCCGGTTCAAGGGGCGGCCCGGCAACAGCCCCAGACCCGACGATTTTGTTCCCCTCGCTAAGCCCGGCCGATAGGCGGTGACTTGACGACGAAACTGGTCGGCCTCCGCTTCAGCCTGCCGGAGGTCAGTTTGCCCTGGATCGCCATCAAGGGGTGCCCTGTTGGCCTGTCCGCGATCGCGCGGCTGTCGGTAATCATCGAGGCGCTGGAACGACGAGGGGTCCCGCAGGCAGCCTTGGCTTTGAACCAAGTCATACGCCGGCGCGACTCCTGATCATCTGGTGTCGTGGTCTGTCACCGGCTCGAGGGCGGCGGCCTGCCCGTGTCCGCTCGCCCCGAAAACCACTTCGTTTCGGTCGATTTTGGGCCCTTTTCGGGCCCCGCTTTGCCATCCGCTCCGGGTTACAAGCGGTTCTCAGATGGATTTAACCGACCGTCCCAATCATTCATCCCAATCACTTTTGAGGTATTCATGACCCCCACCATCTCGCTGACGTCGCTCGTTTGTGCCGCCGCGCTCGCTCTGATGTCGCTTGTATCGATCCCTTCTTTTGTCGCGCCGGCCGCGGCACAGGACCGCGCGGCCCAGGAGAAAGCCTGCTCGCGCGACGTGTCGCGTCACTGCCGCAAGCTGATGAACGACGGCGACTTCGCCATCCAGCAGTGCCTGCTGCAGAACCGCGAGAAACTCAGCCCGTCCTGCCGCAAGGTCGTCGAGGGTCAGTGAGGCCGTTGCCCGCGCGGTCACCGTGAGGTGACCACGGCTGCGCAAGCGGCTGGCGCTGGCGTCATCGGTTCAAAATCACATATACGACGGGGCGAATGGCCCGCCTTCTGCATGCCAGAAGGCGGGTTTGATTTGCGATGAGCAAAGACGACAAGACACGACGAGTTGAGGAAATTTGCGATGGATCTTCTGCCCAAGGACATGCGGTTCGGTGCCGGTTTGCCGGTCAGGCGCGTCGAGGACCAGCGGCTGGTGACCGGACGCGGGCGTTATGTCGACGACCAGGCCCATGCGGATGCGCTCTGGCTGGTTGTGCTGCGCTCGCCCCACGCGCATGCCCGCATTGCCTCGATCGACACCTCGGCCGCGCTGGCGATGGAAGGTGTCGCCGCGATGTTTACCGGCGCCGATCTGATTGCCGACGACATCGGCGCGCTGCCGACGCTGGCGATCTTCAAGCGGCCCGATGGGGCGCCGATGGCGTTTCCAACCCGCCGGCTGCTCGCGCACGAAGTCGTGCGGTTCGCCGGCGAAGCTGTCGCCGTGGCCGTGGCGACATCGCGTGCGATCGCGTTGGCGGCAACCGAGGCCGTGGTGGTGGACTACGAGGTGCTGCCGGCGGTGACCGATCCGGTCGCGGCCACAGAGCCGGGCGCGCCGCTGGTGTGGCCGCAGACGCCGGACAATGTCGTCGCCGGCATGAGTTATGGCGATGCCGCGGCCGTCGAGGCCGCGTTCAAGACGGCCGCGCATGTGGTCTCGCTCGACGTGGTCAGCCAGCGGCTGGTGCCGGCGGCGATGGAGCCGCGCTCGACCGTTGCCGAGCTGGACGCTGGCAACGGCCGGCTCACCATGCACATGCAGACCCAGACGCCGACCACCACCCGTGACATCCTGGCCGACGCGGTGCTCAAGCGACCGAAGGACAGCATTCGCATTCTGGTGGGCGATATCGGCGGCGGCTTCGGCCAGAAGACCAACCTTTATCCTGAGGACGGCATGGTCGCCTATGCCGCCGTCAAGCTGAAGCGCAAGGTGCGCTGGCGCGGCGAGCGTACCGATGATTTTGTCGGCGGCACCCATGGCCGCGATCTCACCTCCACGGGTGAATTCGCGCTCGATGCCCGGGGGCGCGTGTTGGCGTTTCGCGTGCGTTCGATCGGTGGCACCGGCGCCTATCTCAGCGGCACCGGCGTGATCATTCCGCTGGTGCTCGGGCCCTTCGTCGCCACCGGCACCTACGATCTTCCACTGGTGCATATCGACGTCCGGGCGGTGATGACCCACACCGCGCCCACCGGCGCTTATCGCGGTGCGGGGCGGCCGGAAGCCGTCTACATTGTCGAGCGTCTCATGGATGCGGCCGCGCGCCAGATCGGCATGGATCCGCGCAAGATCCGCAAGGTCAACTTTATCAAGTCGAGCCAGATGCCGTATCAGACGGCGACAGGCCAGACCTACGACAGCGGCGCGTTCGCCCATATGCTTGACCGCGCCTCAGATCTCGCCGATTGGGACGGCTTCGCCGCCCGCAAACGCGCCGCCCTGAAAAAAGGCTTGCTCTATGGCCGGGGCCTCGCCAGCTACATCGAATGGACCGGCGGCCGCGTTCACAATGAAAAGGTCAGCCTGCATGCCACCGGCGATGGCAAGGTGGTGCTGCATTCGGGCACCCAGGCGATGGGGCAGGGGCTGGAAACAGCCTATTCGCAGATGATCAGCGCCGCGCTCGGCATCCCCATGGACAAGATCGAGGTGGTGCAGGGCAACACGGATCTGGCGCAAGGCTTCGGCAGCGTCGGCTCACGCTCGCTGTTTGTGGGCGGCACCGCGGCGGTGGTCTCCGCCACCGACCTGATCGCCAAGGCGCGGGAGACCGCGGCCAATGTGCTGGAAGCCGGTCTCGGCGATATCGAATACAGCGACGGCTGGCTGACGGTGGCCGGCACCGATCGGCGCGTCAGCCTGTTCGATCTGGCCAAGCATGAGACCAATGCGCGGCTCAGCGTCGACAGTGAGGGGCAGGTCGATGGTCCGACTTGGCCCAACGGCAGCCATATCTGCGAGGTCGAGATCGATCCGCAAACCGGGCAGACCAAAGTGGTGCGCTTCACCACCGTCGATGACGTCGGTGTTGCGATCAATCCGATGCTGGTCGAAGGCCAGATCCATGGCGGCGTTGCCCAGGGCATCGGCCAGGCGCTGTATGAAGGCGTGCACTACGATCCCGAAGGACAGCTCCTCACCGCGAGTTATCAGGACTACTGCATCCCGCGCGCCGACGACGTGCCGGCAATCACGGTCACGCTCGACGAAAGCGCGCCCTGTCGCACCAATCCGCTGGGCTCCAAAGGCTGCGGCGAATCCGGCGCCATCGGCGGTCCCCCTTGTGTGGTGAACGCCGTGATGGACGCGCTGAGCTCCGCCGGCGTCAAGAACCTGCACGCGCCGCTGACCCCGATGAAGGTGTGGGAGGCGTTGCGACAGGCGCAGGCGGCCGCGGCGTGAGAGGGCCGAAGCGAAGTAACTGAAAGCGGGTCTCCACATTCAGTGTCATCACCGGGCTTGTCCCGGTGATCTCGCTTGGGGACGCAGTGCGCCCCTAAGCGGGGTTGTTTCCGCGACTTCGGCGAAGCCGAAGTCGCTGAGGACAAGCCCGGCAACGACAAAGGAGAATGTGGTGATCGCCGAGTCCACACAACGACCGGGCTTTCATACTCGATCACCAAAAATTCGAAACCAGTGCACGCATTGATAAAATCAGCGCACCGCTGTGCATAGCTCCCCATTTCCATCAAATCCCATTCATTTCCGGCATCTTGAATTTACGATCTTGGCGCCTGATAGCCGCATGCGATTGCAGCGCTCACATCTCAGCATCGTGCGCTCCATCAGGCAGCTCAGCCTGCTGCGTGGCTGGCTACGCGCGCGGGGCGATGCGGGGCTGCCGAGCATCGTCAGCTTCGAGCCGGATGCGCGTGCGGGTGACGCACCCGACCTCGCGCTGTTCAAGGTGGCGCGGCATGGTGAGGCGATGGACTATATCTGCCTGCATGCGGGTGAGCGGGTTCGCGCCGTCTACGACACCACCATGTGGGGGCGCTCGCTGTTTGAATGCCTGGAGCCGGTCATCGCGGCCGCCGCGGAGCCGATCTGGCGGGCCTGCGTCGCGACCGGGCTTCCGGTCTATGCGATCGTTCCGGTGGTCGACCGGCAGGGATGTCCGGTCACCATCGAACAGCTGGTCCTGCCCTACAGCCGGGCGTCCTCCCGCCCCGATTTCATCGTGGCCTCGCTGCATGCCTGGAGCACCGAAGGACGGTTTGTAACCCGGGGACTGCTCCACCACGGGACGCAGGCGCCGGCGCACTGGGCGGTGGTGATCGACCCCGAGGCGACCGCAGCTACCGAGCCGATGCATGACGATTTGGCCGGTCCCGGGTGGCCTGTTTCCGACGGCCATGTCGTTCAAGCTGCCATCTAGTGGGCGGGATAGTGTGCCGGGGCTATTTATAGATCGTCACACCACTGTCGTCATGCGCCGGCCCGCCGCGCACGCATGGCCCATCGCATCAATTGTCATGTGACACACTGAAAAATCAGCACTTTTCGCCCAAAGAGCGAGACCTGTTTTCGCTGAAAAATTTCTGGAATCGCGAGCGATTTCGGCTTTTCGCCGAAACTGTCATCCAGCTTTCAAAAGCAGCGGTCAAGTTGTCGCACCAAGACCATTGTTAACAGGGGCTTACTTATGAGTGATTTGGCATTACCCGGTTCGATCGAGCCTGCCCTTCGGAAGGGACCAGATCTCGACAAGGGCTTTCATCCGATGACAGGTGTTATCTATCTCGGCGTCATTGCCGCCGCGCTGCTGTTCGTTGCCTACAGCATTTATGCCGACGTCGACGCGACCGGGACCAAGATCACCAGCTTCCTGCCATACATTCTGTTGTTCGTTGCCTTGCTGATCGCACTGGGCTTCGAGTTCGTCAACGGCTTCCACGACACCGCGAACGCGGTCGCGACCGTGATCTACACGCGGTCCATGCCTGCTCATATCGCGGTGGTGTGGTCCGGCATGTTCAATCTGCTCGGCGTGCTTTTGTCGTCGGGCGCGGTTGCCTTCGGCATCGTGTCGCTGCTGCCGGTCGAATTGATCCTGCAGGTTGGCAGCAGTGCCGGTTTCGCCATGGTCTTTGCGCTCTTGATCGCCGCCATTCTGTGGAATCTCGGCACCTGGCTGCTCGGTCTGCCGGCCTCCAGCTCGCACACCCTGATCGGATCGATCATGGGCGTCGGCATCGCCAATGCCTTGCTGCGTGGCCGCGACGGCACGTCCGGTGTGGATTGGTCGCAGGCCGGCAACATCGGCAAGGCGCTGCTGCTGTCGCCCTTGTTCGGGTTCGCGGTGGCCGCGCTGCTGCTGTTCGTCCTCAAGACGGTGATGCTGCGCGCCACGCCGGCGCTGTTCGCTGAGCCGAAGGGTGACCAGCCGCCGCCGGTCTGGATCCGCGGAATCCTCGTCCTTACCTGCACCCTGGTCAGCTTCTTCCACGGCTCGAACGACGGTCAGAAGGGCATGGGTCTGATCATGCTCATCCTGATCGGCACGGTGCCGACCGCCTATGCGCTCAACCGCGCGCTGCCGGCCAGCGAGACCGCGCACTTCGTCGACGTCTCGACGGCGGCGAGCAAGGTGATCGAAGGCAAGGCTGCCGGCTACAATGTGCTGGGCAACCCGCGTCCGGCGGTCACCAACTATGTGGCGCAGCACCAGATCAACGAAGGCACCTACCCGTCGCTGTCGGTGCTCGTGAAGGACATCGCCCAGCAGGTCACGCAGTACGGCTCGCTGGCGAAATTCCCGGCCGATCAGGTGGGCAATACGCGTAACGACATGTACCTGGCGTCCGAAGCCATCCGTTTCCTGATGAAGGACAAGGAAAGCGAACTGAACAAGGAAGAGGTCGCAACCCTCACCAACTACAAGGGCTCGCTCGATACGGCGACGAAGTTCATCCCGACCTGGGTGAAAATCGCCGTCGCCATCGCACTGGGCCTGGGCACCATGATCGGCTGGAAGCGGATCGTGGTCACCGTCGGCGAGAAGATCGGCAAGACCCACCTGACCTACGCGCAGGGCGCCTGCGCCGAAATCACGGCCGCGGCGACCATCGCCGCCGCCGACGGCTTCGGACTTCCGGTCTCGACCACCCACGTGCTGTCATCCGGCATCGCCGGCACGATGGCAGCGAGCGGCTCCGGACTGCAGTGGTCGACCATCCGCAACATCGCGCTGGCCTGGGTCCTGACGCTGCCGGCCTCGATGGTGCTCTCGGGCTTCCTGTACTACGTGTTCTATCACATCTTCTGATCCGTCAGAGTGGACCGACGTCACGAAAGCCGCGCATGATTTGCGCGGCTTTCTCTTTTTGGAGAGATACAATCGCCTGCCCCGCTTGTCGCACTGCATCAACCCCATCCCAACTGGCCATTTGATCCCACGCGCCTTTGTCGGGGTGGTGTATAAGTTCCGTCCGATTTAGAATGGTTCCGAGTTACGGCTCTTCGGCCTTTGTTGATTGATTCGACGGTCCCTCGGCCGTCCCTGCACATGAGGTTGGTATGGACACGCTGATGCTGCCGTTTACGCCGCGCTTCATCATTCTCACGATCTGCTGTGTGGTGACGGTGCTGCTGTTCGCCATCGGTCTGTACGACCACAAGGCGTTCGCGGTGGTGCTGCTGCCGCTGGTGATTTTCGGCGCGCTGGCGGCGCTGGGGTTTCGCGATCTCTTGCAGACCCGCCACGCGATCCTGCGCAACTATCCGATCTCGGCGCATATGCGTTTCATGCTGGAGGAAATCCGGCCCGAGCTGCGGCAGTATTTCTTCGAGAGCGAGAAGGACGGGCGCCCCTTCAGCCGCGACATCCGCGCGCTGGTGTATCAGCGCGCCAAGATGGACCTCGACAAGCGTCCCTTCGGCACCCAGAACGACGTCTATCAGGAAGGCTATGAGTGGATGCACCACTCGGTGGCGCCGAAGCCGATGGCGTCGGAAAAATTCCGCATCACCATCGGCGGGCCTGACTGCACCAAGCCGTATTCGGCCTCGATCTTCAACATCTCGGCCATGAGTTTCGGCGCGCTGAGCCCGAACGCGGTGCGCGCGCTCAATGGCGGCGCCAAGCGCGGCGGCTTCGCCCATGATACCGGCGAGGGCGGCCTCAGCCCCTATCACCGCGAGATGGGCGGCGACATCATCTGGGAAATCGGCTCCGGCTATTTCGGCTGTCGCACGCCGGACGGCAATTTCGATCCCGAGAAGTTCGCGGCCCTCGCCACCATCGACCAGATCAAGATGGTCGAACTGAAGATGAGCCAGGGCGCCAAGCCGGGCCACGGCGGCGTGCTGCCGGCGGCGAAAGTGTCGAAGGAGATTTCGGAAATTCGCGGCGTGCCGATGGGGCAGGACTGCATCTCGCCGCCCTATCACAAGGCGTTCTCGACCCCGATCGCGATGATGCAGTTCATCGGTGAAATGCGCCGGCTGTCCGGCGGCAAGCCGGCCGGCTTCAAGCTCTGCATCGGCCATCCCTGGGAATTCCTGTCGATCTGCAAGGCGATGCTGGAGACCGGGATCTATCCCGACTTCATCGTGGTCGACGGCAATGAAGGCGGCACCGGCGCCGCTCCGCTGGAGTTCATGGACAATCTCGGCATGCCGATGCGTGAGGGTGTTAACTTCGTGCACAATTCGCTGATCGGCATCGGCGCGCGTGACCGCATCCGCATCGGCGCGGCCGGCAAGATCGCCACCGCCTTCGACATCGCCCGCGCCATGGCGATCGGCGCCGACTGGTGCAATTCGGCACGCGGATTCATGTTCTCGATCGGCTGCATCCAGTCGCTGAGCTGCCACACCGACCGTTGCCCCACCGGCGTCACCTCGCAGGATCCCACACGGCAGCGGGCGCTGGTGGTGCCGGACAAGCTCGAGCGCGCCTACAACTTCCATCACGCCACCCTGCATGCGCTGGCCGAACTCACCGCCGCCGGCGGCTTCGAGCATCCGCAGGAGATGAAGCCGGTGCATTTCTCGCGCCGGGTCTCCGGCGTCGAGGTGATGTCGTTCGACCGGCTCTATCCGTCGCTGCGCCCGGGCGAACTGATCGACGGCACCAGCGATCTTCGCTTCAAGACCGCCTGGGCCATGGCACGCGCGGAGTCGTTCTCCGCGGTGGCGTGAGGCACTGACTCGTAGACTCGGACTCGTAGGGCTGATTAGCCGCAGCGTAATCCGCCGCGGCCTCTCAGGATAGAAATGGCGGATGACGCTGCGATAATCTCACGAAGCGGGTGGTCTCTTTTTGGCGAGCCCGTCCAGATGCGCACGGCGTGCGGCAGTTTTTCGCGCGCGCTCTTTGCCACGGCAGGCGCGGCAGCGTACGGCCTTGGTAAACACGTCGCCTCTTGCGGTCTCGTACCACCATTTCTGCTGTAATGGTGTCCAGACCTCCGCGATACCGCAATCCTTGCAGACGAAAGACTCGGGTCGATAGGTCCCGCGTTCGATGAAATCGGGGATAGAATAGCTGCCCGAAGGGGCCAGCCGCGTCGTATCCACGGAGACTTCGCCGCGCGCCAGCGCATTTTCGACATCACGGCGACGGCGCAATTCGGCGTCTTGGCGTGCCTGCACACGAAGCCGCTCTTCTTTCTTGAGCCGCCTTGCCTCGATCTCCTCACGCTTCTGCTTGTTGCTCTTCACGTCCGCACATCCATCAAAGCCGTGTCAAATGGGAGATCCGCGTTGGCGCGCCGGCGACAGCTGCCGTGTCCGATCGGAGTAAGCGCGAGCAACCTTAGCCGAAAGATCTGTTGTTGAGACCTCCCTCGTTCATTTTGCTTGGTTCGTCCTGCGCGCTGGCGGTCTTGAATCGATTCACTCTGCGCGGCCCGATGGCTCCGAGGGCCGCGATGAGATATTGTTGGCGGTCTGAGCCAGCGAACATTGAGCCGTTATATCCGCCTCGGAAACGATCATGGACACCATGCTCCCTTTCAAGACCATGGCCTATAACAACGCCTGGGCGAACCATCGTCTGCTGTCCGCCTGCGAGCGGCTGTCGGAGGATGAATTCGACGCGCACCGCCCCGGCTTCTTTCCCAGCCTGCGCGCCACCCTCAACCACATCCTGGTCGTGGATTTGTTTTACGTCGATGCCATGGAAGGCGGCACGCTCGGGCCGGCAGCGTGGGCCGACCCGGAGCCCTGCACAACCGTCGCCACCCTGCGCGCCGCGCAGGCGGCGGTCGATCGTCGCCTGATCGCGGTGGTCGAAGCCTTGGACGGCGCCGGCCTTGCGCGCATCGTGTCCGTGCACCGCCAGACCAGCATCCAGCGCGAACGGATGGATCGCCTGCTGCTGCATCTGTTCCAGCATCAGGTCCATCACCGCGGCCAGGCCCACGCCATGCTGAGCGCCACCTCGGTGCCCCCGCCGCAACTCGATGAATTCTTCTCCGCAGGCGAGGCGCCGCTTCGCGCTGCCGAGTTTGCGGAGCTCGGGTGGACGGAGGAGATGGTGTGGGGGAAGATGTAATACGCGACCCGTAGGGCGGATTAACCGAAGGCGTAATCCGCCACCCAATCACGCGGCTGCTGCCAATGACGGATTACGCTCGCACTAATCCTACTGAGTCAGACGGTCGCAGTCATTGAGGCTGAGAATCAAGTAATTGAGGAGATTCAATATTTGGCGCGCGGAGGGCCGGATGAATCTCGATCAGGGTGGGGATAGCGAAACGCGGTTTGCGGAGTATGTAGCCGGTCTTGGAAGCGTGATCGGTCACGTGGAGCGGACGAGACCGCTGCGCGACTATTGCACGGGCCTGATGCTGCCTGGGGAACGCAAGAGCGTGGAGCCGATGGCGGCGCGGACGGCTCCAGCGCGCACGGCGGCACAGCATCAGTCGTTGCTGCATTTTGTCGCCAACGCGGCCTGGTCGGACGAGGACGTGCTGACCAAGGTGCGCGATTTGGTGCTGCCGGCGATCGAGAAGAGCGGGCCGATCGAGGCGTGGATCATCGACGACACCTCGTTCCCCAAGCAAGGCAAGCATTCGGTCGGCGTGCACCACCAATATTGCGGGCAGCTCGGCAAGCAGGCCAATTGCCAGGTGGCGGTGTCGCTCTCGATCGCCAATCATGCCGCCAGCCTTCCGGTGGCCTATCGGCTGTACTTGCCGGAAGCCTGGACGAAGGATCGTGCCCGGCGGAAGAAGGCAGGCGTGCCGAAGCAGATCAAGTTCAAGACTAAGCCGCAGATCGCGCTGGAGCAAATCCGCTGGGCCTGCGAGAGCAGTCTGCCACGCGGCGTCGCGCTGATGGATGCGGCCTACGGCAGGGACGCGCGGCTGCGTGCCGGCATGACAGAATTGGGCTTGCCTTACGTGGTCGGCATCGTGCCGACCATCTTGATGTGGGCCCCTGGCAGCGGCCCGCGGCGGATGGACAAGCCGATGAACAACACCGGCCGCCGCGACGAGCCCGAACTGGTCTCGGCCAAAAAAGTGGCACTCAGTCTCCCGAAGCAGGCCTGGCGCACGGTGGCGTGGCGGGAAGGCTCGGCCGACCAGCTATCCTCGCGCTTTGCGCGGGTGCGTGTCCGCGTCGGGTACAACAAACTGATCCCCGAGAAGCTGTCGCCGGAGTGGCTGCTGATCGAATGGCCGGAGGGCGAAGCAGAGCCGACCAAATACTGGCTCGCCACGCTGCCGGAGAACGTCAGCTTCACGCAGCTCGTCAATCTGGCCAAGCTGCGCTGGCGCATCGAGCGCGACTATCAGGAGCTCAAGCAGGAGGTCGGGCTCGGTCACTACGAGGGGCGCGGCTGGCGTGGCTTCCATCATCACGCAACCCTGTGCATCGCGGCCTACGGCTTCCTGATCGCCGAACAGGCGACGATTCCCCCCTCAGAAACTTGTTCCGCCGCGCCAGTCCAGGTCCCTCCCTTACCCGACAATTATCGACCCAGAGGATCTGCCCTTGCGGCCTGAACGCCACGTCCCGAACTCGATCGCAACCATGCGCGTGCGGTTGAGCCGGGCCCTCAGCAAAACAATCATACGATGCCCTTGTTGCGGCGCCGTCGCAGCATCACCCACGCGCAGAAAAATCATGACGCAGTAAGACTAATCCGCCCTACGTGAAGTCGTTATCGACAGTGGCCTGATCAACCACAGGTATATTCCTTGATGAGAGACAAGAAACAATCAGGGCGCTCTCCGCTGACAACTGGGGAGTTGGAGCAGTTGAAGGCGGATGATTTTGTGCGTTTAAAGCTGACGGAGGATGAGAAGGCTCGGCTACGCCAGATTAATGAAGCGCGGCGATGGGAACGGCTTCAGCGTTCGGCGCGACTTAGGGTGGAAGAACAACCGATTCTTGCGGATTTACACGATGTCGGTTTGAGTGTCCGGTCTGTTTGGGACTTAGTTAATACCTCAACCAAATATTCTGAAGCTGTTCCAGTTCTGCTCAGACATTTGCTATTTCCATATTCAGATCGAATACGTGAAGGAATTGCTCGTGCACTCGCAATTCCCGACCCAGAAGTTCGCAAAGCCTGGTCAACTCTGGTTGAAGAGTATCGCAAGGCGCCTGCAGGGTGGGGCGTTATCGCGCGAGGGGATACTAAGGAATATCGTTTAGGTGCGAAAGGTGGCTTGGCGTGTGCACTGGCCGTTGCCGTTTCTGATGAAACCCTGCCCGAACTGATTGCCATCGCAAAAGATCGGTCGCAAGGCGAAACTCGTGTGCTGTTACTGTCGGCCCTGCGCAAATCCAAGAGCTCGCTGGCGAAGCAGGCGATAGAAGAACTGGCGAGCGATCCCGATCTCGCAAAGGAAATCAGCTCTTGGCGGAAGCCGAAGCGATGATGGCTATTCTCGCACCGCGTCGTCTTGAAGGATGACGGCTTCATGCAGCATCGCATGCTCGTAGGGCGGATTAACCGAAGGCGTAATCCGCCGCTTGCCGAGCAATGCGTGCGATGGCGGATTACGCGGAGCCTGTCATCGGGCCGCGCGTTGCGCGGACCCGTTGGCTAATCCGCTCCGCCCGCGCTGTTGAGGCTGTTGGCGAGAGGTTTCCGGTGCGGTTTTCGGCCAAGGCACCGGATTTGTGCCTTGCAACATACAACCATCGGCGCATACTTCCGGGATGGGTCAAGCGTGGCAAAATCGACCGTCTGTTGGCGAGTTCCAGTGCGCTCAATGTGGTGCACTGTATGGGGTCGTCATCACTCGCCTTTCTGCCTCGGTCTATGACGAGGTTGTCTGCCAGGTTTGCCAAAGGGTCATGAACGAGTGGCGCGGCACAGTGGGGCGCGCGTACACGCTGAAATCTCGGACAGATCATGCCTAACTAAGGCGTGCACCGCTTTGGCCAAATCGGATTATTATATCGTCACGTCGAGTGACATGAGCCGGCGTCCTCGTCCGTGGGGATGGGAAATTCGACGCCGTAGCGAGCCAATGGGTACAAAGTTGTCCGGGCAAGGCTACCAGTCGAACACAGCCGCAGAGTTTGCCGGCAAGCGAGCGCTTCAAGAGTTCCTGAATCTGTTGTCCCAAGAGGAAGGGCGCAAATGAGCGCTCCTAGAGGCTCCAACGCCGCCAAGCGGAATATGCTCGCCGCCTGGCAGATCGAGGGCGAGGCAGTGAAAGTCCGTATTACGATGACACCCATTAGCCGGCCCCTCGTCAAGGGTGCAAAACTACTTTTCAGCAGCGCGAGCTGCTCAATGTTTCGTTCGTCGTTCCAGCGATAGTGTTCGAGCCGCGCCCGTTTCTTCGGTTTGTGGCTGCGCCGCATCACGGATCGCGCCAGACACCCATGAGGATCAAGCATCGGCCCGATTGAGGCCTGCGCCCTGGCGGCATAGCCGCCCCAGAAGAACGTTGGTACCGAGCCGCATCCAAAAGAATTTCACAGAACCGTGGCTACCGGCGTGCCGGCGCCAATCTCCGAATGGCTTGCGGTGCGGGCGATCGTCGTCACTGCAACTGGTGACGGCGATCCGGCGTCCAATTCAGTGCAGCTGGTTGCGACCCCAGTCACCGTACGTGGCTCGCCGGATCGTCGTCGTCCTTCAGGCAAAGCAGCGCGTTACGTCGAACGGTTTGCTCTCCTTCAGGATGTGGTAGCAGGCGCGCGCCAGCTTGTGCGCCAACGCCTTGGTGGCGACAATGTTGTTGGTCCGGGCCTTCTTGCGCTCGTGGAAACGCTTGGCCTCTGGGCAAAACCGCACGGCAAAATTCGCCGCCTCGACGAACGCCCAGGCGAGATACTTATTGCCGTTCTTGACGTTGCCTTCGCCTTTCTTCTTGCGATTGCTGGTGTGCACGCTGTTGACGCAGCGCGCGTAGGACGCAAAGTTGCCGACGCCGGCAAACCGATCGATCGGACCGGTTTCCAGAAGAATGACGGTGGCGAGCGTCGGGCCGATGCCGGGTACGCTAGTCAGGAAGCCGTAGTGAGGTCGGGGTTTGACGCATTCTTGCAGGCGCTTTTCGAGGACCGAGATCTGTGACTGCAGGGTCGCGATGACCGCGACGTTGGTCTTGATCGCCAGGCCGACATCGGCCGCCAGCGGCATATTGTCGATTGCGTCGGCGGTCAGGCGCTTGATCTGATTGCTGGTCATCCGCCCACCCAATTGCCTGGCCATGATGTTCTCGACCGCGAGGACATGCGTGGTGCAGCAGTGCACCATCTGCATGCGCTTGCGCGCCAGATCGCGGACGACGCGGTGCTCTCGTGGCAGGATCGTGCCCGTCGGCAGGATACCCAGCCGCAGCAGGTGGGCCAGGTGCTGCGCATCCGTCTCGTCGCCACTGTGCTTGAGTCCGTCGTATTGCTTGATCGCGGCGGTGTTGGCGAGGTGCACGTGGAGTCCCGCGTCCTGCAACCCGTCGACCAGCCAATACCAGTTGTAAGTCGACTCGACCACGACGCCGGCCAAGTCATCTTGCCATCGAGTTAGAAATCCGACGATCTTCGTGATGTCGTTCGGCAGGCGCTTCTGCGCCACAACGCGATCGGCATCGTCGATGATCGCGATAACGCTGTTGTTGGAATGCAGATCAATCCCGCTGTACATCATCTTCGCCTCCTTGTGGCCTAAAGTGATTCGGTGATGCCGAATTCACATTAGCCCCACCGCCTTCTGTGTTGCGAAGGCCGGCTAGATGATCTTCAGTGCGCTTTACCCACTTGCCTTACTTGAGTGCGCACAAGTAATCGCGATGTGCCCGAGGTCGGCGGACAGGAGGGTGGCGACGATTGTGTCGCGTAGACCGCCACCACGTCACGCACGCTAAAACTCCGCGTGCACCCGCCCCGAAAAAATAGACACCGGTCCGCGGTCCGCATTGTAAGCGGGGTTGGCGATCAGCTGATAATCGGCGGTCAGCGTCACGCTCTTGTCGATGGCGAAGGCGTAATAGGTCTCCAGAATCTTCTCGGTCGAATAATTGAGCCGGCCGTCGCCGATCAGCAGGCCATTGCCGCCGGCGGCAAGGAAGTCGCGGTGCGCGCGCGACAGGCCGTTGACGGCGCCGCCGAAGCCGATGGTGTCGTTCGGGCGGCCCCAGTAACTCCCTTTCACCGAGATTCCGCCCGACAGGCTGCGGTCGATGTCGGTGAAGGAGAGGATTTCGTTCTGTCCGTCGTTCCAGCTGAAGCGGCCGAACAGGCCGATGTCGGTCGCGACCTGCTGTTCGCCGTTGAGATAGAAGCCGTACTTCCAGTTCTCCTTGCGGATCGCCGCCGTCACAGCGTTGATATCCAGCGCCGGATCGGCGACCACGATGCCCAGCGCATCGCGATAGTTGGCGGTGTTGCCGCGGGTGCCGAACACCCCGAGGCGCAGCTTGCCGGGCTGACCGAGGATCGCGTAACGCTCTTCCAACTCGACCACGCCGCCGCCGCTGTTCCAGGTCAAAGAATCGCTGTTGGGTTGCGACGGCACCTGGAAAACGCCGGCGCGCAGCGCCCAGTCTTTCTTGTTGAGTTCGACCACGGCGCCGCGGGTGAAGCCGGGCAAATCGGCCGGGAAGTCATAAGCCGCGGACGCCCACATCGCCCAGTTCATGAAGTCGGCGCGCGGGTCCTTGGCGTAGGAATTGCCGTCGAAATAATCGCCCACCGCAAACCGCCCAATGGTCAGTGTAACGCGATCGATGTCGCGCTTGCTGGCCAGTTGCATCGGGCCGTCGGCGACATCCTCCTGTTCGCCGCCGAGGCCGAAGGTCTGGCGGAAGATGTAGCGCTGCGGCCGGAATTTTGGATACTCCGCGCCGCCCTTCTGTGCCTCGCCATTGGAGAAGCCGGCAAGGCCCAGCGTGCTGCCGATGCCGAAGCCCTGTGCCAGCTCCGGATTGAAATAGAGCTCGCCGCCCTGCCACAGCCGCACGCCGATGAAGGCGTCCACGGTCCAGGTCTCGCGTCCCCGGCCGAGGCCCGGCAGGCTGTTGCTGCCCTGATAGGGCGCACGGAACGTCGGATAGGCCTGGGTGATCAGCGTGGTCTGGCCATGCACATTCCAGTTGGTGGACTCCGGCAGCACGAGTTTCGGCGCCACGCCGGACTGCCACGGCGGGGTGTCCCAGAGCCGGTAGTTCAGCCCGAGCTTGAGCATGTGCAGCTTGGGATCGACCCGCGCACCGAATGGCGGGGCGTCGAACGCGAAGTCGCGCGCGCCCAAATCGATGTAGTTGTATTCGAGCTTGCCGCTCCAGCCCTGGCCCAGCGCGAGTTCGAGGCCGGCGCCAGCTGCCCAGCCGACATGCAGCCGCGCATTGTGGCCGGCCACGCTGCCATCGGCATCGTTGACGTCCACGACCGTGCGCCCCCAGGCGAGGCCGCCGGTGACATACGGCAGCCACGCGCCGGTGGCGTAGCCGATCCGGCCGCGCACGGTGCCGAGATGATCGAAGGTGGTGTCGAACGGCGCCGGTGTCCGCTTGCCCTGGTCGATCGGCCCCATGAACGACATGTCGGCCTCGAGGCCCAGCACCACGCGGTTCGGCAGTTGAACGTTATAGCCGGCCTGGAAACCCCCGGTCATGCCGGTGAGGCTGTGCGGCAGGAACACCGCCTGCAGCGGCAACCCGTTGCTGTCCGGCCCGAGGCTGCCGAAACCATAACCGATATGGCCACCGAGATAGAATCCGGTCCAGTTGGTGAAGGGAACGGCGGCGACAGCTTTCACAGGCAGGCGCGCGGCCATGTCCGCGGCAAGCGCAGGACCGCTGAGTGACAGCGCCACGAGCGCCACACTGGCCAAGACCTTTTTCATCATCCCTCGTCGTCACGCCGCAAATCCCGTGTCGCACAGGGGGGCACCCGGCGCCACCAAGCCAGCGGTCGCAGTCATCGTTTTTTCAGTGTGTGAGATGTGTCGGCAACAACGGCGCGACCATCCATCAACTGCAGTCCGGCCGTATCAGCACCGCGCGGCGCAGGTCAACCGAGTGGGGAGGCATGCCACGGCTTTGCGACAGTTGTGTAACAGCGCAAAAGAATGACCCGCCCGGGGGGACAACCGGGCGGGTCGGGTCGCGACACGGGGTGGATGAGGCGCCCGTGTCGGACGCAATCCACGAGAGTTTTCGCTCGAAGGTGTCGATCAGTAATTGCAGGTTCGGGCGCGGCCGATGTAGTTGCCGTAGGCGTCGTACTGGCGGACCCAGCCGCAGCGGCGATAGCCGTAATACGGGCCATCGGCGGCAACCGCGGCACCGACGGCGACGGCACCGATCACGCCGGCAGCGATGCCGAGGCCAAGGCCGATGCCACGGGCTTCGGCAGGCTTGGAGGTGGCGGCGATACCACCGGTCAGGGTGAGGGCGGCGAGAGCGAGTGCTGCAATCTTGGTCTTGATCGACATTGGATATCTCCATCCGTTTTGAGTGGGCGCCCATTGGGTGCGCGTGCCCATTCGTCTGCGGCACGGGAGATTCGGTTCGAAACAAATGACAAGGAAAAGTCGGATTTCGAATATGGTTGATAAATCAGTCGACTATCGGTGCGCAGAGCCCCTCTCCTCCGCATGCCGCGGGAGCTGAAGCGCCTCGACCGAACCAGGTGTTTTGTTCGACCGCGACCGAGCCGCGCTGACACCTCGCCCCGCAATTGCGGGGAGAGGTCGGATCGCGTAGCGATCCGGGTGGGGGGCGGTCTCCGCGCGTTCAAAGTCTTCTTGTCAACCGTCTCACAGCAACACTTGCGGCGTGTTCTGCAGCGCGGTCATGTCGAAGCGCTCGACGTCGGCCAGGAGCTCGCAGAACGCGCGTGCGCCGTGGTCGATCAGGCGTGCGCCCTTGTCCGCTGTGGCCTGGGTTGCGTCGCCGACCGCGCCACAGGGATTGAGGTCCTGCGCCTGCCAGGCGAACGGCGCGGGACGATGCGTCGACAGCCAGCGATAGGTGGCATCGAAGTCGATGCTGGCGGGACGAAAGTCCGCGATCTTCTCGTTGCGGACATGCTGCGGATAGGCCGCCAGCATGATCGAGGTTTCGACCGCGCCGCCATGGATGCCATGGCGGATCTCGGACTCGGTGAACAGGCCGTCCGGCTGGCCGAAACGATGCCAGCTCGTGGTCACCGCCAGCATGCCGTGCTGCGCCCGCAGGTCCTGCGCCACCAGCGACATCGCGGCGCTGTTGCCGCCATGGCTCGTCACCATCACCAGCTTGCGGATGCCGGCCGCCGCCGCGCCGGCGCCGAGCTCCATCCAGGATTTCAACGCCACCTGCGTCGACAGCGTCACGGTGCCAGGGAAATCGGTGTGCTCGGTGGACAGGCCGATCGGCTGGACCGGCATGAAGGTCACTGGAATGCAATCCGGCACCAGGGTGCGGACCCGGGCCAGAAAGGCGTCCGCAATCAGGGTGTCGGTGTCCAGCGGCAGATGCGGTCCGTGCTGCTCGGTGGCGGCCAGCGGCAGCACGGCGATCCAGTGCGCGGTATCCCCTTTCGGGACCTCCGCCCAGCGGATCGCCGCCCAGTCATGAGGTGGCTTCCGGGGCGGGTCTTGTAGCGGGGGGGCGGTGGTCTCAGGCATTTCTTTACAAGGGTTTGCGAGGTAGCTTGCGACCCTCCCGATGCGGCAGGGGCGGCTGTCCAGTCTGTCATCGTCACCTGTCCACCACGAGACCAAATAGTCAACGGAGTCCCCTGATGCGGCCCATGGAGCTGTTTCGCGCGTTCACCCTCGGTTTTGCCGTTGCCGGCGCCGCTTTTGCCGCCACGGTTCCCTCCCGGGCACAAACGCCGGCCAGGCTCGACAAGGTCTCGTTCGGCACCAACTGGGTGGCCGAGGCCGAGCATGGCGGCTTCTTCCAGGCGGTGGCCGACGGGACCTACAAAAATTATGGCCTCGACGTGACCATCGTGCCGGGGGGGCCCAACATCAACAACCGCATCCTGCTGATCGCGGGCAAGCTCGATTTCTTCATGAGCGCGAACTCGCTGCAGTCGTTCGACGCGGTCGCCAACAATGTCCCGGTGGTGGCGGTGGCCTCGATGTTCCAGAAGGATCCGCAGGTGTTCGTGGCGCACCCGGAATCCAAGGTGACCAAGCTGGAAGACCTCAAGCCGCTGACGCTGTTCGTCTCCAAGGAAGGCATGCCGACCTATTATCAGTGGCTAAAATCCGAATACGGTTTCAGCGAATCCAATGTGAAGCCCTATACTTTCAACGCGCAGCCGTTTCTCGCCGACAAGAAGAGCGCGATGCAGGGATATGTGACGTCTGAACCTTTTGCTGTGGAGAAGCAGGCCGGCTTCAAGCCCACCGTGGTCCTGCTCGCCGATTATGGCTTCAACAGCTATTCCACGCTGATCGAAACCCGCCGGGAGACCGCCGACGGCAAACCGGATCTGGTGCAGCGCTTTGTCGATGCCTCGGTGATCGGCTGGTACAATTACATCTATGGCGACAACCGTCCCGGCAACGACCTGATCAAAAAATTCAATCCGGAGATGACCGACGATCTCTTGGCCTATTCGGTGGCGAAGATGAAGGACTACGGCATCGTCGATTCCGGCGATGCGCTGAAGGATGGCATCGGCGCCATGAGCGATGCGCGGATGGCGAGCTTTTTCGAGAAAATGGTGCGCGCCGGCGTGGTCCGCAGCGACATCGACTATCGGAAATCCTACACTCTGCGTTTCGCCAACAAGGGCGTCGGTGTCGACCGCCGCCCGAAGAACTGACCGGCGCGCGTGGCTGATCCGGCGATCGAGAGACCTGGCGCAGACGTGGGGCTGCCGGCCGGTGTGGCCGTCAGCCTGCGCGGCGTCGACAAGACCTACGACAATGGCGTGGCTGCGCTGGTCGGCCTCGATCTCGACGTGTCGCGCGGCGAATTCCTGTCGCTGCTGGGCCCGTCCGGCTGCGGCAAGTCGACGGCGCTGCGGCTGATCGCCGGCCTCAGCCAGGCGACGAAGGGCTCCGTGAGGGTCACTTCTGGTGCAAACCGCGGCGGGCAAGCGATCGGTTTTGTGTTCCAGGAGCCGACTTTGATGCCCTGGGCCAGCGTTTCGGACAATGTGCGGCTGCCGCTGAAGCTCGCCCGCGTCGCGCGCACCGCGGCGGATCAGCGCGTCGACGCGGTGCTGGCGCAGGTCGGCCTGTCGGAGTTCGCAAATGTCTATCCGCGCGAACTGTCCGGCGGCATGAAGATGCGGGTGTCGCTGGCGCGTGCACTGGTTACCGATCCCGATATCCTGCTGCTGGACGAGCCGTTCGCGGCACTGGACGAGATCACACGCTTCAAACTCAACAACGACCTGATGGAGCTGTGGCGTAGCCTGCGCAAGACCGTGATCTTCGTCACCCATTCGGTGTTCGAGTCGGTCTACCTGTCGCAACGCGTGGTGGTGATGACGCCGCGGCCCGGTCGCATCAGCGCGCAATTCCACATCGATGCGCCGGAGCCGCGGTTGGAGGAATTTCGCACGTCGGCGGGCTATGCCGCGCAGTGCCGCGAAGTGTCGATCGCACTCGCCAATGCCAGTGCGGCGACCAAGGGGATCGCGCGATGAGCATCGCCAAAGGTCCCGATCGTCGCGAACCCGCTATGTGGGCAAAGCCAGCCGCGCGCACCTCCGACGCCGGCCGGGTCTTCCGGTTTCTGCTGCCCATCGTGGTGCTTGCGGTCATGATCGGCCTCTGGGAAGCGGTGGTCCGTATCAACGCCATTCCGCCTTATGTGCTGCCCAGCCCGGTCGTGGTGTTTTCCACGCTGCTGCAGGACTGGAACCTGCTGTTCGGATCACTGCTGGTCACGCTGCTGACCACACTGGAAGGCTTCATCGCGGCGGCGGTCGGTGGCATCGGCCTCGCGCTGCTGTTCTCGCGCTCGAAATGGCTGGAATATTCGCTGCTGCCCTATGCGGTGGTGCTGCAGGTCACGCCGGTGATTGCGATTGCACCGCTGCTGCTGATCTATCTGCCGCAGCCGGTCGCGGTGGTGACGTGCGCCTGGATTGTCGCGTTTTTCCCGGTGCTGTCGAACACCACCCTGGGGTTGAAGTCCGTCGATCGCAATCTCGCCGGGCTGTTCACGCTCTATGGCGCCTCGCCGCTGCAGACCCTGCAGCTTTTGCGGCTGCCGTCGGCGCTGCCCTACATTCTGGGTGGCTTGCGGATCGCCGGCGGGCTGTCCCTGATCGGGGCCGTGGTGGCTGAAATTGCGGCAGGGTCGGCGGGGGCCGGCTCGGGCCTTGCCTATCGCATTGCGGAATCGAGCTATCGCCTCAATATTCCGCGCATGTTCGCGGCGCTGTTGCTGCTGTCGGTGGCCGGGATTGTGATTTATATGGCTCTCTCGCTGGTGTCGTATCTTGTGCTACGACGCTGGCACGAAAGCGCGCTTGGAAAGGATATGTGATGAGTGCGGAAAAGATCGACGTTCTGGCCTACGGGCAGTCCAAGAAGCTCGTCACCGACGGCTTGAGCAGCATGTTCACGGTGCACGCCGCCGAAAGCCGTGGCGACCTCGACCGGATCAGCCCGGCCATCGCCGAGCGCATCAAGGGGGTCGCGGTGAACGGCCTGGTCAGCGCCGACAAGGCGATGATGGAGAAATTTCCCAAGCTCGAGATCGTGTCCAGCTTCGGCGTTGGTTACGACCATGTCGACACGGCGTTTGCCCGCGACCACAACATCATCGTCACCAACACGCCTGACGTGCTGACCGAGGAAGTCGCCGACGTGGCGCTGGGCCTGCTGATCGCCACACTGCGCGAGTTCATCAAGGCCGATCGTTATCTGCGATCCGGACAGTGGACCAAGTCGAACTATCCGCTCACCGTCGGCTCGCTGCGTGGCCGCACCGTCGGCATGGTCGGCATGGGCCGCATTGGCCAGGCGATCGCGCGCCGGCTCGAAGCCTCGCTGGTGCCGGTGGTCTACCACTCGCGCCGCCCGGCCGAGGGCGTGGCCAACAAGCATTATCCCAACCTGGTGGAGATGGCGAAGGCGGTCGACACGCTGGTCGTGATTACCCCCGGTGGCGCGGCCACCGCCAAGATTGTCAACGCCGAAGTGATCGATGCGCTCGGCCCCCGTGGCGTCATCGTCAATCTGGCGCGCGGGTCGGTGATCGACGAGCAGGCGCTGATCGCGGCGCTCAAGGACGGTAAGATTCTCGGCGCCGGCCTCGACGTGTTCGCCAACGAGCCGAACGTGCCTGACGAGTTGAAGGCGCTGCAGAACACCGTGCTGCTGCCGCACGTCGGCTCCGCCTCGGTCGTCACCCGCGATGCGATGGACCAGCTGGTGGTCGACAACCTCAGGCACTGGTTCTCCGGCAAGCCGCCGATCACCCCGATCCCGGAGACGCCCGTCAAGGGTCGCTGATCATGCGCGCGTGGCTGCGTGGTGTCGTGGTGCTGACGCTGTGGACCGTTTTCGGTTCCGCAGTGCAGGCGCAGGATACGCGCAGCCTCGCCCAGGACATGGTCGGGCAATGGGAGCTCGCCACCGCCGAGCGCAACAAGACCTGCGTCGTCACCTTGAAGGGTGATCCGATCGCCGGCGGCATGAAGCTTGAACTGGAGAAGGGCTGCGTCGCGGCGCTGCCCTTCACCAAGGACATCGTGGCCTGGAGCATCAAGGGCCTCGACATCGTCCGGCTGCAGGATGCCAAGGGACAATCCATCATCGACGTCACCGAAGTCGAGAGCGGCATCTTCGAGGGCCAGCGCAGCGGCGAGGGCGTCTATCTGCTGCAAAATCTCGCTGCCGCCCGCGCGCTGTCGAAATCGATGGACCAGATGATCGGCGACTGGTCGGTGGTGCGCGGCAACGATCGCGCGATCTGCAGCCTGACCCTCACCAACACCGAAACCGCGCCGGACAATTATGCGGTTTATCTCAAGCCGCGCTGCGATCCGATCGTGGCGGGCTTCGGCCCGGTCACCTGGCGGCTGGAGCGCGGCGAACTGCAGTTGACGTCGGCAAAAGGCGAAGTCTGGCGCTTCGAAGCCGACGACAACGCGCAATGGCGCCGCGTGCCTGATAGCGCTGATCCGTTCATCCTGACACGGCAATGAGCTTGCTGCGCGTCCGCGCGATCGACGGTGTCATTGCGGTGGTGGGGGCCAGCGAATCTGCGTGCCGTCCGGAAGGTCGCGCAGCATGGTTGCAAGCCGCCCGGTTTGCCGCAGATAGGCGGCTCCATTCTGGACCCGCAGATTGTCCAGACTGTACGTCCCTCCCAGCACAAAGGGCCTGATCGGCGTCAGCCGCGCATCCGCCGCCAGTTGACCATGTTGCGCCTGCCAGGCGTGGCACAACGGATGGCCCGTCAAATATTCGTAGTCGCCGAGAATGCCGTCGCACCATTGTTCCAGCGAGGAGCCGAGGATTTCAACCTCGCCGGTTTCCGCATTGAAGCTGCCGAACCCTTCTGTCGTCACGCAGAACTGGTTGCCGAACACATCCTGGGCAAAGAAAATCAGACCGTCGGCTAGGCTTCCATAAGTGTCCCGCCACAGGCCGGGGCTGTTCCACGCCGCGAGATCGCACGGCTCCGACGCGAGAGCGGGAAAAACCTGGAGCGCGGATTCGAACGCAAAAAATCCGTTTCGTGCGGCCAGCAATTCGGCGATCGCGTCGCGCGACGCCGCGGGTATGGTTTCATCGATCGCGGCGAGAACCTGAGCGGTAGCCGTCTGGTCGATCGCCGGCGTCAAGCCCGCGCTTGAGTGACTCAGCAGCCGTTGCGTTCCAGGTCCCATCTGCTGTCCAGGTTAGAGCACGATCCGGAGAATTGCATACCGGTTTTGCGACCGGAATAGGTCCAAATCGCCGTTCTCGGCATTTCGCGCCGGCCCGCTTGCTGCAGAAGCCACCCTGGTCATTTGACGATCTTGAACCAGACTCTCACGCCATCCAAGAAGGACCTGAGCTGGCCGCCGAACGAGGATCCCGACCCGCGGTTATCCGCCTGGTCGATAAGCCGGATATCGGCGCCGTCGCCGCCCTCGGCGAACATCGCCGGCGGATATTCGTCCCGGTCCAGACCGGCCGCCGTTTTCACGCCGCGAAGCGAGGCCCTGCGATTGGCCTTGGCTCCGGAGCGTTCGATCGTCAGAACCTCATCATGGCCTGCCTTCTGGGCATCCCGAATGTGCGCCGCCGACTCCGGATATTCCGATTCCGGCATCTCCAGGATGACATCGTACTTCGCGCCCTTCTTGGTCTTTCCGCTCTTGTCCTTGACCGTGCATGGATTGTGGACCCAGATTTCATTGGCGCCCGCGAAATACGAGTGATCGGGGGCGAGATAAAGATTATGCACCGTGATGGGGACGGGAGGCTTCAGCCGCGTCACCGCGACCACCCGGGCGCTGTCACCGGTGTGCGTCACCAGTTCGGTGCCGGGGACGAGATGTTCGGCCGCAATCCAGCGGCCTCCCGCTGTCGCAACCGGATGAGCCGGAGTGACCAGCAGCCTTTCCGAGCTGCGGCCGGCGATTTGTAACGCGATCAAGTCTCTGACGGTCCGTGACATCGCCCTGGTGACCGGCCGCGGCCGGTCGATGCCATCGATCGCATTGCGCGACAGGACGCTCTGGCCGATGTGCAGGCTGTCGATGCGCACCGGGCCATCGGCACTCGCCACCGGCGTATCGGCCGTGAAGCTCGCCGCCGTGCATTCGTCCTCGGCGTCGGAGCCGAGATCCGTGCCTGCCTCGTCTGCCTTTTCGGAGGCCTGCGTTCCGACGTCGATGGAATCCCGTTCGACCCCGGTTCGGACCGCCGTGCCGGCGGCATCGGTTTCGATATCGTTGCTCGTCGCGGTGGCGGCGCGCTGTGCCGACGTCTCCACCGCATCGCTCGCCGCCTCTTCGCCCGCGGCGGCTTCTTCTCCGAACCCTCCGGTCACCGCGCCGATCACGAAGCCTGTGGCGTTCTGATCGCCGAATTGCTTCCAGCTGAAATGATTGCCTGCGGTCGCGCTGTATTGCACGCTGTTGATGCCGGCGCCGATCAGGCCCTGGCCAAGCGGCTCGAGCGCGCCGTCGCTCAAGACATCGATGGCGGCTCCGGCAGCGACCTCGGCGACGCCGATAACCGCGCCGAGGATCGAATCGAAGATATTGTGGCCGGCCTCGTCGATCAGTGTCGCGGGATTGTTGATCGCGAAGGCATAGCGGTTGAGGGCGTCCGGCCGGAACACGTTCGTTGCCGGTTGGGTGTCCGCCGTCAGAAAATGCCCCAGCCCGGGCTCATAATGGCGTGCGCCGAAGTAATAGATCTGTGCGGTTTGTTCGAATTCGTTGCCCTGGAACTTCGGCCGTACGTCGTCCGGGCCGCTGCTCGCCGCCGGGACCGGGGCTCCGAACGGCATGTAGGCGAAGCGGGAGGACAGCCGGCCCTGGTCATCCAGCGTTACGGTGGTGCTGCGCACCTGATTGGCGTGCACGAAACGCGTACCGGGGACCGGCGTTCCGGTCGGGCGTTTCGCACCCGTGCCGCCTTGGCTGATCGCGGCGTACCTGCGCGAACCACCGGTCAGATACACCGTCGTTAGCGGTGCGACGCCCGGCACCTGCGTTACCTCGAAATTCGCGAACGGGTAGACCACCGTGGTGCCGTCAGGGGTTCGCTTCGCAAGGCGCCGGCCGGTGTTGGTAAACGCCAGATTCTGCAGTTGCGCGGCCCCTGTGCTCTGCACCAGGGTCAGGCGGTTCTGGGCATCGTAGGTGAAGCTGGTGGTGACGCTGCCGGTGGTGCGCGAGCTGACATTGCCGTTGGGATCGTAGCTGACGGCGAGCACCGGTTGCGATGCATTCGTTGCGCCGACCACGCGATGCGCCTGATAGGTCAATTGCAGATCATTGACCTGGGTCCGGTTGCCGTCGGCGGAATACTGGTAGGCCTGGTCCGCGTAGAGTTGATTGGTGGTGGCGCCGACAAGGCGGCCCGAGTCGTAAGTGAATGTTTCGCTGTAGTCATGGCCGCCGGGTTTGATCTGGTCGGCGACACCGCGGAGATTGAGCAGTCCGTCCCATTGCAGCAGGTTGTCGACCTGCTTCGCGCCGGTGGCATCCACCAGGGTTTCCCGCGCGGGCAGTCCGCTCGGGAGATAGGCCACGGTCGCGGCGGCGTTGTTGGCATATTGTGTGGTCGTGGGCTGGCCCAGCGCGGTATAGGCCTTGAACGTCACCTGGGGCCTGCCGTTCAGGTCGATGCCGCGCAGGTTGCCGCCGCTGTAGCGGCGCACAATCAGCGAACCGTCGGGATAGTGCTCCTGCTGCACGCGCGCTTTCGGGTCGAACACCTTGCTCGCGGTGTAGGAGCTGCGGGCGGCCGTGACCGTGATGGTTTCCAGGTTGCGATTGCCGTAGCTGTCATAAGCGAATGCGCGGCTATAGCTCGGGTTGCCTGCATTCGTCGCGCTGACCGAGGTGAGCCGCTCGACACCGCTGGCCGTTGGATTGTCATAGCCATAGGTGATGGTCCCGTCGGGGTCGGTCTGCTGCAGCACACGGCCCCGGGCATCGCGGGTAAAGCTAGTGCGTTGCCCCTTGGCGTCGGTGCGCGAGGCCAACAGGCCGTCAAGACCGTAGCTGCGGATCTCGGCGCTGATCGCGGGATTGCCGGTCGTGTTCTGGTCCGGGTTGTCGACGCGGATCTGGCGTCCGACCGAGTCGTAGCCGATCGTGGTCTTGATCCCGGATGGGTTGTTCGCGGTCGGCGGTTCGACGATCGATGTCAGCTTGCCCGTCGGATCGTAGCCGTAGACGGTTGGGCCTGCGCCGGCGAGCGCCATCGAGACGATCTTGCGCCGGCCGTTGAAATAGCCGGACTGAACCGTCGTCTGCAGGAGGTCGGAGTCCGTGCCCTTGGTTACGGTCGACACAAGTCCGGATGCGTAGGCATATGTCGTCGATGTCGTGCTGCTGCCGTCCGCGGTGAGCGGCGTGGAGGAGGTGACCGGGCGGCTATAGGCATCGAATGTCTGGGTCGCCCACAGCAGGCCGCTGCCCGACGACGAGCCGCACGTCTGCTCCTGCAGGAACGCGGGAAGCGACGTGCGCGATGTGCGGCTGTCGGCATCGAAATTCGCGCAGACCATGACGCCGGACGGATTCTCGTCCGACTGCGCGGTCAGCATGTACTGGCGTCCGAGGCCGTCCTGATAGGAGCGGCGCCAGCGCACTTCGCCAGGTGTTTGGCCGACTGGCCAGGATTCGGCCTGCTGCACCTCGACATAGAATCGATTGGACGCATCTCGCATCGGGCGTGCCGTTGCCGTGGTGACCACCGCCGCTTGTTGAAAAGCGGCGGGACCGGTATTGGGGCCGACACAATTGACGCCGGCGCTCACGCCTGCCGGAGCCGTGGGGACGGGTCCCTGCGTTGCGGTGACGCGTCCGATGTCGTCGATGCACGCGATGAAGGTCGCGCCATTGGAATTGGTGCGTGCGACCTGTTGGCCGAAGCGCGGATCGTAGCCATAGGTCGTGACCGCCGTGCCGCCCGATTGCGTGGGCACGGTGACCGTCAGCAAATATGTGTTGTAAGTCGGGTCGAAGCTCAGTTGTCTCGACCGGTTGCCCGGCAGGACCTCTCTCAGGCGATTGCCGAAGCCGTCGTAGCTGTAGGTTGTGACCAGCTCCGCGGCGTTGCCGTCATCGTAGATCGCGTAGCTCACCTGATTGAACGCGCCATCGTAGGTGTAGTGCTCGAGGTGAAAGTCCTGCCCGGCGGTGAACGTGGTGAAATTGTTGCAGTCGGTGGAGCGAGACGTCTTCCGGTGCTGGAGATAGCCGAGCGCCCAGCCGGTTGCGCTGGTCTGGTTGAGGTACGCCGAACAGGTGTAGACCGGATTTTCGGCACCGGTGACGCCGAAATCCGCGATGTGGGCGATGTTGCCATAGCTGTCGTATTGATAGGCGCGCCGCCGCGTGAAATCGGGCTGCCCGTAGTTGAACGCCGAGACGGCGACTTGTTGCAACCGGGTATCCTGGATCGGCGTTTGCAGCGGCCCGGCGCCGGCTGCGACGGTGACCGCGGCGAAGCTGTTGACGGTCTGATTGAGCAGCATGCGATCGCCGCTGCACTTCGGATCGGGGCTTGTGCCGTGGGTGCAGTAAAGGCTGACCGACGCCGCGGTGCCGGTGAGCGGAAAGGCCTGATTGTAGCTGATGACGCGAATACGCCCGAGATCGGCCTGAGTGCGTTCGACGGCCTGAAAGCCGAGCCAGCCGCGGCCGCTCAAATCGACGAGGCCGCCGGCGTAGCGAAAGCTCTCGGTGTATTGATAGGCACTCGCGTTCAGTTGCGGATCATTGCTGCGGGTGATGTTGCGCACCACTTGCCGGACGCCGCCGCCGACCCGCTGGAAAGGTCCGGTGCTCGGCGTCATGCGATAAGCGTAGGTCAGCGCGTCGGATCCCGACGTGCCGGGTGTGTAAAGGGTCGGGTCCGACAGCGGCCCGTACGCGACGGTCGTGACATTGCCGAGGCCGTTCGTCACCGACTGGATCAGGTCCGCGCCGGTGTTCGCGTTTTTGAGGCCGGAGACGGCCGCGGCGCCATTGTTGCTCCAGACCTGCAGCAGGTCGGCGCGTCCATTGCCGATATAATCCGCCGGCAGGATGCTCGAGGCGGCCGATGCGCTGAAATTCGTGCTGAAGGTTTGGCCGGCGCTGAAGATGCCCGCTGTGGGCAGGAACACCGAAGCCGAGATGTTGCCGCCGTCGCTGTAGATCTGCACCATACTGGGGGTGCCGCTGCCGGTCGTGTCGAGTGGTCCGAGAAAGATCGTGTTGGCGGCCGGGCTGTTGGTAATCGTCTGTGTGCCCGCCTCGAAGCCCCCGGCGCCGTTGGCAAACAGCGGCAGCAGCGTGACCACATTGTTCGCTCCGGTCTGGGCCAAGACCATGTCGGTTAGACCGTCATGGTTGATATCGACCGGCCACATCCCGAGCATGCTGTTCAAGGAGCTGGTGCCGAGCTGGGTTTGGATCGGAGTTCCGAAGGCCGCGCCATTCGACTGCGCGGCGAGGACGAGTGCCGTGTTGTTGGGGCCGGATGTGATCTGCACCAGGTCGACCATGCCGTCGCCATTGACGTCGGCGGGAAAGATGTTCGCACTGGTGGGGTCGAACGCGAGCGTGGTCGAAACCGGGGGCGCGAGGGTGCCGCCCTGGCTCAGCATGACCTCCACATCCAGGCCGGTCGGGGTTTTCCAGGCCGCGACCAGATCGGTCTTGCCGTCGCCATTGATGTCGGCGGCCCACTGATAGTCCGGGTTGGCGGGAAGGTTGAAGGTGCCGGAGGGGCCGGTCGTGAAGTCGCAGCCGCTTTGCGATCCGAAGAACAGCGCGAAACCGAACAGGCCGCCCTGTTGAAAGGTGTAGACGAAGTCCGAGGCGCCGTCGGCGTTGAGGTCGGCGGCCAGCGCAAAGCCGCTGGGCTGAATTGGAATCTGCAACGGATTGGGACAGACGCTGAAGGTCGAGCCGTTCGAAATGGCCGGCGCCACATACTGGTTGACGTTGTCCTGGGTCATTCCGACGAGGTCGCCGATCCCGTCGCCATTGGCATCCATGACGACCGGCGTGATCGTGCCGGGCAGAGCCGCGGAAAAATTCAACGCTTGCGGTGTGAAAGTCGGTGGTTGCTGGCCCTGCCAGGCGATGGTCGTCGGTGTCAGGCATTGGGATGGCGAGCAGCGCTGCAGCTGCGTGAGCAGCGATCGGCCGGTGGCGACGCTCGGGGTATAGGACATCGTCAGGTCGCGGACCAGGGCCGCGTCGACGTAGGTCTGGACGTGCGTCAACAGAGCGGTCTGCCGATAGGATATACCGCCGACATAATTGGTGATCGGATCGGACCGCGTGCCGTCCTGATACACAAAACGAACGAACCGGTTTGCTGCCGTGCCGGCCACGGCGGTGTTCTGGCCGTAAGCAATGGTCTGAATGTTCGGGCTGCCACCCTGGTTGGGCGCGTAGGTGAATGTCACCAGATTGCTGTTGGTGTCGCTGGTCGATGACATCAGCCAGCTGCGCACGTTCGGTCCCGAGCCGGCCAGTGCACGACTGTCGGGCGTGCCTCCGAATACGGTCACCTGTCCGGTTTTGGAGGTGCGTGTGAATTGGCAGGGCGCGTTGCCGCACATGGTGCTCGAGCTGACGACGAGCTGCCAGGATTCGCGTTCGGTGCGGTACACCGTCCCCGGTTGACCATAGTCTCCGGAGACATTGATGAGGCGCTGGCCGTCGAGGCAATAGCGGTCGTCGCTGTTGAAGGAAACCGTGCCGCGCCGCTGGTCGACCGCCGGAATGGCCGGGCACCGGGTGATCGCCGAAAATCCGGTCAACTGCCAGCCGACGCCGAGCAGGCCATTCACGCCGCCGCTGCTGTAGCGCAGCGACAGGCTCGGCTGCGCCTGGCCGATGCCGGGCGGCACGTCGATCGGGATGGTGACGGTGAAGTTGCCGTCGGCGTCGCTTCCGGCGTCGAGCCTGATTTCGCCGGGTGTTGTCACGGGCGCGGTCGCTGCCGCCGGCCTTTGTGCTAGCGCATAAATCGACGCAGCAGCAATCAGCAGCAACGCAAAACAGCCCGCGAGCCAACGGTAAGGATTGTTCGACATCGCTCGAGCCTTCTTGATGACGTTACCGAGTTGCGCCTTGTGAGGCGCGTGAAGCAACGTGTTCTGAAAGTGCGGCACGATGCCGGGCCGGCATTCGGACCGCCTGCAACATTACCGCACGGAAATTGGCTGGATCGGCACGAACGCGGTGCCGGTGGGGTTATTGTGGTTCGGCCAGGCGAAGAAGGTGTTGAGTGGCGAGATCGCCCACAGTGCCGTGTCGGCGGCGCGGTAGCCGCTACCGCTGTCGTTCCAGAGCAGGGTACTCAACTCGTATGACTTGGCGTCGTTCTCGATCTGGACGATGTCGCTGGGCGTCTCCGGGATTGATCCATCCGGCTGGCAGTAGACCGAGCCGTTGGTGATCGCGGACGCAATCTGCGTGAATTGACTGACAGGCTGAATCTCGAGGACAGGTAAGCTCATTTGAATAGTCTCCTGTAAATCGGAGTGGCTATTGTTCAAAAAGCTTGTTCGACCGGCAAACGCGTTCGGCCGCGACTGGATGCGATCAGTCGGGCATGACGGGAATGGGCTGGCTCGGGATGTACGCTGAAACTGTCGGCGTCACGCCGTTCTGCGGCCACACGAAGAAGGTTGCAAGCGGTGCGATCGACCAGCACGACGTATCGTAGTTACAGCCGCTGCCGTGATCGTCCCAGATCAGCGTGGTGAGCGGATAGGACTTGGCCAGATTGGCGTTGAGGCATCGGAAGGTCGGAATATTGGGCGGCGGTGCGTCCCCCGTCGCAATGCGATCCAAAATCTTGACTATTCCTCCGTCCATCGTGAACAGGTCTCGATCGGTCTCGGACGGAACATACGTGGTCCAGACGTGTCCGCAGCCCACATAGCCCTGTGGGGCTTGGGGCGCCCAGCATAGATACAGAGAGGGCGGAAATGTCGAATAGAAGCCCGTTGTGATGAAATTCCATCCACTTGGCGCCGCGAGGGCCGGGGAGGTGGGATCATCTTGGACGACCTGGACTACGAATCCGGAGCCGAGAGGGCCTTGCGTCCCCGGCTGGCAATAGTCGCCGAAGAAGAACCAGCCGTCCGGCGTGTTCGGGCGGAAGATGGTGACGGCGGTGTCCGCGCCGGTGTCTTGCACGACCTGGCTGAAATCCATGGTCGGCTGAATCTTGAGAACCGGTAGAGGCATCGTCCACTTGCCCAATCAATGATCAAAACTTGTTTTTATCGCAATACAACCATCAATACAGGATTGCCCGGTCGCGGGCAACGCGGACACCGTCTCAATGAGCGCAAATCTGTTCGTGCGACATGAGCAGGACTCGGCCGCGAGACTGTGGAATCAGGACATCCCGAATTCGTCGTCAGGACATGATAGGCTGTGTTGGAACGAAGGCCAAAGCCGGCGGCGTCACGCCGCTTAGCGGCCAGGCGAAGAACGTTCCCAGCGGTGCAATCGACCAGCATGCGTACCGGGGAGGGTTGCCCTGATCGTTATAGAGCAGACTCGCGGGCGCGTAGGATTTGGCCAGGTTTGCATTCAGGCACCGCAGCGTCGGGATCACCGGCTTTTCACCGAAATTCGTCGTTGCGAACACATGCCCGCAGGCCACATAATTCTGCGGGGCTATGGGAGCCCAGAAGCCCGATAAAGTCTGAATGTCCGGGGGCGATGTGATGGTGATGAGAGTCCATCCGACGGGTTCGGCCAGCGCGGGCGAATTGGGGTCGTCGTCGGACACCTGGACCAAGTAGCCCGGACTGAGCGGCGATTGCAACCCCGGCTGCGTATAGTCGCCGAAGATAAACCAGCCATCCGGAGTGTTTGGGCGCGAGACAGAGAGGTTGCTAGTGCCGGCGATGCCCCCGATTTGCGTGAAATCCATCGTCGGCTGAATCTTCAGAACAGGCAGCGGCATTGATCCCCCTGTCGCAATCGATCTATGAAATCGTTTCCCAGATGCAATCCATGAGCAATACCGCATCGGCCGATTGCTGACAATCGGTGCCGAGTGTGGCTTAAGCTTATGGTTTGAGTTCGTAGCTTCAATTCATGGCTTCAATTCATGGCTCAGGGTATCGCTCGAGGCCGTCGCGCGTCCCGGGCGGGAGCGCGGACAATCGCAAGGATGCCCGCCCGCGATGGATAAGGAAGTTGTCGATGCGGCGCCGTGTCCTGCGAACGAGATGGACGTGTCTGATAGCGCCGATCCGTACGCGGCAGTAAGCGCAGGCGCTTCCCCTCCATGACAAGCGTCAGCGAACCTCCCGCCTGCGCCGATGGCTCGACGAGAGCCTCGAACCGCCGCAGTGGCCGGAGGGTGTTCATGGGCGCACCCTCCTGCCGTCCGATGCGCCGGCGTTGCATGCGTTCTTCACCCAGGTGATCTTGGAATTCCAGCTCCCGTATGAGGCCTGGTGGCAGGGCCTTTCGAGTGATGCGGAATTCGATCCCGCACTCTGCTTTTTGTCCTGCGATGCAGCCGGACACATTGTCGGAGCCGCGCACGCTTCGAGGCCGATGACAACGCGCCGCTGCTCCCGGCGAGGGCCTGGGTGGTGCTCGGCCGGCGCTCAGGCAGCCTGCAGCAATCACCGTTCCGGAATTTGCTGGATCGGCACGAATGCGGTGCCGGTGGGTGTGTTGTAATTCGGCCAGGCAAAGAAGGTGTTGAGCGGCGAGATCGCCCACAAAGCGGTATCGGCGGGGTGGTAGCCGCTGCCGCTGTCGTTCCAGAGCAGGGTGCTCAAGTTATAGGACTTCGCGAGATCGGCGCGCAGGCAACGCAAGCTGGAAATAAAGGGCGGTGTCGGTGGCGGATCATAAGGATCGAAGGTCTGTTGGGGACCTACCGTCATCACGTGTCCGCACGCGACATAGTTTTGCGGCGGGACAGGGAGCCAGCTGTACCAGATGTTTGCCCAGCCCGGAGTGAATTCGATTTCACCGTTGGAGGTAATCAGGGTCCAATCGACCGGGGGCATAAGCGCGGGATTGTTCGGATCGTCTTTCTCGACCTGCACGGCAAAGCCGGGCGACTCGGGGCTGGATCCATCCGGCTGGCAGGTGTCGCCGAAATAGAACCACCCTGCATCCAGACTGGGCCGCCAAAGGCCCATCTGTCCGCCGTAAACGGACATCAGTTGCGTGAATTGATTGACCGGCTGAATCTGGAGAACAGGCAAACCCATTTGAGCATCCTCTGAAAAAGAGGCGGTATTCGATTTAAAAAATCACGATCGGCAATGACTTGGCCAATGACTTGGCCCCGGCAGGGCGTGATCCGAATGGCGCAATCAGAACGGCGCAATCAGAAAGGCGATTCGGGAATAGGCTGGCTGGGAATGTACGACGAGACCGTCGGCGTCACGCCGTTCTGCGGCCAGACGAAGAATGTCGCCAGCGGCGCGATCGACCAGCATGACGTATCAAGATTGCAACCGCTGCCATGGTCGTCCCAGATCAGGCTGGTGAGCGGGTAGGACTTGGCCACATTCGCATTCAGGCACCGGAAGTTCGGGATATTCGGCGGCGGGAAGCTGTCCAGCGCCATGCGATCCGGAATTTTCGGTGGTCCTCCATCCGTCTCGGACCGGGCGAACATTTCTCGCTCGGCTTCTGACAGGGGGACGCTGGTCCAGACGTGTCCGCAGCCCACATAGCCTTGCGGTGCCACGGGGGCCCAGCACGCATACATCCCGATCTGCGAGATTGGAAAAAGCGAGGTGAAACCCCCCGTTACGAAATTCCATCCGGTTGGCGCCGCCAGCGCCGGGGACGTGGGAACGTCGGTGACGACCTGGACCACGAAGCCCGAACTCAACGGAGCCTGGGTCCCCGGCTGGCAATAGTCGCCGAAGAAGAACCAGCCGTCCGGCGTGTTCGGGCGGAAGATGGTGACGGCGGTGTTCGCGGTGGTGTCTTGCACGACCTGGCTGAAATCCATGGTCGGCTGAATGTTGAGAACCGGTAGAGGCATGGTCCACCTGTCTGAATCAAATGATCAAAAAGATATTTGGTCTTGAAATACGGCTGTCGGTGCGGGATTGGTCGTCGCTGACAGTGAGCGCAATTTAATCGACGAGGACTGAAGCAGATCGTCGTGCCAAAGAATGTGATCTTTCTCACAGGCCCGATACGCAGGAGTGAATGCCAAGGCAGGTTGCTTCGCTCCAGCAGGCTTTTGATCGCATCGAGCTACGGCGGCGTCGCGCCGCTGCAATCCGCACGCGATGATCTTGCCTGCTCCGGCCCGCTGACGTGATTTCGCCCAGCCCGCCCAAAAAACCGACAGCTCCCTATCGAGGCCATTTCTGAAAATCGCTTTCCGACCAAGCCGATGCGGCTGGCACGCGGCTTGCTTTGTGGTTTTTGACCGTTCTTAGGTTTTTGTGGCTTAACCAGAGGGAAGCTATGGCCGAGAAGCTTGATCGCAGGGACTTTCTGAAGAGTGCTGCCATCGCCGCCGGGGCGGCCGGCTTTGTGCAGATCAATCCGGATTTCCTGGTCTCGCCGGCGCTGGCCCAGGGCGCCAAGCCGATGGTCTTCCTGTCCGCGGAGAACATCACCGGCAACTGGGATCCGACCGCCCACACCACGCTGTCGCAGAAAAACATCGAGGGCTTCGTGATGGGTTTCCTGACGCGCACGCCGATGCGCCTGGAAGACCCGGGCACCGTGGTCTATGAGCTCGCCACCGACATCAAGCTGCTGGATCCGCATCGCCTGCAGATCAAGCTGCGCAGCGGCATTACCTTCCACGACGGCAAGCCGTTCAAGGCCGAGGACGTCAAGGCCACGTTCGAATACGGCGCCCGCGCCGATCGCCCGGCGCAATGGTATCCGGGACCGACGGAAACCCTGACCATCGAGACGCCGGACGACATGACTGTGATCGTCGACACCTCGAAGGGCGGTTATCCCGCGCATCTCTTCATGTTTCTCGCCGCCTTCCTGCCGATCATGTCGGCCAAGGACATCGCCGAGGGGCCGGGTGGTGCACTCTCGCAGCGTCTCAACGGCACCGGTCCGTTCAAGTTCGTCGCGCAGCGCGGCAACGACACGGTGCTCGCCGCCAACGACAGTTATTTCAAGGGCAAGCCGGGGATCCCCGGCATCAACTTCACTTTCGTCGGCGATTCCACCACGCGCATGCTGTCGCTGATGAACGGGCAGGCGTCGATCGTCGAGCGGCTGGAGCCCGAGCAGGTCAAGACTGTGCAAGGCAATCCGGACATCGCCATCAACAAGGTGGTGTCGGTGGAGAACAAATATCTCTGGTTCCGCTGCTCCAAGCCGCCGTTCAATGACGTTCGCCTGCGCATGGCGGCGTGCCACGCCATCGATCGCGACCAGATCCTGGAGATCCTGGGCACCGCCGGCCACAAGTCCAGCAACTACGTGTCGCCGGTCAAGTTCGGCTACACCGACCTGAAAAACTATCCGGCCTATGATCCGAAGGCCTGTCAGGCGCTGCTGGCCGAGGCCGGCTTCCCCAAGGGCAAAGGCTTGCCGCCGCTCGAATACATCACCTCGGTCGGCTTCTATCCGAAGACCAAGGAATACGGCGAAGTCATCACCGCGATGCTCAATGAGCAGGGCTTTCCCGTCAGCCTGACCGTGCTCGAGCCGGCCGCCTGGAACGAGCGGTTGTATCACCGTCCCGGCGGCGGTCCTGGCCATATGGTGGACTGCGGCTGGTCCACCGGCTCGCCCGAGCCGGATCTCGTGCTGCGTACCCATTTCCATTCGTCGTCGCACCGCATCTGCGGCATCGAGGATCCGGCCATCGACGCCAGCCTCGACAAGGAGCGCAGCGCGGCGACCCTGGACGAGCGCAAGACCATTCTGCAGACCGAGACCATGCCGCTGCTCGCCAGCAAGGTGCCGGCGCTGTCGCTGTTCACCTCGGTGATGATCCATGCCATGCGCAAGGATCTCGCCGGTCTCTACATCTATCCGGACGGATCGATGGACGCCGCGAAGCCGGCGTGACCTTCCCTGCATGCTTAGTGTCGTCGAAGCGGGCGCTCGCTTGGCCTGCTTCGGCGCCGCGGAGCGGCCGAAGCCGGAGTCAGTGCATCTGATGTTCATTCTCAGCTTCTTCGCCCGTCGCCTGTCGCAGGGCGCCGTGATCATCTCTCTCGTGTCGCTGCTGATCTTCACCTTGCTGCGCGTGGTGCCGGGCGATCCGGTTCGGCTGATGGCCGGCGGCATGGCGCCGGAGGCGCTGATTGAGAAGATCGCCACCGAAATGGGGCTGCGTGATCCGATCATCGTGCAGTTCGGGCGTTATGCCGGGAAGGTGTTGCGCGGCGATCTCGGCCAGTCGTTCGTTCGTCCGGCGAACGGCGCGGCCACCGGCGGGGCGAGCTTCAATGATACGACCCGGGGCGAACGGGCCAAGGTGCTGGACCTGATCGTCGAAGCGCTGCCGATGACGCTGCAACTGGCTGCGACCGCGCTTGCGATCGCGCTGGTGTTCTCGATCCTGCTGGGCGTCGCTGCCGGCCTCAGGCCCGGCGGCTGGGCGGACAAGCTGGCGTTCTACGTGTCCTCGATCTTCATCTCGCTGCCGAACTTCTGGCTCGGCATCGTGCTGGCGCTGCTGTTGTCGGTGAAGCTCGCCTGGCTTCCCGCCATCGGTTATCAGGGATTTTCCTACACGATCCTGCCGGCCATCGTGCTGGCCGTCGAACTCTCTCCGGTGCTCATCCGCACGCTATCGAGCGCTGTCGCGGCGCAGATGGCCGAAACCTATGTTGCCGTTGGTCACGTGCGCGGGCTGACGCGGCCGCGGATCGTGGTCAATCACGCGCTGCGCAACGCCTCGGTGCCGCTGCTCAATTTGCTTGGCGTGCAGTTCTCCAGCCTGCTCGGCGGCGTCATCATTGTCGAATACATCTTCGATTATCCCGGCCTCGGCCTGCTCACGATCAACGCGGTGCTGCAGCGTGACTTTCCGTTGATCCAGGGCATCGCCATCGTCACCAGCGCCATTTTCGTGATCATCAACATCCTGGTCGATCTTGCGGCCACCAGCATCGACCCAAGGCTTGAATACTGATGAGTGTCGCCGATCCGATCCTTGCCGGTGCTATCCCATCGACTCCGGCATCATCTCCGTCGTCGCTCGGCCAGCGGATCCTGCTTCGTGCCGCGCGTTCGACGGAATTCCGCATCGGCGTAGCGCTGTTCGTGCTGCTGTTGCTGGCGGCGGTGCTGTATCCGGAATTGAGCGGCATCGACCCAACCAAGATGAACGTGCGCGCCCGCCTGCTGCCGCCTATTTTCATGGGCGATGGCTGGAGCTGGGCGCATCCGCTCGGCACCGACCAGATCGGCCGCGATATGCTGGTGCGCAGCCTGGTTGGACTGCGCTATTCGTTCCTGATCGGCGTCGCCTCGGTCGCGGTCACACTGTTCATTGGCTGTTCGCTCGGCACCATCGCGGGTTATGTCGGAGGTAAGGCCGATACGATCATCATGCGCATTACCGATGCGCAGTTGTCCATTCCGATGATCATCCTGGCGATCGCGGTGCTCGGCGTGTCGCGCCCCACCATCCCGGCCATCATCCTCGTTCTCGGCCTCTCGAACTGGCCGGTCTATGCCCGAGTGATGCGCTCGGTGGTGATGGCCGAGCGTGGCCGTGAATATGTCCGCGCCGCCAGGGTCTCGGGCGCAACCAACGTGCGCATCGTCCTGACATTGCTGCTGCCGCTGCTGTTTCCGCCGGTGCTGTTCACCTCGGTGCTCGACGTCGCACGAATGATGATCTTCGAATCGACCCTCGGTTTCCTCGGCCTTGGGGTGCAGCCGCCGACACCCACCTTCGGCAACATCATCGCCGACGGCCGCAAATACCTGCTCAACGCCTGGTGGATCGCCACCATGCCCGGCGTGTTCCTCTGCCTGACGCTGACCAGCATCAATCTGATTGGTGCGGTGTTCGAGCGCGCCCGCAATGCCGTCCATGGAGGGGGCACATGAGCGCAACGTCCCCAGCGCCTGTTCTCGCGGTGCGCGGCCTCAGCGTCGACCTTGCTCTGGCCGGCCGCGAGCGGGCGATCCTCAAGGATATCTCGTTCGAGATCCATCCCCGCGAAATCGTCGGCGTGGTCGGCGCGTCCGGGGCCGGCAAAACCGTGCTCTCGAAAGCGGTGGTGAACTGGATCGACAAGCCGCTGGCCATCCGTGCGGGCCAGGTCGAATTTCGCGGCCGGGATCTGCTGGGGATGCCGGCCGCGGACATGCGCCGGCTGCGCCGCGACATCGCTTATGTCGGCGCCGACCCCATGGGCGCGCTGGACCCGACGCTGCCGGTCGGCCGGCAGATCGTGGAAAAGCTGCGGGCGGTCGCCCCCGAGATCGGTCGCGATGACGCCGCGCGGCGCGTGGTTGATCTGCTGGAGGCGGTTCGCATCCCCTCCGCCAAGTCCCGGTTTCACGACTACCCCACGCAATTTTCCGGCGGCATGATGCAGCGGGCGCTGATCGTCGATGCGATGGTCTCCAACCCGGCGCTGTTGGTCGCCGACAACGTCACCCAGCCGCTCGACGTCACCGTCGCCGCGCAGGTCATTCGCCTGATGCGCGAACTGACCGAGCGGTTCCAAACCGCTGTCATGTTCATCTCGTCCTCGCTGCCGGTCGCGCGCGAGGCGGCGAGCCGCATCATGGTCATTGATGACGGCCAACTGGTCGAGCAGCAGCCCACCGAAGCACTGATCGCGACGCCACGCCACGCCTACACCCGCGATCTGGTCGCGCAGATTCCCGCGATCTGGAGCGAGGCACCGGCCATTCCGAATGCGAGCAGCCGCAACACCGCCGCGAAGGTCGTGCTGCGTCTCAATGACGTCTCGCAGACCTACAAGGTCAAGCGGCGCGGCAGTTTCGTCGGCACCGATGCCTTACGTGCGGTCCACCGGGTGACCTTCGACGTCTTCAAGGGTGACAGCTTCGCCGTGGTCGGTGAATCCGGCTGCGGCAAGTCCACGTTGATGCGTCTGTTGAGCCGGCTGGAGCGTCCCGCCGGCGGCGAGATCCTGTGCGACGGCGAGGATATCGCAAAGTTCTCCGGCCGCGGCCTGCTCGGCTTTCGCCGCAAGCTGCAGCTCGTGCTTCAGGATCCCTTCAACTCGCTGCCGCCCCGCACCGCGATCGGCCGCATGCTGGAGACCCCGCTGCGCATCCATGGCTGGCGGGATCGCAAGCGCATCCGCGACAAGGTGTGCGAGGTGATGCATGATGTCGGGCTTCCGATCTCGCTGTACGAGGAGCTTCCGATCGGCCTCAGCGCCGGCCAGCGCCAGCGCGTCAATGTGGCGCGCGCCATGGTGCTCGAGCCGGAAATCCTGGTGATGGACGAGACGTTGTCCTCACTGGATCAGACCGAACAGTTCAAGCTGCTGGGATTGTTCGAAAAGCTGCAGCGCCAGCACGATTTGACCTACATCTTCATTTCGCACGATCTGGCGATGGTGCGCAAAGTCTGCAACCGTATCGCCGTGATGTATCTGGGCGAGGTGGTCGAACTCGCCGACAATGAGCGGCTGTTCTTCGACCCCGGCCATCCCTACACCCGCGCTTTGTTGTCGGCGATGCCGACCCTGGAGACGCGGCGCTATCGTCCAGAGGATTGCCTGATGGAGGGCGAGCCGCCGAGCCCGATCGATCTGCCGGTCGGCTGCTCCTTCCGCAATCGCTGTCCGCAGGCATTCGGCCCCTGTGCCGAGGCCAATCCAGTCCTGACCGTCCGGGGGCAGCGCGATCTGGCCTCCTGTCATCTGGTGCTCTCGCCGCAGGCGCTGGCCGCGCAGCGTCAGGGGCCCATCCCGGTCGTGTCATGACCGCAACGAGCGAATTGCCGCGCGGCGTAACGTATGCCAACCGTGATCCGTCGCAGCAGCCGGTTCACGGGCTGACACGGGGGCGAGGGAACGGGACCATGAGTATCACCGAGCAGCGGCAGCAACTGATCCTCGACGAGTTGCAGCGCGACGGGCGCGTCAGTGTGAACGAACTCGCCGCCCGGCTGCGCATCAGCACCGAAACCATCCGCCGCGACCTGAAGGATCTGGAGATGCGCGGGCATGCGCGCCGGGTCTATGGCGGCGCCGTGATGGATCGCAAGCAGGGTGACCGGCCGCATGACGAACGCGTCCGCGTCCGGGCGCGGGAAAAAAGCCGGATCGCCGTGGCCGCAGCTCCCTTGATCAAGGACGGCATGAAGATCTTCATCGACAGCGGCAGCACGACGCTTGCCTTCGCGCGCCGGCTTCTGACCCGTCGCATCACGATTCACACCAACTCCATCGACATCGCGGCACTGATGTCGACCAATCCGGAGGTGGACGTCACCGTGCTCGGCGGTGTGCTGAAGCCTGACTACAAGGCCCTGTTCGGTGCCCTGACCCTCGCCGCCATCAAGGAGCATTTCTACGATGCCGTGGTGATGGGCATCGCCACGGTGCATGCCGAGCACGGCTTCATGGATCTCGGCCAGGATGAGGCACTGCTGCGGCGCGCGGCGATCGCCCAGTCGCGCCGCTCCATCATGCTGGCCGACAGCAACAAGTTCGGCCGACTCGGAACCGTCTGCACCTTCGGACTTGGCGATGTCAATGTGCTCGTGACCAACGGTGCTCTGAACGGCGAGTTCGCCGCGCAATTCAAGAAATCGAAAGTGAAAGTCATCAATGCTTGAGAAAATACCGGCGTCGCCCGTTGCCGTTCTGATTGATCCCGCGCGGCTGCAGGGGATGATGGAGGCCGTCTCGGCGTTCGGCGGCGGCGAGGGCGGATCGATGACGCGCCTGACCCTGTCGCGTGAGGATGCCGACGCCCGCAACTGGCTGTCGCGCTGGTTTGTCGACCATGGCTTTGCGCCGGCGGTCGATGCCATTGGCAATCAGTTCGGCCGGCTCGATCTGGCCGGACCGGATGCGCCGGTGATCATGGTCGGATCCCATCTCGACAGCCAGCCGAACGGTGGCCGGTTCGACGGCGCGCTCGGCGTCATCTCGGCCTGCGAGGCGGTGCTCGCCGTGCGCAACGCTCTTCAGGCCGGCGGCGCGCGGTCGGCCTGCAATTTCGTGGTTGCGAACTGGACCAATGAGGAGGGCGCTCGTTTCCAGCCGAGCCTGCTCGGCAGCAGCGTCTTCACCGGAGCGGCCGAATTGGACTGGGCCCTCGCCCGGCGCGACGGCGAGGGCGTCAGTGTCGCCGAGGCGCTCGATGCGATCGGTTACGCGGGACACGACCGGATCGCGATCCCCGATGCCCTCATTGAGCTGCATATCGAGGGCGGTCCGTATCTCGAGCAGAAGACCAAGCGTTTCGGCGCCTTCACGCGGTTCTGGGGCGCCACCAAATATCGTCTCGCCTTCCTGGGGCGCCAGGCGCACACCGGTCCCACGCCGATGGCCGAGCGCAAGGATGCGGTGCTGGCCGCGGCTTACGTCATCGCCGAGTTGCGGGATCTGGCGGATCACCACGGTCTCGATCTGCATACCTCGGTCGGGCGATTGGAAGTGTTCCCGAATTCGCCCAACACCGTGCCGGGCGAGGCGGTGCTATTCATTGAGCTGCGCTCCGGCGCGCCGGAGATTCTTGCGGCAGCCGAGGAGGCGCTCCAGCGCATGATCGCGCAAGCGGCGGCGCGGGCGAAGGTCGAATTCGAGGTGCGCTCCATCGACCGGCGCGCCGCCGGGCGGATGCATCGCGGCCTGGTCGGCCTCGCCGGGCGGGTGGCCGCGGCGCGCGGCGAGACAATTCTGCATCTCGATACGATCGGTGGCCACGATGCGGTCAGCCTGTCCGCGGTTTGTCCGAGCGTGGTGCTTGCGGTCCCGAGTGTCGCCGGCGTCATCCACCATCCGACCGAGTTGACCCATCCGCAGGACCAGGCCTTCGGTACCCAGCTGCTCGCCGACATGTTGCATGTGCTGGCCACGGAGGGGCTTTCGGTCATCACGTCTGGAGGGCCCCCGCAATGACAATCCTGATGTCGTCCGCCGATCCGCGTGAACTGGCGGAAGCTGCCCTGCAGAAGGCCTCGGTTCCCGAAGGTCGCGCGGTGCGTTGTTCACCGGCTGTGCCCGGCGTGGCCTCGCCCTCCTATCACGGCGTGGAATCCTCGACCTACGCCGTTGCGCTGGATGATCGGGCGCCGGAGTTTTTCCTGAAAGTGACGACCAGCGAAATCCGCTGGCTGATCGACCAGCCCGCGGCGTTCGACGCGGCCGCCAAAATCGCCGCCATGGGCCTCGGTCCGCAGCCGCTCGCGCTGATCGAGGCGGAAGGCGCGACATTGTTCCGTCATCTCGGCGCCGGCTGGCGGGTCGCGCGTCTGGACGATTTGCGTCAACCGGACCGTATGGCTGATGTCATCGCCGCTCATCGCCGCATCGCGGACGGGCCGAGTTTCGCTCGCACCTGGAACGTGTTCGACGTCATTGCGGAACTGTGGGCTCATATCGGCGCGACGGATGCAGTGTTGCCACCGGACGCCTGGTATCTCAAGGATCATATCGATTTCGCCCGCGATGCCATCATGGCTGCGGGCTTCGACAGCCGCCCCGCGCAGGCCGATCCGCATGCCTCGAACATTCTGTTCGGGCCGGACGGCGGGGTTCGGCTGGTCGATTTCGACATGGCCGCCAATGTCGATCCCTATTATCAGCTCGGCGCCCTGCTCAACGAAGCCTGTCCGTTCGACAGCGAGATGAAGCCCGCGATCGAAATGTTCGAGGGGCAGTGTCGGGACGCAACGCTGCATCGCTGCCTCGCCTATGCGGCGGCTGACGATTTCTATTGGGCGTTGCGCAGCCTGTTGCTTGATCGGGTCGCGCCGCGGCGCAGCCTCGAATTCCGCAAATATGCCGGCTGGCGCTTCCTGAGATGCCGCATGCGGGTCAACCGCCCGGGTTTTGAAGAAATGTTGCGCTCGCTCTAAGGGGACGACGGGTGATGAACGAATTCGGCACGGCTAGTACCGAAGCGGAGCGCGAGATCGAGGCGGCGATCAAAAACGTGGCTCCGTGGCAGGGGCGGCAACTGCGCTATTGTCCGGTGCTGGGCGGCATCAGCAACAGCAACTGGCGGGTGGAGGTCGACGCGACCGAGGCCTACTTCGTCAAGATTCCGGGGCGGGGAACCGAGATGTTCATCGATCGCACCGCCGCGGTCGCCGCCAGCCGGCAGGCCGAGAGCATCGGCGTCGGTCCGCGCACTTTCGACTATCTCGACCATCAGGGAATCGAAATTGCCGCATTCGTCGAGGGACGCCGGCCATCGACCCATCGTGATTTTGCCCAGGCGTCGATGCGGCGGGAAGCGCTGCGGGTCTACCGCCGCTTCCATGACGCGCCATTGCTACCGCTGACCAAGACGGTGTTCGACATGATCGACGAACACACGCGGCAGGTGGAAGAGTTGGCCGGCGTGGTCCCGCCGGATTTCGCCTGGCTCGATCGCCAGTATCGCCTGGCCCGCGCCGCGCTGGAGGCGTCGGGGCTCGACCTCGTGCCGAGCTTCAACGATCCGATGCCCGGAAATTTCCTCATCGCCGAGGATCGATCGATCCTGCTGATCGATTTCGAATATGCCTCGAACAACGACCGCGTTTACGATCTTGCGATCTGGAGCGGCGAGATGTTCTTCCCCGAGGCGGTCGACCGCGAGATCATCGAGACCTATTTCGGACGATGCGATGAGGCCCTCTACGCGCGCTTCATGGTGCACAAGGCCCTGGCGGACATCAAATGGTCGACCTGGGCTATGGTGCAGAATCGCGTTTCCACGCTGGATTTCGATTTCTACAAATACGGCATCTGGAAATACATGCGCGCGCGCTCCATCATCTGCGATCCGCGCTGGCCGGGCTATCTCAAGGCGCTCTGATCGGATAGGAAAGGATCGGTCTCGATCCATACCGAACACGCAAGGGAGCTTGGCGATGCGGCTGAAGGGAAGTTGTCTGTGCACGGCCGTGCGCTACGAGGTCGATCAGCTGGATTCGCCGATCGCGCATTGCCACTGCGTCACCTGCCGCAAGGCCAATGCAGCGGCCTTTGCTTCGACCGCGCGGATCGCGCGGGATCATTTTCATTTGACGGCCGGGGCGGACAAGCTCTCCGCATTCGAATCCTCGCCCGGCCGCTTCAGGCGGTTCTGCGCCAGTTGCGGCACCCACATCGTGGCCGAGCGCGCCGAGCAGCCCTTCGTCGTGCTGCGGGTGGCGACCCTCGACGACGACCCGTCGACACGGCCCGTCGTGCACATCTGGACATCGCACAACGTGCCGTGGTTGGCCGACGAAGGCCTGCCGCAATTTCCGGAATGGCCGCCGGGGCTTTGAGCCTTACGGCCTCGCCTCCAGCACCATGTTGAACGGTGTCTCGGCGGCGCGGCGGAAGCGGGTGAAGCCGCCGGCATTCACCACCTGCCGCAGTCTCACTTCGCCGGCCTGTGCGCCAAGCCCGAATCCAACCTCCTGCGCCAGAGACGCAGGCGTGCACACCATGGTGGAGGCGGCGTAATACACCCGCCCAACGGGGTTGAGGTTCGCACTCAGGGTGTCGTGCGCGAACGGCTCCACGATCATCCAGATGCCGTCCGGCTTCAGTGTCTCGCGCACATGGGCGGACGCGCCGACCGGATCGCCCATGTCGTGCAGGCAATCAAAGAAGGCAACGAGATCGTAGGTTCCGGGATAGGTCTTGGCCTGCGCCACCTCGAAGCTGGTGTTGTTGGCAACGCCGGCGTCCGCGGCAGCCTTGCGGGCGCGCTCGATCGAAGCCGGGTGGTAGTCGAAGCCGGTGAAGTGCGATTGCGGAAAGGCCTTCGCCATCACGATGGTCGAGGTGCCGTGGCCGCAGCCGACATCGGCGACGCGCGCGCCCAGCTTGAGCTTGTCGACCACGCCGTCCAATGCCGGCAGCCACGACGAGACCAGATGGGCGTTGTAGCCCGGGCGAAAGAACCGTTCAGTGCCGCGAAACAGGCACGCGCTGTGATCGTGCCAGGCGAGGCCCTTGCCACTGCGGAACGCCTCCGACACTTTCGGTTCGTCGATCCACAGCGCCGACATCACCTCGAACGCGCCGGTCATGAACGCGGGACTGTTCTCGTCGGCGAACACGGTCGCCTGCTCGGGATTGAGATGGAAGGCATCCTCGTCCCGATCGTAATCGACGTAACCGGCCGCAGCTTGTGCCGCGAGCCATTCACGCACATTGCGTTCGTGGGTTCCGGTGCGCCGGGCGAGTTCACCGGCCGTCACCGGTTCGCCTGATTGCATCGCCTTGTAGAAGCCGAGCCGGTCGCCCAGCACCACCAGCGCGCCGCTGGCGATGCCGCCGAGGTCGCCAACCATCCTGCCGAGGAATGCATCGAGTTTGCCTTGATCTGGCTGCTGCATTGCGTCCTCCTTGTGTTGAGATCCACAATGTTTAGTCGAGCAGCGCGTCACAAGGTTCGCAGTCTGCGCCCGGCATCACAGGCGGGTCAGTCTGCCTGCCTTAAATCGATCGCACGAGACGTAGCGTAAAGGCGAGGCATGCGACTGGGGCAGCGGTGAACACCGCGAACAGCACGAACGCCGCGCGGGCGGTGCCTTCGATGCCTCCGGGATCCGCAAGCCCCGCCGTATTGGCCAGCAGCCCGGCCACCGCGGCCCCCATTGCCGTCGCATAAAGCTGAACGGTCGTGATCGAGGCGGAGGCGCGGTCCTGCTCGTCGGGGGCGGCGAGCTTGAGGATCCAGGTCAGGAGATGCGGCCACCCGAGGCCGACACCCAGGCCGAGGCTGAACAGTGCGATGGCCAGTCCGCCAAGCCGGATCCATCCGCTATCGCTGTGGGTCGGCATCATCAGCAGCAGCAGTACGGTCGCAACCAGGGATACGCAGGGCGCCACCACGAGGACGCGCCGGGCATTGCGGCCACTGAGATTGGAACTGGCTACCGATCCCACCGTCCAGCCGCCGGCCATCAAGGCGGACAGATAACCCGCCACCAGTGGCGATCTCCCGTGAAGAACCTGGAGGAACAGTGGCACGAACACATCGTCGCTGGTCACCGCCATCGCCAGCAAACCCATGGTCGCATAAACCAGCGCGAGGGGCGTGCCGAGACGGAAGGCATCGGCCGGCAACAGTTTTCGCGTGCTGCGCCGCTCGATGCGGACGATCAGAACTGTCAGGATCGCCGCGATCGTGATCCCGGTGACGTTCCAAATCGGGCGTGCGGATACGCTTCCCGCCGAGATGGTGAGAACGGCGATGCTGAGCAACGCGATCTGCACCAGCGGGAGGGGCGAGGCGCGGCCTGCGGCCACCTTGTTGGGCAATACCGAGGCCGCGATGATTGCGAAGGCCACTGCGAGCGGGATAATGGCGTAGAACGCCTGACGCCAGGCACTCATCTCCGCGAACACACCGCCGATGGCCGGACCGACCAGGGTGCCGACGCCCCACATGCCGGATACCAGCGCCATCGCCCGTGGCCAGAGCGGCTGGTCGAATAGCAGGCGGATCATGGCATAAGAGAGCGAGATCAGCAGTCCGCCGCCAATACCTTGAATGGTGCGGCCGGCCAGCAGCACAGGCATGACCGGTGCAAGCGCGCAGACGAGGCAGCCGAGCGCGAACAGCAGTGCGGCAACCACATAGGCGCCGCGTGGCCGCAGCGTCTGCAGCAGATGCGCCGAGCAGGTAGCGCCGATGATCGATGCCACCACGAACAGCGTGGTGCTCCACGCATAATAATCCAGGCCGCCGATATCGCGCACGATCGACGGAAGCATCGTGGTGACCAGAAACACATTGACGGCATGCAGCGCCACGCCGCCCGCCAGCACCATGGATGGCAGGACGTTGCGCCGGCCGAGCAGCGTCGACCAGCCCTGTTCGACGGTGGTCACGATGACAATCCCTTGCTGGGCTGGTGCGGGAATGTCAGAAGTGGGGCAGTGTTCCGGGACGTGTGCATGTGTCGGCTTCCGCGAATTGGATTGAGATATAGAGGATGACTTCCTCGATCGCCGACACCTTGATAAGACCTCAACCCTGGTTGAGGTCAACCCTGTCCGGAAGCGGGCGTCAAATTTGCGTTCTGGAGATCAGGAGCAGTGTTGTCGCGGCCCCAACTGTATGACGGCGGCCATATGAGCGAGGTTCTATTGATTCGTCATGTGTATGCAGTTGCTCTCGCGGCCCACTTGTTCTGTGTGGTCCCGGCGGCTGCGCAAAACATACCGACCGACGAGGCGGGATTCACAACTTACGTGGCTGCGCGCTTGCGAAAGGTTCTCGGCGAGGGCTCTGTGAGTGTGAAGAACGCTCTCACGCTTTCTGTTGGTCCGCTGCAGGCCAATCTCGACCGTATCTATTCGTTCTGTAAAGCGAGCCCTGCCGGCTGCGCCAAGGAAGTGGATACTTACGTCAAAGGCGCCGCGGAGGCTCACCGCAATGGAAGCGACGCGCCGACGAAGGACGTAGTTCGGGTTGTTGTCCGATCGCTTCAATATCTGCAACAGGCGCGGCAATCATCCGGCGGTATGCCTCTCCAGACGAGGCCTCTTGTGGAGGGGCTTGTGGTGGTGCCAGTCTTGGATTCGCCGCGAACACTTCGAATTCTCACGCAGAAGGACAGCGCCAGGCTCGGCCTCACCGCAAATCAAATTCATGATCTGGCCCTCGCAAATCTTCGCAAAGTCTGGAAGCCGATTGCCGAGATAGCAAAAGTCGCAGAGCCTGGGCGAATCGGTCAACTCACCGGCGACGTCTTTCATCCAAGCCGGCTCGTGCTGGCCGCTTCCTGGGCGCCTCTGGCCAAAGCCCAGGGCGGCGTGCTGATTGTTGCGGCGCCGGTAACCGATACCGTGCTCTACATCGGCGATGACTCGCCGGTCGCGATCGACGCTCTGCGCAGCCTGGTGAAGAACCTGTTGGGTCGCGCGCCGAATCCATTGTCCGGCGTGATGCTCCGCTGGACACCCAGAGGATGGCAGGTCGTTTCATAAGATGCAGGTCTTACGATGGCGCAATGGCCGCCTGAGGTGCTAGTGACAGACAGCCCGACAGGAGAACCGCATGAGCAACTTCGAAGATCGTCCGCTTCCGGCGGTTGGCGCCTACTGGATCAAGGAGGCTGATTATTCGGCGCTGCGGGAGATCTTTGGTGACGGCGACAAGATGCCGCCGGCCTGGGCCGAGTGGCTGAGGATGGCCGAGGAAATGGAGGGTGGGCTCAAGGCCTACGGACATCCCGTTCTGCGCGTCTATATCGATCCCGCCACGTTTGCGGACTGGTGCGCCGCTCATGGCACGACACCGGGACGGGATGGGCGCAAGATGTTCGTCGCGGCAGCGGTCAAGGAGAGGTATGGCGATCAGACCTGACCGGTCCGGCTGCGGCATACGCGCCGACGATCGGAGGAGAAAAACGCCGTGGCCATTGCTCTTCAGCCCGCGAACTGGCGCGAGAAGTCACTGGCCTTGAGTGCGAGTTGCGCCACCGCGGATGTGAACCCGGTCGGCCGGTCATTCCGGTACATGACGGCGTAGGGAACGGGCGGAAGCGCGGGCTTCGTGGACACGACGGTGAGTTTTCCGCTGTCGAGAAGGGGCTTGAAGCATTTTTGCGGCAGATAACTGACGCCGAGGCCGGCGACGGTGAGGCCCAGCAGAGCGACAAGACTGTCGCAGGACAGCGCGCGCGGCAGCGCGATGCCGTTCGACTTAAGCCATCGGGTGACCAGCAGATTGGAGCCGGACCGGCTTCCCTGCGTCAGAATGGTGTGCCTGGCCAGTTCGTCGATGGACAGCCTGGCGCGCTTGGGCACCAGCGCCGGGCTCGCCATCCATACATTCTGCACCTCGGCCACCCGCAGCGATGTGATCTCCGGAGCTGAGAAGGCATCGGGAATCACGATCACATCAATGCTGTCCTCGACCAGCCGCTCGTGCAGATTCTTGCTCATGTCGACCTCGGCCTCCAGCACGACCGCCGGATAGGCATCGCGCAAGGCCGCCGCCAGCCGCGGCAGCCAGGTCAGGGCGCATAATTCCGTGACGCCAAGGCGAAGCCGCCGCTGCGGCACCTGCGGCGCATCCTTCAGATCGATGACGTTGTCGCGGTCGGACAGCATCCGCTCTCCGAGCATCAGCAGATGCTCGCCCTTCTCGGTCAGCCGGGCTTCTCGTCGCGAACGATCGAAGATCGTGATGCCGACGGCGGACTCCAATTCGCGAATCCGTTTTGAGATCGTCGATTGCGTGGTGTTGAGCTTGCGTGCGGCGCGTTCGAACGAGCCGAGACGGACGATCGCAACCAGTGCCTCGATCTGCTTCAGCGTCACCATCCGATGTCCCCTTTTGTTATTATATTTCTTTTTCGACTATGACGGCATGAAAATATATCACTTTCTGGGTTCCATTTGGCTGGTTAGCATCACGACACCTGCTCAACATGCTTGGGGGCCGCCAATGACCAGTGAGCCGTCTTCTCCGGGGACAATCGATTCCGCGCCAGCCCTCCTTGAGGCCTTTCGCGGTGCACCAACATCGATCATCAGCGACAATCTTTCGCGTTTGCCCGGCGCGGTCGGGTTGCGGCCGTTTCACCGCGGCGGGCAGCTGCTCGGCACGGCGCTGACCGTTCGCACCCGCGCCGGCGACAACCTCGCGATTCACCAGGCCCTAAAGATCGTGCGGCCCGGCCAGGTCATCGTTGTGGATGGCGATGCGGACATCAGCCGCGCTTTGGTCGGCGAGATCATGATGACCATTGCCGAGCACCGCGGCGCAGCCGGTTTTGTCATCGATGGCGCCATTCGCGATGCCGCGGCCCTTGCGGCCTCGGACTTCCCGTGTTTCGCCCGGGCGGCGATCCATCGCGGGCCCTACAAATATGGTCCGGGCGAGATCAATGTTCCCGTATCGATCGGCGGCTGCGTGATTTCACCCGGCGATTTCGTGGTGGGTGATGACGATGGCGTGGTGGCGTTCGCCCCCGCCATCGCCGCGGCGCTGCTGGAAAAAGTCCAGGCGCAGATGACGCGCGAGGCGGAGATCATCAAAACGATCCGGGAAGGCCGCTACCGGGACGAATACGCCGTGCCAACCGCATCGGGGTCGTGACCACAACAACAAAAAAAAGAAAAACAAAAGGAGGAAAAACAATGAATCAAAAAGCAGAATTCCACAATCTCGACAATCCGCACGACGGCATTCTCCGCGAACTCGGTCCGGGCGTGACAACGCGAATCTTCTCCGGCGAGCAGGCCATGCTGTCGGTGGTGACGCTTGCGCCGCATGCGCAGGGGACGCTGCATCATCATCCCGAGGAACAGTGGGGCGTCCTGCTCGAAGGCAGCGCCGTGCGTGTCCAGGGCGGCGAGGAGATTGCCGTGAACAAGGGCGATTTCTGGCGCACGCCCGGCAATGTTCCCCACACCATGCGTGCGGGACCGCAGGGCGCTCGCGTGCTCGATATCTTCAGCCCGCCGCGGCCGGAATACAAAAAGCCCGGCTCCGGCTTCGCTGGCGCTTAAAAAGCGTTTTCGAGCGAAGTGGATACCGGTTCGCGTGAAGAAAACGCGTCAAAAAATAAGGGCGAGCATCATGGCAAACAATCTGACGCGACGCGCCGTCACCGGGCTGCTGTCGTCCCTGATCGCTGCACCCGCTTGGGCGCAACGCGCCAAGGTCATCACCATCATCGTGCCGTTTCCGGCCGGCGGTTCGACCGACGCCATGGCGCGGTTGCTGCAGACCGGGCTGCAGGAGCAACTCGGCTCTCCCGTCATTGTCGAGAACAAGCCCGGCGCGGTCGGTTCACTTGGCCCGGCCCAGGTCGCGCGCAGTGCTGCCGATGGTTCGAACCTGCTGCTGACCTTCGATTCCCACGCCGTCATTCCGGCGCTGATCGAGCGTCCTCCGCTGGATGTGGAAAAGGATCTCGCCCCCGTCCTGCTGATCGGCACCGCGCCTTATGTTCTGGCAGCGACCGCGGCGCGACCGTACAAGACGTTCGCCGATGTTGTTGCCGCGGCAAAGCAAGCGCCGGGCAAGCTGACCTTTGCCTCGGTCGGGGTGGGCACGATCGGCCATCTGGCGATGACGGTGCTGTCGAAGCTGTCCGGCGTCGAGATCACCCACATTCCCTACAAGGGTGGTGGGCCGGCGATCACCGATGTCATCGGCGGCCATGTCGACATGATCGCCGGCTCTGCTGCGCTCGTCCTCCCGCAGCTGTCCGGCGGCGCGCTGCGGCCGCTGCTGCAGATGGGCCGGACGCGGCTTCCCGCATTGCCCAACGTCCCGACCGCCATCGAAAGCGGATTTGCGGATTTCGAGGCGCTCGCCTGGTGGGGCGTGTTCGCGCCGGCAGGAACGCCGCCCGCGATCATCAGCCGAACGACGGACGCCTTCATCGCCGTCCTGAAAGACCCGACCATCTCCCGGCAGTTGCAGGAGACCCAGCAGATCGAACTCGCGCTGGAAGGGCCGGACAAGCTCAGCGTGTTCTTCACCCGCCAGGTCAAGCAGTGGGGCAAGGTCGTTCGCGATAACAACATCCAGGCGAACTGACGCTGTTACGACGAATGAGAGCCGCGGGCTTGATCCCGCGGCTTCCCGGGGCAAAACTGTGGGGCGCCGCATGACCTGCCATCCCGGAGACGTCGCTTGAGTCAGATCGACACCCTGTTTGCCCGCGCGAAATTCGCTGATGGTTCGCTGAATGACATCGCCGTCTCGAACGGCCGCATCGCCTCGATCTCTTCTGCGGGATCTGAACGTCCGGCGGCCACGGAGACCATTGATCTCGGCGGGACGCTGGTCGTTCCCGGCTTTGTCGAAGGGCATATCCATCTCGACACCAGTTTCTATGGCGATGCCTGGAAGCCGCACAAGCCCTACACCAACGGCTTCAACGTCCATGAGCGCGTCGCCTTTCAGGCGCAGAACATGGCGGAAGCCGCGCCGATGGATGTCCGCGCCCGGAACCAGCTTGAGCTCTGCCTCGCTCATGGCTCCACCCGGATGCGCAGCCATGTGATGGTCGACGGCAGCGTCGGGCTGAAATCGTTCGAAACCATTCTTGCGGTCCGCGAAGCCTACAAGGATGTCATCGATATCCAGCTCGTCGCCTTTCCCCAGAGCGGCATCCTCAAGAGCCCGGGCACGCCGGACCTTCTCGACCAGGCCGTTGCCATGGGCGCCGATCTCATCGGCGGGGTCGATCCGGCCAGCCTCGACCGGGATGTCGAAAAACACCTCGATGTGGTGTTCGGCGTGGCCGGCAGACGCGGCGTGGATGTCGACATCCATCTGCATGATCCGGGCATGCTCGGGATCTTCGAGATCGAACAGATCGCGGCGCGCACCCGGGCGCTGAGCATGGCCGGCCATGTTGCCATCAGCCACGCCTATGCGCTGGGCGGTGTGCCCGATGACGTGGTGAAACGCACCGCCGACACGCTGGCCGCAGCCGGCATCGCCATCATGACCAATGCCCCGGGCAGCCGTCCCTTTCCGCCGGTTGGATTGCTGCGCCAAACCGGAGTGACCGTGTTCGGCGGCAACGACAACATCCGCGACTCCTGGTGGCCCTATGGCGACGGCGACATGCTGCGCCGGGCCAACATGATCGGCTACCGCTCCGGCTTCAACACCGACGATGATCTGGCCATCGCGTTCGATATGGTAACGTACGCTGGCGCGAAAGCGCTGGGCCTTAACGATTACGGCTTGCGGGCCGGCGCCAAGGCCGACTTCGTCACGCTCAATGCCGAGCACGTGCCCGAAGCGGTGGTCGCCGTGCCCACGGGGCGATCGGTGTTCAGGAGCGGAAAGCTGGTGGCGCGGGATGGCAGGCTGATTCGCTTGTGAGGCGATCGCCAATCAACGTAAGCTCGTAGCCCGGATGAGCGCAGCGACATCCGGGGCACGTGCAATGGTATCATCCCGGATATCGCTGCGCTCATCCGGGCTACGCGCTTTATTCAATACTCTGACCCACCCGCCACCCCATCTGCCAGAAATCAGCTTCCAGTCGGGTGGCTTCCTTGAAGATCGCGATGAGTTCGGCCTCGCGGGCCGGCGTGGCATAACGATTGGCGAGCGCATCGAGGTGCGCCTGCGCTTTCGCCGCGACGTCTTGATAGGGCGCGCCCGCATATTCGGCAATCCACACGCGATAAGGATTCGTTGCGGCGTCCGCTTGCGGCTGCGCGGCAAGCCGTGTCGCGATCTCGGCATAGCCGATCACGCAGGGTGCGAGCGCGACCTTGAGCGCCAGCAGGTCGCCGCGCATGCCGGTGTCGAGCACATAGCTGGTATAGGCCAGCATCTCGACCGAGGGCGGCGCCTGCTCGAGGTCTGCGGGCGACAGGCCCCAGCCGGCGCAAAGTTTCACATGCAAATCCATCTCGATATCGAGAATGGCGGAGACGCCCGCTGCCGCTTCGCGCATGTCGGCAAGGTTCGGTGACTTGTAGACCGCTAGAGCATAGGCGCGGGCGAACTCGATCAGGAACAGATAGTCCTGAACCAGGTAATGACGAAACGCGGCCTCCGGAAGCGAGGCGTCTGCGAGACCATTGGTGAAGGGGTGCTCGGTATAGGCACGCCACTCGGCGGAGGCCGCGGACTTCAGTCGCTCGAAGAAACTCATGGTGTCTCGCGAGGGTTGCTTTTCGAGGCCAGCTCTTCCTCCAATAGCGGGGCTTCGTCAAGGCGCGATCGGATCGCAGCTGGTCTCGGGGGCCGAAGATGCTGCTGCACGATATCGGATGCGCATTGCAAAAGTGATATGATTCAACACTCACATCTGATGATGATGTTTTAAGACATCCTGGGGTCGGATAGTGTGCGCGCCGGCCAACAGGGGAATCGTATGAGTATGTCGAGTGTTTTTGCGCAGATCGTCGCCTGGATCGGTGGCGCTGCGCTGGCGTGGCGCCGGCTGCAGGGCGAAGCGCCCGCGCCGGCCTGGGGCAGTGCGCCGGTGGTGCCGGTGGCAAAGCCGCAGGGCAGCCTCCCGACACTGAAGATGCCGACGGCCAAGGGATGGAGCGACGGGCAACGGCCCGTGGCCGCGCCGGGGCTCAAGGTCAATGCGTTCGCGACCGGCCTGGCGCATCCGCGCTGGATCCAGATGCTGCCCAATGGCGACGTTCTGATTGCCGAGGCGACCCAGATTGCGGGTCCGGTCCGCAACGTGTTTGGGTATGCGATGCAGGCAACCATGCGGCGTGCGGCGGCACTTGGTGAAAGCGCCAACCGCATCACGCTGTTGCGTGACGCCGATGGCGATGGCGTCGCCGAAAAACGCGGTAGCTTCATGGAGGGCCTGAGCCAGCCATTCGGCATGGCCCTGGTCGGCGACACTTTCTATGTCGGCAACACCGACGGCGTGGTGGCCTTCCCCTATGTGGCTGATGCGGACAGCATCACCGCGCAGGGGCGCAAGCTCGTCACCTTCAAGCCCGGCGGCCACTGGACCCGCAGCCTGCTGCCGAGCCCCGATGGCCGCAAGCTTTATGCCGGCGTGGGCTCACTCAGCAATATCGCGGAGAACGGCATGGAGGTGGAGGAGGGCCGCGCCGCCGTGTATGAACTCGATCTGGCTGCCGGCACCAGCCGCATCTTCGCCGGCGGCTTGCGCAATCCCGTGGGCCTTGCGTGGGAGCCGCAGACCGGCGCGCTCTGGACGGTGGTGAACGAGCGCGATGGTCTCGGCGATGAAACGCCGCCCGACTATCTCACGTCCGTGCGCGACGGTGGCTTTTATGGCTGGCCCTATTGTTACTGGGGGCAGACGGTGGACGATCGGGTGCCGCAGGATCCCGCGCTGGTGGCCAGGGCTATCACGCCGGATTATGCGCTCGGTGGTCACACCGCGTCGCTCGGCCTGTGCTGGCTGCCGGCCGGCACGCTGCCGGGTTTTCCGGACGGCATGGTGATCGGGCAGCACGGCTCCTGGAACCGCAGCACGCTCAGCGGTTACAAGGTGGTCTTCATCCCCTTCGAAAACGGCTGCCCGTCCGGTCCGCCGCGGGATATCTTGAGCGGCTTCCTCGCGCCGGACGAGAGGGAGTCCTATGGCCGGCCGGTCGGCGTCACGCTCGGCCCCGATGGCTCGCTGCTGGTGGCCGATGATGTCGGCGATGTGATCTGGCGCGTGACGGGGACGTGAGGCTGATCTGGCTCCCGGCGGCGGCTGCCACGGTCGGAACAGGTTTCCCGGCAGGATAGACACGGATCTGCAGTCTTCCAGAACTCAGCCTTCGATCGCACGTATCGCTCCGAGCGTGCGATCGAGGAGTGGGCGGCAGGCTGCGCGATCCAGAGTTCCGGGCTAGAGCGTTTTCGAGCGAAGTGGATACCGGTTCGCGTGAAGAAAACGCGTCAAAACAAAAAGCTAGAGCCTCTGTTGTGATTCAACCAGAACGGAAGAGGCTCTAGTGCCCCGCATCCGAAGTTCGTGATCCATCGCAGCACTCTCTGACACGAACTTCGGATGCATCAGCGGCACTAGATATCAAGATCGACCCAGACCGCGGCGTGATCGGAAGCGGCGTCGCTCTTCTCTTTGACTTCATCATAGACGTCCCACTTCTTGGGCCGAACCCCGGGCCACATCCCCTTCCGCAGCACGCCTCCCTTGGTCACCTTCGCGAAGAGTTGTGGCGAAAGCAGCAGATAGTCGATCTTGTTCTTGGCATCGCAGGCCCCGTACGTTCCCGGGAAGCCGCCGTCATCAAACGAGGGATGATCGAAGGCATCCTTCAGCGTCGTTTCCGCGAGCAGCGGGTGAAGCGGCTCGCTGTCCGGCGTATCGTTGAAATCGCCGATCACGGCGATGAATGTCTCGCCTGCCTTGGCGAGGCCTTCGTAGACCTCCTTGACCCGCGCCGCCTGCGCCCGGCGGCGTTCATTCGAACTCTCCGCGCTGCCATACCCTTTGCTCTTGAGATGATTGACCAGCACGACCATGCGGTTTTGCTTCGGCGTTGCGATATAGTATTCCGGGCAGTCACGGGAAAATACCGGTTCGCCTTTCCTGTTTTCATCGTCCACATGGCTTCGCATCATGCCGATGGGAAACCCTTTCCGGCAGAGCAGGCCGACATCGATGCCGCGGTCGTCATTGCCGTCGATCACCATGACATGCCGGAAAGGAGTTCCGTTGACAGCGGGAATGATCAGCTCATTGAACTCCCGCAACGCGGGACGGCTTTCCACCTCCACCACCCCGATAACATCTGCGTCGAGGTCGGACAGCACCCGGGCCGTGTTGCGCATGGAGCTTTCGTCGATCGGCTCATTGCGCAGCTCGAGCGAGCCCACCCAGTCGGCGCGTGCATCGGCGATGATCTCGAGTCCGCCGCCGCGTGGCCGCTTGAGCAATCCTCCGCGGTTGCGCCTGAGGATGACAAAGGGGCCCGTGTCGGCCTTCTCCAGCCCGAGATCGATCATGAGTTTGACCATCTCTCGCTTCGCCGCGGTGGAGTAGGAAAACTCGCCAAGCAGCGCATTCAATTTGGCGAACCTGGTGAGAATGGGCTTTCCCTCGCTCCACGTGTCGCCGTTCATGGCCTTGGCGCGATCGAACAGGTTCTCCAGATTAAACGCGGCCAGCCTCATGGGGCGTCTCCTCAATTTGCAGGATGCATCAAGTGAACCGATCATCGGTGCTTTGTGTGAAACCTGATTTACGCCGGCGCGGGATGCAAGGGGGCAATCCGACCAGCGTCGTCTGAGTTTCTCTCGTTGCCTGATTGATTGCGCCTGATTCTCGATGTGGCGGCGTTTAATGGGCGATCAGCCCTGTCACGTCCTCGCTCATGTGGGTCAGATGTCGATTGAAACTGCCGCTGCTATCACGCGGGTCTTCGGCCCGTGTCAAATTGTCCAGTGGAATGCGCGTGACGCCAGTCTGCTGCAGGAATTGCTCCTGATGGGATGCGATGCCCATGCGGTCGGTCAGGGCTCATTCGATCATCCCCGCTGGATTTCACGCCAGGGTGGGGTGGCTGTTCCGGACAAACCTGTCGCTGTCGTCGAGGTTGTCGCCGATCAGGACACGATCTTCTTGATCGATACCCTTGCAACGTCCGATCATCTCCAAAACCTCTTTCTCATCGGTCCCGGCTTTTCCGGCATCCGCAAACCGCTTGAAGACCAGCTGTTCGCGCGGGGATGGCGCCGCCATCCGGCCGCGCTCCATGTCTCCGACTATGAGAGAATGCGCGACGATGCGCTGCCGCGTTATGCCATTTACCAGCGCGTCCCCGCGCCGGCCGCCTCCCGGTGGCCTGTCGCGGATTTGCTCAGAGAGCGCAATCTGCATATGGACATGCTGCGCGAGAGCGGACCGCGGGCCGATGCCCATGTCGCTCGTTATGCGCTCGCCGCTTCGCTTGTCCGGTCCGGCGACATCGTTCTCGATTGCGCGTGCGGGCTCGGTTATGGCTCGGCCGTGATCGCCGCGACGACGCAAGCTTCGAAAGTCATCGGCGTTGATGTCGATGCCGGAACGGTGGCCTATGCGGCTGCGAATTACGGCGAACAAAACCTGCGCTTCGAAGTTGGAGACGCGTCCGCCCTTGTCCATATCCCGGATGCCTCCGTCGACTGCATCGTTTCGATGGAAACGATTGAGCATGTCGAGGACTGGAAAGCCGTGGCAAGGGAATTCGCCAGGGTCCTGAAGCCCGACGGGCGCCTGATTGCCAGCGTTCCGGACAGATGGATGGACGAGACCGGACACGACCCCAATCCCCACCACCACCATGTCTTCGACTGGAACAAACTGCGTGAAGGGCTGGCCGAGGATTTTGTTCTCGAAGCCCGCTATGTGCAGGCCGCGCCCGGCGGCTTCAAATGGCCGCAGACGCCGCGCCAGCTCAAGCGCATCCCTCTCGACAGCGATGTCGAAGGCGAATGGATATTGGTCGTGGCATCGGCCAACCCCTTTGCGAGGGCTGAAGACCTGCGCGCGTCATTCCGCCATCCCGCGTTCGCCGATGCCCTGTCCGTCAGTGGCGCGGCGGTTGTTGATTTCGGCGCCTATTACGACAATCCATGGCTGTACCGGACCCTGGTCCAGGTTGGCGAGCGCTTCAGCGACAACGCGGTGCTGGGCCGGCTGGCGCACTGGGTTGCCGAACATGCGCGCCCGGGATCGGCGGATCAGGGCGCCGCGCTGTGCGTCACGGGCTATCGCGTTCTCGAACATCGCCAGGCCGCGGACACCAGCGACCTGATCCGGCGCATCGAGAGCTACTGCCAGGCCACGGAGGATACGACGAACCCGCATGTGCGGCGATGGCGCATCTCGCTGGCGTTTCTGGCGGGGCGCCTGTGCGAATTGTCCGGCGCGCCGGATGACGCGCTCATATGGTTCTCGCTGGCGGCCCGGCTGGACTGGCGATCGTTCTCTCCCATCCTCGCCACCAAGACCATTGCGGCATCTTTTCATGCGGCCCGCATCGCGCTGGCGTGCAATGACGAGGCCGGAGCGCTGTCGTTCTTCCAGACCGGTTTCAACACCGCGCTTGAAGCCGCGCGCGGCAATCCCGGTGATTTTGCCGGCTCGATTGAATCACCTATTCCTTTCGGGCTCACCGAGCTTGGCGAAGTTTTGGACATGGGCAGCCAGTGTGCGGTCGCCATCGCCGCCCTTCCGCTCTGGCGGCGCGCGCCTAGCGCATTCTGGTCCCGGGTGAACGCGAAGCGCTTCGGGCTTTTGTCCTGGAACCAGGCGATCGAGCAGGAGAATGCGTCGCTTCGTCAGCAGTTGCAGAAAGCAGGCTCCCGATAGGACGGCGCCGCCGAATGTCCGGAAGCGTGCGATGGCGACGCATCTGTCGTTACATCAGTTTCATCCCCTTCAGGCTCGTATGCCCGTTCTTGCCGACATCGGTCGCAGGTCCAGTTGATAACCTGCGGCCGATAACGGCTGAATGAAAAAGTCCTATCGATGGTCGCGATCGTCGTCGCGGTTGTCGTGATCGTGTCGCGCCAGCGAGCAGATATGGCGCGAGCAAACCGACGTTGGATCTGAGAGCAAGGTATGCTTGATCGCGCCCGGTGCGCGACCTGCCGAAATACGCACCCGACCTCAATCCAATCGAACGGCCTTTCGGCAAATTCAAGGCGTTCTCCGCAAGGTCGCGACGCGAACTGTTTCGGGCCTCACGCGAGCAATTCGCTCATTCGTCTCACAACTCGGTCCGCCGCTCCTGCACTGCGTCATGAATAATCGTCGGATTTTTGGCGGAAAATCTGCAAACTCACTGCATTTCTTTCAAGCGCGCGCACTTCCCCCAAAACTAGAAATACGTGTGCGTTTTATGACGAACCTTGGGGGACATCGTGATGAGACTATCAGGTTTACGGAAAGCCTTACTCGGCGCATCTGCAAGTATCGTAGCGTTAACTACTGTCCAGGCAGCCGACCTTCCTGCTAAGGCAAAACCCATCGAGTACGTAAAAATCTGCTCACTGTACGGCACGGGCTTCTATTACATTCCAGGCACCGAGACCTGCATCCGGATCGCCGGCATCGTGCGCATCGATACTGCGATCCATGGAGGCATCTACGACACTCCGTATTGGCAAGGCGGAGCAACTGGTGCGGGTCAGTACAACAAAGACTACTTTCAGACGCGCTCGCGCTTGAACCTGTTCCTCGACACGCGCACCGCCACCGATTATGGCGTTGTTCGCGCCGTGGGCGGGCTGGCGTTCGACTGGACGCGCGGCCGTGAAAATATCGCAGGCGGCTACGTTGAAAGCGACTATCTCTTCGTTCAGTTCGCTGGTTTCACCATTGGTAAGGCTGTCTCACAGTTCGATCCGCAGTGGGCGCTAGCAAAACCCTACATTGCCTCCGGCTTTCTTGCCGGCTCGAACAATGCGACCGGCATAAACCAGTTGGCCTATACGGCGTCGTTCGGCAGCGGTGCCTCGGCGACGATTTCCCTTGAAGACGGAGTGCCATATCGATCGGCGGGTGTGGTCAATACATCGCAACCGTTCTTGGGGCCTTTTGGAGTCAACATCTCTGGTTATCTTCTCGCCCCGACCTATGGAACCGTCGCTAATACCTTTGTCGGCAATGCTCAAACCGGGGATCACGTCCCAGATATCGTTGGTAACCTGCGGTTCGACCAAGCGTGGGGCACGGCGCATGTCGCGGTTGCAGCCCATGAGGTGCACGGAACCTACTATACGCCATCGAACAGCGACACAGGGCATCCAAGCTCGACTTGGGGCTACGCGGTTAGCGGCGCGTTTGAACTGAAGAACCTCCCAACGGGCGTCGGCGACAGCTTGAAAGTGGAAGCGACTTTCGCCAACGGCGCACCCAAATATGTGTTCGGCGGAGCTTGGGATGCTTATGGCGCCGGCCGATTTGCTGTCGCAAACGGCGGCACCATGGCATTCGGTTATATTCTTGACGGTGTGTATTCGGGTACCAGTTCTCTGAACGGAAGCGGGATTTCGAAGACCGACTCTTGGGACGTGAGCGCGTTCTATGAACATTATTGGACTCCTCAATGGCGCACCTCGGTCTTTGCGTCCTACAGCCACATTGCTTACGGTTCGGCCGGCAATGCGGCGCTGTTGGTTGCCTTCAATGGACCTGTCGTCACGGCAAACAGCATTGCACCGGGTAGCAAGCTCTCCGGCAATTTTGACCTCAATGTCGCTCAGATCGGCACGCGGACAGCGTGGAGCCCGGTCAAGGATCTGACCCTGGCAGCAGAGTTCTACTACACTCGGATGGATCAGAACTTTACGGGCACAATCAATGTGGTCGGTGTCCCCGGCTACGCAGGCGCATCGCCGTTTGTGCTCAGGGATCAGAATCTTTACAATGGTGGATTTCAGGTCCAGCGAAGTTTCTGAGCCAGCAAGGAAGAACCTCGCTCCACCTCCACGATGGTCATCCGCAATGCCCTGCGGAGGACCATCTTTTTTTGACGTCAGCATCAAGCTGGTCCAGCAGCGATCGCTTCGTCACTCGGCTCGCGGTTCCCTGAACTGAAGATGAGGTTCGCCGCTTTCAGCACTGGCCCGGTGCCACTGTGGGCGTTACGCATTGAAGAGAGTCCGCCCTGCCGACATGGGCCGCGACGGTGGTTGCCTTTGAGACATTGGGCACTGATCGGGATTGGCGAGCACAGCGCCCACACGACGCGCTATGATTCAGCGCAGATTTTTGACAATGGCAGCGACATCTCTCCACCTCGTATGAAAATCCCTCGCCGGACAGGAGGCCACCCTCACAACGAACCTGTGTTTCGTTTTACGCGCAGAGGTAAAGTGCTCGCCTGGTACCGTTAGGCCCGCCGCCGGCTGGGTGGACAGCCCGCGGAGCCGGAGTACCTGCTCTCTGCTTACGTGTTGCGATCCGTTGAGTTACAAGCTTTTTGCGCTATGGCTAGGCGTGCTCGCCGCAGGCATAGGCAATCGCCACAAGCGCGATTTCCGTCATGCACAAACCGGAGGGCGTCGGTGTTTCCAGGGCCGCTCCGCCTCAAGCTGTGCGGCAAGACGAAACAATGTCGCTTCGTCGCCAAAGCGGGCCGCAAACATCATACCGAGTGGGAGTCCCTCGGCAGACCATCCAAGCGGCACCGACATCGCCGGCTGACCTGAAATGTTGAACATACTCGTGCCAGGGCAGAGTCGACGCATCATGCCTCGAACGGCCATCAGATCTCGCTCATTTGCCATCGTGTTGAGCTCGCCGATCCGCAGTGGCGGCGAACAAAGCGTCGGCGAGAGAAATACGTCACACGTCGTGAAGAAAGATGCCAAGCTTCGTGTGATCTGGAATGCGCCGGCCTGGGCCGAGAGGTAATCAGCCGCCGTGACTCGCTGGGCGCCTCCAGCGATTCCAAGAGTCATGCGCTCAAAATCGTGTTCAGTCACCGCTCGCCGCCACTGTCGCTCGGCGAGTCGAACGGTGAATGCCACGCTCGCGCCGACAATAACTGTCATTATCTCTGTCGGGTCGACTGGAAGAACCGGGGCACGCTCCACCACATCATGTCCTAGGCGTTCCAAAAGCGTAGCAACGTCCCGCACTGCGGTGGAAATATCCGGATCAATCTCCTCCCCGTACGGAGATCGATCGGTAAAGGCGACGCGCAGCCGACCCGGCTCGCGCCGAATTTCCTGCAAATACGGCCGCTCCACCGGCGGCGCGACGTACGGGCTGGTCGGCTCCGGCCCCTCAATCGCATCCAGCATGGCTGCACTGTCGCGGACACTGATGCTGACGACATGGCCGCACGAAAATCCACCCCACCCTTCTCCTCGATCTGGGCCCGCGGGCGTCCGCGCCCGTGTCGGCTTTAGCCCGAAGATCCCGCAAGCGGCGGCGGGAATGCGAATTGAGCCGCCTCCATCGGTGGCATGAGCCACGGGCAGTATTCTTGCCGCGACAGCTGCGGCTGCGCCACCAGATGAGCCGCCGGACGAGCGGGACAAGTCCCATGGATTTCGCGTTGGGCCGAACAACCGCGTCTCTGTCGTGGGAACGATGCCTAGTTCGGGTGTCGCCGTCTTGCCGAAAATCACCACACCACTGTCACGAAAGCGCTTCACGAGCGTGCTATCGTGATCAACGATATTGTTCTGCAAAAGGCTCGCTCCAAACGTTGTGCGCGTGCCGGCAAGAAAGTCGATATCTTTCAGCAGAAAGGGAACTCCGCAAAACGGCCCATTTGGGTAACCCGTCTGGAGTTGTTGGCGCGCATAATCATAGTGCTTAATCACCACGGCATTGATTTGCGGATCGATGCTCTCGGTACGACGAAGCGCTTCATTCAAAACTTCCTCGGCGCTGACTTGCCTGCTGCGAATCAGCTCTGCGAGCCCAAGTCCATCAAACTGG